>CAIKLM010000144.1 GCA_903828235.1 uncultured beta proteobacterium | reverse complement strand
CCGCAGCCCAAGCCGGGGAAGGGGTAAACACGCCCGCCGGCCGCGCATCCAGCACTCAACCGTGCCGAATGGCCCCCGCCGCGCCACTCAGGGCCACGATCCGTGCCTCAGGCCCTTGCCGGAATCATCCAGTACGTCACACGCGAAAGATCCAGGCTAGCCCGCGCGCAGCGCCGCCGCCACCAGCGGCACGATGCCGACGGCGTTGCTCGGGTGCGGCACGGCATCGCTGCTCCACACCCGGCCCACGCCGGCGGCGCGCACGGCCTCTAGCGCGTCGCCGACGAACAGCGCGTGCGTGACTGCCACGTCCACGCTGGCGGCGCCGGCCGCCAGCGCGCCCGCGGCCGCGCTGACGAGCGTGCGGCCGGTGCTGACCACGTCGTCCAGCAGCACCACGGCCCGGCCCCGCACCGGCGCGCCGTGCAGCGCCACGGTGACGTCGCGGTCGCCCCGCCGCTGCTTCAGGCACACGGCGTGGTCCAGGCCCGCCGCGGCGGCAGCGGCGCGCACCCACTGGCCGGCTTCCTCGTCGGGCGCCAGCAGCAGCGCACCGGGCACCACCTGGGCCACGTGCGCGCCCAGCAGGCCGGCAGCCGACAGCGCCACGCCGCGGCGGCCGGGCACCACCTCGTCCAAGGTGGCCACGCGGTGCAGGTGCGGGTCCACCGTGATCACGCTGTCGAAGGCGGCTGCCAGCAGCCGGCCCAGGTGGCGCTGGCTCACCACCTCGCCCGGCACGAAGGCCATGTCCTGGCGCATGTAGGCCAGGTAGGGGCACACCAGATCGAGCCTGGTGCAGCCCAGCTCGCGCGCGCCGGCCGCCGCCAGCAGCAGTGGCATCAGCTTGGGGTTGGGCCGGTGCAGGCCGCGCAGCAGCACCACGCGCGGCGGCAGCGCCGGCGGCAGGCGCAGGCGGGTCTCGCCATCGGGGAAGGCGTGGACCTCGATGCCCACGGCCGCGCAGACGAGCGCGGCCGCCAGGCGCTGCGCCAGCGCGGCCTCGTCGTCGAAGTGCAGCACGAGGCCGGGCGCCGTCATGGCGACTCCGGCACCAGCCGCTCGGCCACCATCTGGCGCAGGTGCTCGGCCAGCGCGCGGCGGTCGGCATGTGCCGTGGCCACGGGCGGCAGGATCTCCACGTGCACCGCCAGGCCGCGCGCCGAGGCCATGCGCCACACCGTCTGCAGCAGCGTGGTCTCGCCCAGGAACTGCGCCGCCGTGGCGACGTGCTCGCCGGGCGCGGCGTAGCGCAGCACCACCGGCTGCACCGGCGTGCCCGTGGCGATCGCCGCCTGCAGCAGGTTGGCGTGGAACGGCAGCGGCACGTCGCCCGCGCCGGTGGTGCCCTCGGGGAACACGGCCACGGTCTCGCCGCGCTGCAGCGACTCGGCCATGGCGTGCACCACGCGCAGCGCGTCGCGCTTGCGCTCGCGCTCGATGAACAGCGTGCCGGCGTTGCGGATCAGCCAGCCGAGCAGCGGCCAGGCCAGCACGTCGGCCTTGGAGACGAAGCGCGCCTGCGGGATGGCGGCATGAATGGCCGCGATGTCCAGGAAGGACACGTGGTTGGCCACCACCAGCGTGGCCCCGGGGCGCGGTGCGGTGCCGCGCACGTGCAGCGCCAGGCCCAGGTGGCGCACCAGCGCCGCCGACCACCAGCCGATGCGCGCGTGGCGCCCGGCCTCGTCCAGCCCCGGGAAGCGCGTCATCACTGCCATGCCGTGCAGCACGTGCAGGCCGCAGCGCAGCAGCCGCGCCAGGGCGATGGCGGCGCGCATCAGCCGCCAGCCGCGCGCTCGAAGGCCGGCGTGCCGGCCACCAGCGTGAAGCGCACCCGCCCGGGCAGCGCCATGCCGGTGTGGGCGAAGGCGAACGGCGTGTGCTGGCCCTGGCTGGCCAGCATGCCGGGCTTGAGGGCCCACTCCTCGGCCGGGTCGAAGACGCACAGGTCGGCCACGCCGCCTTCCACCAGACGGCCCGCGCTGCCGGCCAGCGAGCCCACCGCGTCGCCCAGGATGCGGACGGGGTCACAGGTCACGCGCGCCAGCGCCGTGTGCAGCGGCAGGCCGGCGTCACGGCCCCAGCGCAGCGCCAGGCTGAGCAGCAGCTCCAGGCCCGTGGCGCCGGGCTCGGCCTCGCCGAAGGGCAGGTTCTTGGCGTCCTCGGCCACCGGGTTGTGGTCGGAGACGAGCGCGTCGAGGGTGCCGTCGGCCAGCCCCGCGCGCAGCGCGTCGCGGTCGGCGCCCTGGCGCAGCGGCGGCACCAGGCGCATGTCGGGGTTGAAGAAGCCGATGTCGACGTCGGTCAGGTGCAGCGAGTTGATGCTGACGTCGGCCGTGACCGGCAGCCCCTCGGCCTTGGCCGCGCGCACCAGCGCCACGCCGGCGGCGCTGGACAGCCGGCACAGGTGCACGCGCGCCCGCGTCGCCCGCACCAGCTCGAGGATGGTGTGCAGCGCGATGGTCTCGGCCACCACCGGCACCCCCGACAGGCCCAGGCGCGTGGCCACCGCGCCCGAGGCGGCCACGCCGCGGCCCAGCGCGGCGTCCTGCGGGCGCAGCCACACCGTGTAGCCGTAGGTGGCGGCGTACTGCAGCGCGCGGATCAGCACCAGCGTGTCGGCCAGCGGCACGTCGGCCTGCGAGAAGCCCACGCAGCCCGCCTCCGTCAGCTCGGCCATCTCGGTGAGCGTGGCGCCCTTCAACTCGCGCGTCAGCGCGCCGAGCGGGAACAGCCGGCAGCGGCTCAACTTGCGGGCGCGGAACTTGAGCATCTCCACCAGGCCCGGCTCGTCGAGCACGGGGTCGGTGTCGGGCGGGCAGACGAGGCTGGTGACGCCGCCGGCGGCGGCCGCGGCGAGCTCGCTCTCGAGCATGCCCTCGTGCTCCTGCCCGGGCTCGCGCAGCCGCGCGGCCAGGTCGACCAGGCCGGGCGCCACCACCAGGCCGGTGGCGTCGATCACGCGGTCGGCCGCGAAATCAGCCGCGAAGTCAGACGCAGAGGCGGCCGCCGTGCCGATGCCGACGACGCGGCCCGAGGCGATGGCCACGTCGGCCGGCTCGTCGCGGCCGCTGGCGGGGTCGACGACGCGGCCGTGGCGGATCAGGATCTTCATGGCGGGCTCAGGCCTGGTTGCCGGCGATCGTGCTCATCACCGCCATGCGCACGGCGATGCCGAAGGTCACCTGCGGCAGGATCACGCTGTGCGCGCCGTCGGCCACGGCGCTGTCGATCTCCACGCCGCGGTTGATGGGCCCGGGGTGCATGACGATGCAGTCGGGCCGGGCCAGCGCCAGCTTCTCGGGCGTGAGCCCGTAGTGCTTGAAGAACTCGCCGGCGCTGGGCAGCATGGCGCCGCTCATGCGCTCGTTCTGCAGCCGCAGCATGATGATCACGTCGGCGCCGCGGATGCCCTCGGCCATGTCGTGGCACACGCGCACGCCCATGCCGGCCAGATCACCCGGCACCAGCGTCTTCGGGCCCACGGCGCGGATCTCGGGCACGCCCAGCGTGGTGAGCGCGTGGATGTCGGAGCGCGCCACGCG
The DNA here is from genome assembly GCA_903828235.1 of uncultured beta proteobacterium. GTDB lineage: Bacteria > Pseudomonadota > Gammaproteobacteria > Burkholderiales > Burkholderiaceae_C > Rubrivivax. The sequence goes on along the minus strand of CAIKLM010000144.1, from coordinate 17,571 downwards.
CGAGTGCACGATGTCGCCGACGATGGCCACCGTCAGCTGCGTGAAGTCGCTCTTGTAGTGGCGGATCGTGTACATGTCGAGCAGGCCCTGCGTCGGGTGCGCATGGCGCCCGTCGCCGGCGTTGACGACGTGCACGTGCGGCGCCACGTGCTGCGCGATCAGGTAGGGCGCGCCGCTCTCGGCATGCCGCACCACGAACATGTCGGCGTGCATCGCGCTGAGGTTGGCGATGGTGTCCAGCAGGCTTTCGCCCTTGGCCGTGCTGCTGCGGGCGATGTCGAGATTGATGACGTCGGCGCTCAGGCGCTTGGCCGCGATCTCGAAGGTGGTGCGCGTGCGCGTGCTGTTCTCGAAGAACAGGTTGAACACGCTCTTGCCGCGCAGCAGCGGCACCTTCTTCACCTCGCGGTCGTTGACGCTGAGGAAGGTGCCGGCGGTGTCGAGGATCTGCGTCAGCACGGCGCGCGGCAGGCCCTCGATGCTGAGCAGGTGGATCAGCTCGCCGTGGCTGTTGAGCTGAGGGTTGCGCTTCATCAGCATCAGGCCGGCTCCACGCTGAAGGCGAAGCGGCCGTCGTCGGCGCGCGCCAGCGCCAGCTTCTGCGCCGCGGGCAGCGCGATGCGCGCCGCGGCGAAGGCCGCGGCGATGGGCAGCTCGCGGCCGCCGCGGTCCACCAGCACGGCCAGCTGCACGCTGGCCGGGCGGCCGAAGTCGTAGAGCTCGTTGACCACGGCGCGGATGGTGCGGCCGGTGTAGAGCACGTCGTCGACCAGCACCAGGTGCGCGGCGTCGATCTCGAAGGGCAGCGCCGTGCGGCCCGCGCCCGCGGCCAGGCCGCGCTCGGCGAAGTCGTCGCGGTGCAGCGTGCTGCTGATGACGCCGGCCGCGCCGGGCAGGCCCAGGTCGCGCTGCAGCCGCTCGGCCAGCCAGGCGCCGCCGCGCCAGATGCCCACCAGGCGCGACTCGGGCCTCAGCAGCGGGCGCACGCCGGCCAGCAGCTCGGCGTACAGGGACTCGGCGTCAAGCTGCAGCATGGTGTTCCCGGAAGTACTGCTCGAGCAGGACGGCGGCCGCGGCCGCGTCGGCCGCCTCGCCGCGCGCGCCGCCCGACAAGGCCTCGGTGGTGCTGTAGCGCTCGTCGACGCGGTGCACCGGCAGGCCGAAGCGGCCGCCCAGGCGGCGCGCGAAGCGCTCGGCGCGGTGCGTGTTCTCGTGCGCGGCGCCGTCGGGGTGCAGCGGGATGCCCACCACCAGCGCCGCCGGCTGCCAGTCGCGGATCAGCGGCTCGGCCCTGGCGAAGACGGCGTCGCCCTCGGCCACCAGCGTGGCCAGCGGCTGCGCCCGGCGCAGCAGCGTGTTGCCCACCGCCACGCCGGTGCGGCGCGTGCCGTAGTCGAACGCCAGCAAGGTAAGAGGCACCGCCACGTCCGAGGTGCCTCAGGCCACCGCCGCGGACGAGCTCGGCTCGGCCGCTGGTGGCGCCACCCTGAAGGGAAGCGCCGCAGGCGCTGCGGGGGGGCTATGCATGCCCGGCCTCGGCCGACAGCATGCGCGGGTCGATGCCCAGCAGCGACACCGCCTTGTCGTAGCGCTGGGGCACGGGCGTGTCGAAGATGACGGCCGGGTCGGCGCCCACGGTGAGCCAGCCGTTGCGGCCGATCTCGTCTTCCAGCTGCCCGGCGCTCCAGCCGGCGTAGCCCAGCGTGACCAGCACGCGCTTCGGTCCCGCGCCGCCAGCCAGGGCCTCGAGCACGTCCTTGCTGGTGGTCATCTCCAGGCCGCCGGGCACCGACAGCGTGGAGTTGTAGGGCGACTCGGCGCCCGTGGACTCGTGCAGCACGAAGCCGCGCTCCGTCTGCACCGGGCCGCCGAAGAACACCGGCTGCGCCGCCAGCTCGGCGCGGTGGTCGAGCTTGAGCTCGATCTTCTCGAACAGGCTCTTGAGCGTGATGTCGATGGGCTTGTTGATCACCAGGCCCAGAGCGCCCTTCTCGGTGTGCTCGCAGAGGTAGACCACCGTGCGCTCGAAGGTCTCGTCGGCCATGCCCGGCATCGCGACCAGGAAGTGGTTCGTCAGGTCGATGCGCGCGGGAGCGGGCTTGACGGGCTCGGGCATGAGCAGGATTCTAGGTCGTGCGGCACACTCCCGGCCCTGCCATGACACCCGCCCGCCAGCCCGCTCCGCCCCCCGCGAGGGGCCTCGCCGACAAGCCCCTGGCGCGCGCGCTGGTGTGGCTGCGCCGCGACCTTCGCGTCGACGATCACGCCGCGCTGCACCACGCGCTGACGCAGGCGCGGCAGGTGTGGTGCTGCTTCGTGTTCGACCGCGACATCCTCGACGCGCTGCCGGGCCAGCAGGCGGGCCCCGCCGGGGCCGCGCGAACGGACCGCCGCGTCGAGTTCATCCGCGACAGCCTGGTCGGCGTCGACGCCGAGTTGCGCGCGCTGGCCGCGTCGCACGGCGTGGAAGGCGCGGGGCTGCTGGTGCGCCACGGCTGGCCGAAGGACCAGGTGCCCGCGCTGGCGGCGGCGCTGCAGGTGCAGGCCGTGTTCGCCAGCCACGACGACGAGCCCGCGGCGCTGGCGCGCGACGCGCTGGTGCGCGGCCGCCTGGCCGACCTGGGCGTGGCCCTGCACACCAGCAAGGACCACGTGGTGTTCGAGCGGCGCGAGGTGCTGACGCTCGGCGGCGGCGCCTTCAGCGTGTTCACGCCCTACAAGAACGCCTGGCTGCGCAAGCTCGAGCCCCAGCACCTGGAGGCCCACCCGGTGGCCCGGCACGCCGGCGCGCTGGCGCCGCGGCCGGCCGGCGAGCCGGGCGTGCCCGCGCTGGCCGACCTCGGCTTCGCGCCCACCAACCTGCACGAGCTCAAGCTGCCCACGGGCCCGGCCGGCGCACAGGAACTGCTGGCCGACTTCCTCGACCGCATCGACCGTTACCACGAGACGCGCGACTTCCCGGCCGTCAAGGGCCCCAGCTACCTGAGCACGCACCTGCGCTTCGGCACCGTGAGCGTGCGCCAGCTGGCGCGGCTGGCCCACGAGCGCCGCGAGGCCGGCAGCCGCGGCGCCGAGGTGTGGCTGTCGGAGCTGATCTGGCGCGACTTCTATCACCAGATCCTGCACCACCACCCGCGCGTGGCCGAGCACGCCTTCAAGCCCGAGTACGACCGCATCCGCTGGGAGCACGGCAAGGCCGCCGAAGCGCTGTTCGCCGCCTGGTGCGAGGGCCGCACCGGCTACCCGCTGGTCGACGCCGCGATGCGGCAGCTGGCGCAGACCGGCTACATGCACAACCGCCTGCGCATGGTGACGGCGAGCTTCCTCACCAAGGACCTGGGCCTGGACTGGCGCTGGGGCGAGCGCCACTTCGCGCTGCACCTCAACGACTTCGACCTCGCCGCCAACAACGGCGGCTGGCAGTGGGCGGCCAGCTCGGGCTGCGACGCGCAGCCCTACTTCCGCATCTTCAACCCCGTGAGCCAGAGCGAGAAGTTCGACCCGCAGGGCCGCTTCATCCGCCGCTACGTGCCCGAGCTGGCGGCGCTGCCCGACGCCGCGCTGCACGCGCCCTGGCAGGCTCGGCCGGTGGACCTGGCCGCCGCCGGCGTCGAGCTGGGCCGCCACTACCCGCGACCGGTGGTCGACCACGCCGCGGCGCGCGAGAAGACGCTGGCGCGCTACGCGGTGGTCAAGTCGAAGGCGCTGCCGTAGCCGTGCCCAGCGGCGAGGACGGCGGGCGCATCACGGCGCGCAGGTCGTTCTCCCAGCCCTGCAGGTTGGCGCGCGCCCGCTCGCGCTGCGCCGGCGTGGTGGCGTTGTGCAGCCGGGCCGAGAGCGCGCAGTTGGCCTCGGCCAGGCGCTGCTGCTGCGCACGGCGCTGCGGGTCGGGCGAGGCCATCGCGCCCTCGGCCAGCGCGCGCAGGGCGGCCACGCGCTGCTCGCGGCTGGCGCGCTCGGCGACCAGGCGGCGCAGCGTGGCCACCGTCTGCTGCTGCCGGCGCTCGCGATCGGCCAGCCAGCGCGCGGCGTCCAGCGGCAGCTCGGCCACGCTGGCGCGCAGCACGGCCAGCTGCGGCTCGTCGAGCCGGCCGTAGATGCGCTCGAAGCGCTCGCGCGTGCGCTTGACGCTCTCGGCCAGGCGCTCCGCGGCGTCGCCCTGCAGGAACTTCTCACGGTCCTCGGCGATCTCGCGGGCGCCCTTGGCCTCCATCGCCTTCAGGTTGGCCTCGGTCAGCAGGGGCACGAGGTCGGCTGCCTCCTCCAGCGCGCGGGCCAGCGCGGGCTGCAGCAGCGCCTGGGCCTGCGCGTTCCAGCGGCACACGCCCTCGGGGGTGACGGGGTGCAGCACCTGCTCGCGCGCATCGGCCAGCAGCGCCGCCGTCGGCGCCAGCTGCGTGCTGCGGTGCCAGGCGAACCAGCGGTCCAGGGCGGCCTTGACCTGGGGCGCCTGCTGGCGGTCGGCGTCGATCCAGCCGTCGAGCTGCCACCACGCCAGCGTCGGCCCGCTCGAATACGCCACGCGCAGCGTGCTGCAGCCCGCGGCCAGCACGAGCGCGCTGCCTATGATCAGCAGCTTCCACCACCGCTTTCGGGATTCGGGCATGGCTGTCAACGTCGTGATCATGGCCGCGGGCAAAGGCACCCGCATGAAGTCGGCGCGGCCGAAGGTGCTGCACCGGCTGGCCGGACGGAGCTTACTCCAGCACGTGCTCGATGCCGTGGCCGGCGTAGGGGATGCGGCGTCGCGCCACACCGTCGTCATCACCGGCCACGGCGCCGACGAGGTGGAGGCCGCCTGCGCCGGCCAGGGCCTGCACTTCGCGCGCCAGATGCCGCAGCTGGGCACCGGCCACGCCGTGCAGCAGGCTGTGCCCGCGCTGCGCGATGGCCACGAGACGACACTGGTGCTCAACGGCGACGTGCCGCTGATCCGCGCCGCCACCGCGCAGGCCCTGGCCGAGGCCGCCGCCGGCGGCGCGCTGGCGCTGCTGACCATCGAGCTGCCCGACCCCTTCGGCTACGGCCGCATCCTGCGCGACGCCTCGGGCGCCGTGCGCGCCATCGTCGAGCAGAAGGACGCCAGCCCCGCGCAGCGCGCCATCCGCGAGGTCTACACCGGCATGATGGCCGCGCCCACGGCGCTGCTGAAGCGCTGGGTGATGGCGCTGCGCGACGACAACGCCCAGAAGGAGTACTACCTGACCGACGTGGTGGCGCTGGCCGTGGCCGAGGGCGTGCCCGTGGTGGCCGTGGCCGCGCCCGACGAGACCGAGGTGCTGGGCGTGAACAGCCCGCACCAGCTGGCCGACCTCGAACGCCGCCACCAGAAGCGCGTCGCCGACGCGCTGATGGACGCCGGCGTGCGGCTGGCCGACCCGGCCCGGCTGGACGTGCGCGGCACGCTGGCCTGCGGCCGCGACGTCGAGATCGACGTCGGCTGCGTCTTCGAGGGCACGGTCACGCTGGGCGACGGCGTGCGCGTCGGCGCGCACTGCGTGCTGCGCGACGCCACCGTCGCCGCCGGCGCGGTGATCCACCCGTTCACGCACGTCGAGGGCGCCGAAGTCGGGCCCGGCGCGCTGGTGGGGCCCTACGCGCGGCTGCGGCCCGGCGCGGTGCTGGGCGCCGAGGTGCACATCGGCAACTTCGTCGAGGTGAAGAACAGCACGCTGGCCGCCGGCGCCAAGGCCAACCACCTGGCCTACCTGGGCGACGCCACGGTGGGCGCGCGCGTGAACTACGGCGCCGGCAGCATCACCGCCAACTACGACGGCGCGAACAAGCACCGCACGACCATCGGCGACGACGTGCACGTGGGCAGCAACTGCGTGCTGGTGGCCCCGGTGACGCTGGGCGCGGGTGCCACCATCGGCGGCGGCAGCACCATCAGCAAGGACGCGCCGGCGGGCCAGCTGACGGTGGCGCGGGCGCGCCAGGTCACGCTGCCGGGCTGGACGCGGCCGAAGAAGCCCGCGAAGGGCTGAATCAGCCCGCCGGCGGCCGCTCGAAGACCTCGGCCGCGAGGCACAGGTCGTCCCAGGCCTTGGCCTTCTCGGGCAGGTTGCGCAGCAGGTAGGCGGGGTGGTAGGTCACCACCAGCGGTACGCCCTGGTAGCGGTGCACGCGGCCGCGCAGGCGGCCGATGGGCTCGTCGGACCGCAGCAGCGCCTGCACGGCGAATCGGCCCATGGCCAGGATGATGCGCGGCTTCAGCAGCTCGATCTGGCGCACCAGGAAGGGCTCGCATTGGGCAAGTTCGTCGGGCGCCGGGTTGCGGTTGCCGGGCGGGCGGCACTTCAGGGTGTTGGCGATGTAGACCTGGCGCTCCGGCGGCGTGCCGGGCTCCTGGGCGCGGGTGAGCTGCAGCGCCGCGAGCATGCGGTCGAGCAGCTGGCCGGCGGCGCCGACGAAAGGCTCGCCCTCGCGGTCTTCCTGCTCGCCCGGGGCCTCGCCCACGACCATCCACTGCGCCTGTGGCGAGCCGACGCCGAACACCGTCTGCGTGCGGCGTTCGCACAGGCCGCAGGCGCGGCAGGCGGCCACGGCCTCGCGCAGCTCGGGCCAGCCGAGCGCCGACAGCGCCGCCGCGGCGCTGCCGGGCCCGGCGCCGGGGGCATCGGCCGGCGGAGGCGGCGCACGGCGGTCCGCGGCCGCAGGCACGGCTGCGGACACGGCCACGTCCGCGGCCGTGACGGCGCGCGGTGCCACGGGCGCCGGCGCAGGCTCGGCCACGGGGAGCTGGGCCGGGCTCGTGCCCTCCGCGGCCGGCGGCGACAGCAGCCGCAACCCCATGGCCGCCAGCAGGCGGTGCTGGCGCTCAGTCCAGGCCATCGCAGGGCTCCAGCGCCAGGTTCATGACGATGGCGTCCTCGCGGCCGCCGCGTGCCGGGTAGTAGGCGCGCCGGCGGCCCACCTCGGCAAAGCCACGCGCGGCATACAGCCGTCGCGCGCGCTCGTTGCCTTCGCGCACCTCCAGCAGCAGACGCGCCGCCGACAGCGCCCTCGCCTCAGACACCACGGCCTGCAGCAGCGCACGGCCGACGCCGTGGCCCTGGCACTCGGGCGCCACCGTCAGGTTCAGCAGGTGCAGTTCGCCCACGCCCGGCATGGCGATGAAGTAGCCGAGCACCGCTCCCTCGTCATCACGCGCCAGCCGCGCGCGGTAGCCCGCAGCCAGCGAGTCGACGAAGTTGCCGCGCGACCACGGGTGGGCGTAGGCCCGCACCTCCACGCCGAGCACGGCGTCGACGTCGCCCACCGCCATCTCGCGCAGCGGCGGCAGCGGCACGGGGGGATTGCCGGGCAGCAGGTCGAGGCGGGCGTGCATGGCCAGGGGTGCCGGGCGAAGCGGATCAGGCGGCGCGCGCCGCCGTGCGCTCGGCCGTGGTCTGCGCCACCTTGTCGCGCAGGTACAGCGGCAGGGCGTCGGCCGCCGCCACGGCGGCACCCTGGGCCCAGGCCTGCAGCGCCAACCGGCCCAGGGCCGCGGCGCGGTCGAGCGGCTCGGGCTGCCGGCGCGGCGCCGCCGGCCAGGCGATGCGGTCGCCGAACACGGCCAGCGCCGAGCCCGCCAGGGCCTGCGGCGGCGGCAGGGCGGCCCAGGCCTCGGCGAGCGCGGGCCAGGCCCACAGCGCCGGCGCCTGGGTGACCTGCCAGCGCCCGTGCCGCCACGCGTAGCGGGCAGCGTAGATCTCGTCCATGCGCGCATCGGCGGCCACCGCGACCTCGGCACCCTCGGGCAGGGCCGGGCCGGCGTGCAGGTCTTCGGCCAGCAGCATCAGCGCGTCCAGCGGCAGCACGGGCTTGCGCCAGCCCCAGGCCAGGCCCTGGGCCACCGCGCAGGCCGTGCGCAGGCCCGTGAAGGCGCCCGGGCCCTGCACGAAGGCGATGGCGTCCAACTGCCCGCCCGCCAGGCCCGCGCGCGCCAGCAGGGCCTGCAGCACCGGCAGCAGCCGGGCCGACGCGGCGGCGCCGCCGGCTTCGTCGTGCGTGTGCAGCGTGCGGCCGTCGCTGAGCGCGGCGCACAGGCGTTCGGTGGCGGTGTCCAGGGCCAGGATCGCCGGCCCCGTCCCGGGGTGGGCGGTCATCGCTTCAGTTTAGCCGTGCGATCATGGCCGCCGATGCCTGCCGACCGCCGCCGCGCCCTGCTGCCCATCGCCCTGCTGTGGGCGGCGGCCCTGCCCCTGGCCCAGGCCGCCACGCAATTGCCGCCCGAGGCCCGGCAGGCGCTGCAGCGCGCCGCCATCCCGCCGGAGGCCGTGGCCGTGGTGGTGCACGAGCTCGGCGCGACGCAGCCCGTGCTGGACTGGCGCGCCGACGCGCCGATGAACCCGGCCTCGCTGATGAAGCTGCCCACCACGCTGGCGGCGCTGGACCGCCTGGGGCCGGCCTTCACCTGGGCCACGCCGCTGTGGCTGACTGGGGCGCTGAACGACGGCGTGCTCGACGGCGACCTCGTCATCCAGGGCCGTGGCGACCCCAAGCTCGTGGTCGAGCGGCTGTGGCTGGCGCTGCGCCAGCTGCGCCAGTGGGGCCTGCGCGAGATCCGCGGCGACATCGTGCTCGACGGCCGCGCCTTCGCGCCGCAGCCCGGCGACCCCGGCGACTTCGACGGCGAGCGACTGCGCCCGTACAACGCGCTGCCGGCGGCGCTGCTGCTGAACTTCCGCTCCTCGGTCGTGAGCTTCGTGCCCGACGTGGCGGCGGGCGTGGCCCGGGTGTCGCTGGACACCCCGCTGGCCGACACGCGCGTCGACGCCACCGTGCCGCTGGCCGCCGCCGGCACGCCCTGCGGCGACTGGCGCGCCGGCCTGAAGGCCAGCGTCGAGCCGCGCCGCCTGCGCTGGGCCGGCAGCTTCCCGGCGGCCTGTGGCGAGCGCCAGTGGCCCCTGGCCGATGCCGAGCCCGCCAGCTACGACGCGCGGCTGCTGCGCGGCCTGTGGCAGGAACTCGGCGGCACCCTGGCCGGCCGCGTGCGCGAGGGCGCCGCCCCCGCCGGCCGGCCGCCCACGCTGACGCTGCGCTCGCCGCCGCTGGCCGAGGTGGTGCGCGACATCAACAAGTTCAGCAACAACGTCATGGCCCAGCAGCTGCTGCTGACGCTGGCGCTGCAGGCCCTGCCCGAAGGCGCCGCAGGGGTAACGGCGCAGCAGGCCCGCGAGCTGCTGGCCGCCTGGCTGACCGAGCGCACCGGCGCCCTGGACGACGGCGTGGTGGTGGACAACGGCTCGGGCCTGTCGCGCCTGTCGCGGCTGCCGGCGCGGCGGCTGGCGCGGCTGCTGCAGCAGGCCGCCGACGGCCCGCACTTCGGCGAGCTGCTGGCCTCGCTGCCCATCAGCGGGCAGGACGGCACGCTGCGCCGCTCGCGGGCGCCCGAGGGCCGCGCGCAACTGAAGACCGGCTCGCTGCGCGACGTGTCCGCGCTGGCCGGCTACGTGCTGTCGGACACCGGCCGCCGCTACGTGTTCGTGGCGATGGTCAACCACCCCCAGGCCGGCGCCGCCCGACCGGCGCTCGACGCCCTCGTGCAGTGGGCCGTGCACGACGCCCCCGCGCGCGCCCTGCCCGCGCGGCCTTCACGACCCGAGACCCGCCCCCGAGCCCCGCCATGAACCCGCAAGACTGGATCGGCTACGCCGCCGCCACGCTGACCACCGCCTCGTTCCTGCCGCAGGCGGTGCTCACGCTGCGCACCCGCGACACGCGCGGCATCTCGCTGGCCATGTATTCGGCCTTCACGGCCGGCGTGGCGCTGTGGTTGCTGTACGGGCTGGCGCTCGGCCAGTGGCCGATCATCGTGGCCAACGCCGTGACGCTGGCGCTGGCCGCGACCATCCTGCTGACGAAACTCGTCGTCGAGCGCGGCGGCCGCGGCGGCGGTCAGAACCGGTAGGCCAGGCCCAGGCTGGCGCTCAGCGGATCGGCCTTCAGGGACAGCGTCTGGCCCGTGGACAGCCGGCCTTCCGTCTTCAGTGGCGTGTGCCACACGGAGGCGTCGAGCTGCCAGCGCGAGGCGAAGCGCCAAACGGCGCCCGCCTGCACGCTGGCGGTCCAGGTCGACTCGAGCTCGAAGGTCGTCGGCCGCGCCGGCGTGCCGCCGGTGATGGCCGTGAGCGCGGCGGTACTGCGCGAGCCGTAGAAGCGCGCGTAGGTGGGGCCCAGGCCCAGGTAGGGCCGCAGCGCGGCGTCGGCCGCGCCGAAGCGCCACTGCAGCATCAGCGAGGCGGGCATCGCCTTCACCTCGGCGAGCCTGCCCGCGCCGGCCAGGGCCCCCGCGCCGACGACATCGAGCTTGAAGCCGGCCGACAGCGGCAGGTCCAGCGCCCAGTGGTCGCTGAGCATGTAGGTGATGCCGGCGGTGGGCTGGGTGTCGGGCTTGATGTCGGCCTGCGAACGGGGCGTGCTGGGCGCGGTGAGGTCGCCGCTGGTGACCTGCGGCTGGATGGTGCTGACGCCGCCGCGCACCAGCCAGCTGCCGGCCGACTGGGCCGCCGCGAGGCCGGGGCAGGCCAGGGCCGCGGCCACGGCCAGGGCCCCGCCGGCTCGTACCCGGCTTTGCGGCAGGCCGCGGGAGAAGAGGTTCGAAGCGCTCATGGACGGTTCTCCGGGCATCGGGTTCACAGCCAGCCCGCGCGGGCCAGCTCCAGCGCGATCAGCTGCGCCAGCAACTGGTGGCCGTAGGGCGTGGGGTGGAAGCCGTCGGAGAACGCGTAGCGCCGCCACCAGTTGGCGCCTCCGGTGGCACCGGCCGGCGGCGCGGCCGACAGCGCGGTGTCGGTGCAGGTGGCGAAGTTGTAGCTCGGCAGGCCGTCGCTGCCGACGCCGGTGACGGGGCAGGCGGTGGCCCGCACGTTGCTCAGCCCGTACTGCGCGGGTGACGCGATCTGCTCGTTGAACGCGGTGTAGAAGTCCACCACCACGACAGCGGTGTTGCCCGCGAAGCGCGAGGCCAGGCGGGCATTGAAGGCCTCGACCCAGCTCTTGAACAGCGCCTCGCTCTGCGCGCGCGCCGCCGCCCCGGCGCTGCCGCCGCCCGAGGCTGCGGCGATGCCGTCGAGCACGGCCTGGAAGCGCGGCGTGTTGGTGATGCCGGGCATGTTCAGCAGCGCGATGCGGCGCGCGCCCTTGGACAGGGCACCGTCGCGCAGCTGGTCCGCGAAGCGATCGGCCAGGGCCTGCATGTACTGGCCGCCCGCCGCAGCCAGGCCGGCGGCACCGCCCGCCGCGGCCGCGCCCACCTGGGCCGGCGTAAGCAGCGTGCCCAGCACCGTGGTGTAGGCAACACCGCCATCGACGGGCGCGCGCAGGTAGGCTCCCACCAGCGTGGCGGCATCGTTGCCGCCGCCGTCGATCAGCAGCAGGTCGTTGGCGCCGAAGTTGCCGGCCGCCGTGGCGGTGGTGAGTTGCACGCTGATGATGCGCGGGTCAGCCGGCACCAGGCCGGAGGCCGCGCCGTTGATGACGCCACCGCCGATGGCGTAGTTGGTGCAGCCGGCCGTGCTGTTGGGCACGAAGGTGGCCCCGGTGAAGCGGAAGAAGTTGCAGCCCTGGCCCAGGCCGTAGGTCAGGCCGATGCGCTCGGGGAAGGTCAGGCTTTCGCTGCCCTGCACCGTGAAGCGCAGGCCGAAGGTGCCGACATCGGCCAGGCTGTCGCCCATCACCTTCAGCGAAGTGACGCGGGCTGCGGGGGTGGTGTCGGCCTCGCTGCCGCCACCGCCGCAGGCGGCCAGCAGCACCGCCAGGGCCAGCCCGGAGAGCGTGGTGCGCAATCGGATCATCGTGTCTCCTCGACCTCGGGCCTTGGGTGGGCCCCCTCAGAAAAGCGAACGGTCGTTCGTTTTGATACAGGAGACTTTACGGGCGCCCCGGTGCGGCGAATGCCCGGCCAAACCCGAGACCGGGTTTGTCGGGAGGCGCTCGGCCCGGGCGGGCGTTGGCGCCCCCCCCACTCGGACGCCGGCGCCCGAACTTGAGGGGCACTTTTTGGCCTTCGCGGCGCGGCGGTCGGCGTCGAGACGATTTCGTGCCCTCGTCACGGGATGCTCGCGCGATGGGCTGCCGCCCGATGACAGCACCCCCCGACCTATCTGCAGCGCTCACCACCGGATACGAATGCACCGGAGAGAAGGGCAAACCCGTCGAAAGGCGGCGACGCAAAGCTTCCTGGCTACAGCCCCGACAGGTGCCACGCTCGAGGGGCTGCCGGCAACACCACCAGCGGTCTGCCGTGATCGACACCTTCTCCTTCAACCACCCACCAAGGACTGAAAGGGATCCCATGAACGACCTCATCGAGCCCCGCATCGCCACCGTCGAGCCCGCGGTCACCGAGCGCGATCGGGCCAGGCTGGCCGAGCTGCTGCAGCCGAAGAAGCCGCTGCCGGCGGTGGACTACGCGCCGGCCGAACCCGCCAGCACGCTGGCCGACCTGCGGACGCAAGGCTGGAACCCGCTGTCGTCGCGCCGCATCGTGGCGAGCGAAGGCCTGGTCGTCGCCGCGGTGATGCTGTACTTCCTGGGCGGCGTGCTGGCGGTGTTCGGCGGCCTGTAAGGGCCGAGGCGCCGCTCAGCCCTTCAGAACGGGTTGAGCTGCGCGCGCTGCAGCACAAGCTCGGTCAGCGAGCCCTGGCCGCGCAGCCCCAGGCGGGTGGCGTCGGCCCACAGCGCGGTGTTGGCGTCGATGCCCGTGGCGATGGTGGCCGTGGTGCAGTTGGGCAGCGCCACCGTGCACGATGCGCGTGACACGTCGCTGAAGCCGAAGGCGCCCGGCGCGATGGCCGCCTGCTGCGTGCGCAGGTCGAACTGCGCCAGGCCGACGAACCGGCCGTCGATGCGGATGCGCACGCCCAGTCGCTCGTTGAAGGCACGGGTCAGGCGCGTGATGAGCGCCGCGCGGTCGAAGCCCGTGCCGGCATGGGCGGCCGCCTCGGCCCGTGCGTAGGGCGACAGGCCCATGTCGGGCAGGTTCACGACGATCACCTTGCTGCCCAGGTCGACGAGGCGGTTGACCTGGGCCGCGGCGCGCTCGCCTCGGCGGCCGGCCTCGGCGAGCAGCGCCTCCTCCGACTGCGCCGGGTACTGCGCGTACAGCTCCAGCACGTCGTTGATGCCGATGAAGAACAGCGTGAGGTCCTTGTCGCGGAAGCCGCCCGCGGCCACCTGCGCGTCGACCTGCGATTGGGCATCGGCCACGCGGGCGCCCACGGTGGCCAGCGTGAACGCGCGCGGCTCCGCCGCCGGTGTGCTGCGGTTGCACTGCGCCAGCGTCAGCCCGTAGTACGAGGCAATCACCTGCACCCAGATCGGCCGCGCGGCGCAGTCGATGGCCGTGCCGTCGGTGTTGAGGCCGTTGACGCTGTAGTTGCGGCCGTCGCTGGTCAGCACGCTGGCCTCGTCGCCGACGGCGAACACGCGCTGGGCGATGAAGGGTTCGAGCTGGGAGGTGCTGCCGCCGCAGGCGACGGTAGCCAGCGCGGCCGTCAGGGCGGCGAGGGTGGCGGCCAACGCCCTGCGGGGCCGCTGGCCGGAAAGACGAGAACTCATCGGGACTCCGGAATCTGAGCGCGCATTGTCGCCCGGGCGCGGGGCGCCTTCAGGCCGCGGCCCGGCGAAGGCGGTCGCGCACGCCGTCCCAGGCCGGATCGGCGGGCGGCGACTCGACCCAGATAGCCTGCGCGCCCGCGGCATCGAGCTCCCGCAGCACCGCGAACAGCTCATGCGCTGCGGCGTCGGCGTCGGGCGCCATCGGGCGGTGCCACCAGCCGGCGGGCGGCGCGCGGCGCGCGTACACCGCCACGCCCGCCAGCGGCGACGCCTGCTCGACGGCCGCGCGCCAGTCGGCTGGCGCCAGCAGGCGCAGCGCGGCCTCGGGGGCGTAGTGCGACTCCAGCGTCCCCGAGGCGCGCGGCGACGCGGCGTCGGGCTCGGCCAGCGGCTGGCCCAGCACGGCCTCCAGGCGCTCGCGGCCGATCTGCCCGGGCCGCAGCAGCGCCGGGCCGGCCGGCGGCTCGCGCGTGCAGTCGACGATGGCCGACTCGATGCCGACCTCGCAAGGGCCGCCATCCAGCACCCACAGCGCCGGGCCGAACTCCTGCTGCACGTGCGCCGCCTGCGTGGGGCTGACCCGGCCGAAGCGGTTGGCGCTGGGCGCGGCGACGCCGGGCACGCCCCGCGCCGCGGCCTCGCGCAGCAGCGCCAGCGCCAGGGGGTGCGAGGGCATGCGCAGGCCGATGCTGTCCTGGCCGCCTGCCGCCGCGGCGGCAACGCCCTCGCGCCGAGGCACGATCACCGTCACCGGCCCCGGCCAGCACGCCGACATGATCCGGCGCGCCGCGGCCGGCAGCGCGGCGGCGAAGCCCTCGGCCGCGGCCAGCGAGGCCACGTGGACGATCAGCGGGTGGTCGGCGGGCCGGCCCTTGGCCGCGAAGATGCGCGCCACGGCGGCGTCGTCGTCGGCGCGGGCGCCCAGGCCGTAGACGGTCTCGGTGGGCAGCGCCACCAGCTCGCCGGCGGCCAGCGCCTCGGCGGCACGGCGCACGCCCTCGGGGCCTTGCAGCAGCGGCATGTCGGGGTCGGCCGCGTTGGGCGCTAGAAGGGTGGCAGGCCCAGGCGCGCCGCCGCCTGCAGGGCCACGGCGCGCGCCTCGGCGGCCGTGGCGGCGGTGACGGTGAGGTGGCCCATCTTGCGCGCCCGCCGGGGCGCGGCCTTGCCGTACAGGTGCAGCCGCACGCCCGGCAGTGCCAGCACGGCGGGCCAGTCGGGCTCGCGCGCGGTGGTGGCCGCAGCGTCGTCGAACCAGAGGTCGCCGAGCAGGTTCAGCATCACGGCCGGCGAGTGCAGGCGCGGCATGGGCAGCGGCCAGTCCATCAGCGTGCGCAACTGCAGGTCGAACTGCGACAGGTCGCAGGCGTCGATGCTGTAGTGGCCCGAGTTGTGCGGGCGCGGCGCCATCTCGTTGGCCACCAGGCGGCCCTCGGGGCCGGCGTCGGCCAGCACGAAGAACTCCACGCACAGCACGCCGACATAGCCCAGCGTGTCGGCCAGGCGGCGCGCGCTCGCCACGGCCTGCTCGGCCAGGTCGGCGCCTAGGTCGGGCGCCGGCACCTGCGTGACGGCAAGAATGCCGTCGCGGTGGAGGTTCTGCTGCACCGGCAGATGCACGCTGCGGCCGTCGCGGTTGCGGGCGACGATGACGCTGATCTCGTGCGCGAGCGGCAGCCGCTTCTCGAGCACGCAGGGAGCACGGCCCAGCTGCTGCCAGGCCGCGGCCAGGGCCTGCGCGCTGTCGACGCTGACCTGCCCCTTGCCGTCGTAGCCGAGGGTGGCGGTCTTGAGGATGCCGGGCAGCAGGCCGGCGCAGGCGGCGCCGGCCAGCGTGGCGTCGCTGTCGACCACGGCGAACGGTGCGCAAGGCACGCCGGCCGCCAGGAAGCAGGCCTTCTCGCGCGCGCGATGCTGGCAGACCTCGACCGCGTCGGCCGGCGGCGACACCGCGATGTGGCGGGCCAGGTGGCGCAGCGCGTCGGCCGGCACGTTCTCGAACTCGGTGGTCGCAGCGGCGCACTGCGCGGCCAGCACCTCCAGCGCGGCGGGGTCGGTGTACGCGGCGGCGAGGTGGTGGTTGGCCGCGGCGCCAGCGGGGCTGGCCGGATCGGGCTCGAGCACGGTCACGCGCAGCCCGGCCACCTGGGCGGCGTGCACGAACATGCGGCCGAGTTGGCCGCCGCCCAGCACGGCAACGCGACGGGCGCCGGGTGCCGGCGCAGCCGCGGGCGAGGGCATGTTCATCGGAGGTCTTGCGTCATCGCCCGGGCCGCGGCCGTCTGCTCGGCGCGAAAGGCGTCGAGCCGCTCGCGCAGGACGGCATCGGAAGAGGCCAACATCGCGACCGCGAACAGGGCCGCATTGGCGGCGCCGGCCGGCCCGATGGCGAAGGTGGCCACCGGAATGCCCTTGGGCATCTGGACGATGGAGTAGAGCGAATCGACACCTTGGAGGTGCTTGCTGGCGACGGGCACGCCCAGCACCGGCACGGTGGTCTTGGCCGCCAGCATGCCCGGCAGGTGCGCCGCCCCACCCGCCCCCGCAATGATGGCCCGGATACCGCGGCCCGCCGCCTGCTCGGCAAACGCAAAGAGATCATCGGGCATGCGATGGGCCGAGACGACCTGCTTGTCGTAGGGCACGCCGAAACGGTCGAGGATGTCGGCGGCGTGGCGAAGGGTCTCCCAATCGCTGGAGGAGCCCATGGCTAGGGACAGGAGGGGGGCGTGTTGCATGGAACTACCGCGCCTCAGCGGGCATTTGACCGGTTACAACCATGGCGAAGTCGACGCGAGCAACTGGCTCTCGTACTTCTCGTAGTCAACTCTCGCGTCTTGAAGTCCACTATTCAACGGAGCGGTGTCTACAAGTCCGGAGTATCGAGCGCCAAGTTGAGCGAGCATAGTCATGGCTACGAGGCGCTCGTCAGGATCCAGAGTGTCAAGCGCAGTCAAGTCCAGCATCCCGATTTCCGCTGGCACATTTACATCTCGGGATGCGGCAGACAGCGCAAACAGCCGATCGATAGCCAGCGCAGTCGAGTTGAGGTGCTTACCTGCGAATTGATGTACTCCGTCTATTCTTTCAAGTGCATCAGTCGCTTCACCGGGCTTGCCCTCCAACAGGTCAAGCCGGGCGGTACACAGATCTATGTGACCGCGCATTGTTGTTATGCCAGCCATGCTTTGCAGGTTTCTTGCCGACTGCAACTCTGCGCGGATGGTGGCGCAGGCTTGCGGGTCGAACGTGGTGAGCGCCCAAGCTACGCGCTGCCGCGCCAACCCAAAGACTGCCCTATTGAAGAGGAGTCCGTCAATGCAGGCAAGATCCCCGTCCGAAACGGCATGATGATGCCCATGGTGGAACCACTTCTTCGCCGCTGCTGTCCGTCCAAGCAAAATGGCGGCAGTCATCAGAGTCACAGCAACTCGCGATTGGACTGCGTGATGCTGCTCCAGACCCAGGTCTCTGATCAGAAGAAGCGACCGTTGCATCGACTCAAACCTAGACAGATCAAAGTCGATAAAGGCCTTCCAAGCAGCGCAGATGCCAACCAAGTCGGGCATCTTGAGCGCTTCAGCGAGCAGCAGCGCCCTTGCGAATTTATCCGAAGCTGAATGGCTGTTGAAGGCGTGGTACTGAATTACACCTTCGGCGACGAGAACTGAGCAGGTTACCCGCCCACTTCGCCCGTCGTTGAAGGTCTGCCTGATTGTCCGAATGACTTCAAGTGCGTCTTCAGACAAACCGATTCGACCGAGATAAGCCGCCCTAGTCGCGAGCAATTCAGCTCGCACCGACTCATCTCGCTCGGTCAAGAGCCTTGATGCGATCCTGTCAAGCAGTTGACTCATGTCTCACTCACAAGCACGCCCTATGACCTTACCCCTGAATCCCGTAGCTCTTAGCGCCCTTGTCACGCGGCCTTGTTGAGCTGTGCCGCGACCCAGCGTTCCTCGTACTGCCTTGGGCTCAGGTAGCCCAGCGTGGAATGTAGTCGCCGGTGGTTGTAGAAGGCCAGCCAGT
>CAIKLM010000143.1 GCA_903828235.1 uncultured beta proteobacterium | reverse complement strand
CGGCGTGGAGGTGCACGTGACCGACCCGCAGGCCACCAGCGAAGAGGCGCAGCACGAGTACGGCGTGCCGCTGACGCCCTGGGCCGAGCTGCCGCGGGCCGACGCCATCGTGGCCGCGGTGGCGCACCGCGAGTTCACGGCCCTCACGCCCGAGGACATCGGCAAGAAGCTCGTGAAGGGCGGCGCCTTCATCGACGTGAAGGCCATCTTTGACGAGCAGGTGCTGCAGGAGGCAGGCTTCAGAGTATGGAGGCTCTGAGCGTTGAAGTCTGAGACGCTAGCGGATCGTTTGGCAATCGGTGGATCCGCTTGGCAGGAAAAGACAGATACAGCCAATCACTATTCAGTTCTTCTCGCCTATCCGCAATCTGCCAGCACGCATGGGCGAGAGTGTCAGGCCGGCCTTGAAGCCAAGCGCTCAAGGATCTGCAGCATACGTTTCGCTAGCGCCTCGCGATCGTAATGACCTGCGGCCAAGAGGCAGCGTGTTCGCATTGAAGCCAACGTTTGCGGTTCCGTGGAGAGGCTCAACAAAAGCGAAGCCAGTTGTTTGGAGTCCTCGGGTTCAAACGGGATACCGACACCATCGCGCTCGACGATTTCAGCCGACTCGCCCTTCACGCCGTGGAGCACGGGCAGACCCATGCCCATGCACTCGAACAGCTTCGAAGGTATCACCGTCGTGAACAGCTCGGTGCGTCGCAGGTGGATGATCGACAAATCGAGCAGCGACCAGTAGCGCGCGACTTCGTCCTTGCCCACCGAGTCGATGAAGACAACGTTGGAAAGCCCCATCTCAGCGGCCTGCGCCTTGAGCGCCGCCTTGCGGGCGCCATCGCCGAGCAGCACGATGCGGATGTGCCGGCCCTCGGGTACGGCCGCTAGCCGCTGCGCCGCTTCCAGCAGCGTCTCTAGCGCGTGAGCCATGCCGTGCGTGCCCACGTAGCCAGCCACGAAGCAGTCTTGAAGACCCAGCGCGGATTCAAGCACCGCGTCCTTGGGGCGCGGCGAGAAGCGGGCGACGTCGACGCCGTTGGTGATGACGTCGATCTTGCTGGTATCGATGCCACGTTCGCCGAGCTTGCGCCGAAATGACTCGGTCACCGACACGATCCGCGCCGAGCGGCGGTACAGGAACAGCTCCAGACGCTCGAGCAAGCGGATAGCCAACGACTCCTTCATCGCGCCCACGGCCTTGATCGACTCCGGCCACAGGTCGCGCAGCTCGAAGACCCAGGGCACGCGCTTGATGCTGCCGACAAGCCAGCCGGCCACGGCGGTGAAGAACTGCGGCGAGGTCGCGACTACGACGTCGACGCGCCGCACGAACAGGCTGGCCAGCGTGGCCGTGACCATGTAGCTGAGGTAGTCGAGCACGCGCCGCGCAAAGCCTTCGTTGGCGGTGATGTAGCTCCAGACGCGAATCACGCGGATGCCGTCGAACTCGCCCACCTGCCAGACCTTGTTCCGCCAGCCGTCGTAGACGCGGCCGGTCGGATAGTTGGGCGCGCAGGTGATCACGGTGACGCTGTGACCCTGGCGCACCCACTGGCGGCAGTGCTCGTGTGTGCGGCTGGCCGGCGCATTGACCTCGGGCGGGAAGTTGTCGGTGAGGAAGAGGATGTGCATCGGGTCAGTCGTCCCAGGTCCAGACTGTGTGCGCGTGGCCTTCTTGCAGAGTCACGTCAAGCGTCTCGGTTGGCAGCAGTGTGCCGAATCGCGGCGCATGGCTTGACGCGGCCAAGTGGCCCTGGCCGGCGAGCACCTCCACGTAGGCCACGGTGCGCGTGCTGTCCTTGACCTGCCAGGCGTTACTGCGTTCCGCCTGCAACCGCAGACCGGGGGCGAGCCGGAAGCGCGCCACGCCAGGGACGCCAGGGGTCGAGACCCGGTCCGCGACCGCCAGCCGGCCGGGCTGCAGTGCCCAGCGCCGGCGGTGCACAGGCTGGCCTGGCAGGAAGCGGTAGCCGTCGTGCGAGCAGATGATCGACGCTGCATCCACCTGCAGATCGAAGGGGCGCGCACGGCGGCCAACACGGAAGCCGCTCCACACTTCCGACGAGTCAAGGCCCGCCAGCTGCACGGTGTTGTGCGACGCGGTGCCACGTTCGCGCAAGCGCTGCTCGCCGAGCCCGTAGCGCGAGGTGCCACCATTGACGAGCAGCCGGCGCTCGCCCAGCGACAGCTCGAACGACAGCGAGTCGGCGTGTGCGTGGCCCAGCAGGTAGTCCGGCCCCAGCGGTGCGACATCGGCGATAAGCGTCGCGCACCCGCTTTGCTGGCGTACGTAGCCGCTTGCCTGGAGGTGCTCGAGGGGGCCGGGCCGCGGCGCTATGGGCACGCCCAGCGCGGCGGCGTAGCGCTCAAGCTCGGCGTAGGCCGGCGCGATGCCGTCGGCACTGTCGTTGAACGAAGCTAGCGTGCCATCGGGGTGGCTCATGCAGCGCAACCAGCGCAGTGCCGCCGTGGCCCGCCGGCGGCAGTCGGGCTCCATGTCGCCGATCAGCGCCTGGCCCCCGGCAACCGTGCCGGCCACGTTCACCAGGTCCAGCAAGTCCTCGAGCGCCAGCGCGTGGTACATGGGGCTGCGTTCGAACTGGCCGCCGTCCGACAGCAACTGCTCGGGCATCTCGCGGCGCAGGATGGCCAGGCCACGCTCGCGCCAGCCCGCGGCCTCCGGTCCGTCGAAGAACAGGCCGGCCATGACCAGCGCCTTGGCGTTGACGAACAGGTGGTTGCCCAGCAGGTGCCACTCGATGCGCCCACCCAGCCACCGCACCTGCGCGGCCAGGCTGTCCAGCCAGGCCGGCTCGGCCGGCGCACCGCCCAGGAACCACTTGATCCAGTTGACGATGCGCAGCGAGGCCGGGTAGGGCTCCCATCCCGTGCCGTGACCGGGCGGGTTCTCGGCGATCCAGCGCGCCACCAGCGCGGCGTGCGCCGCGCGCCGGGCCCCGGCGTCGAGCGCGTTGAGGTCGTCGAAGTAGTGCAGGTTGTAGCGCCAGAGCCGTTCGAGGCGCGGGTCGTCCCAGGCGTCCGGGCCCGGTGGCAGGGCGTGGGCTTCGCCGAGGAAGCTCATGCGCCCGTCGTCCAGCACCGCGGGCTCCCGGTGGGCCGGCTCCGCCCACCGCCCTGGGCGGGCCCGCAGCGGCGGTGCTGGCCGTGTGTCGGGCCGCGGCCGGTGGAGGCGGAACCACAGCCGCCCGATCAGCTGCTCGCGGCGCAGGTGGCGCACCGTGCGCCACAGTCGCGCCGCCTCCGCTAGGCGCACAGCAGGCGTTCCAGCACGTCGGCGATGCGGATGCTGGTTCGACCGTCCCACAGATCGGGAATGCCACCCGCCTTCCACTGACCCTCGAACAGGCGGTCGAGCGCGGGCTGCAGGGCCGCTGGGTTGGTACCGATGAGCTCGTTGGTGCCCACGGTGACCGTCTCGGGGCGCTCGGTGGTGTCGCGCAGGGTCAGGCACGGCACGCCCATCACGGTGGTCTCCTCGGTGACGCCGCCGGAGTCCGTGATGACGCCCTTGGCGTGCCGCACGAGGTGGTTGAACTCCAGGTACCCGAGCGGGTCCACCGGCTTCAGCGTCGGCCAGTCGCCCCGGAGCGACTGCAGCGTCTTGGCGGTGCGCGGATGGACCGGGAACACCACCGGCAGGCCGCGCACGCCGCGGTTCACCGCGTCCAGCAGCTGCCTGAAGCCGGCGGGATCGTCCACGTTGGCGGGCCGGTGCAGCGTCATCACGAAGTACCCGCCGGGTTGCAGGCCCAGGGCGGGCCAGAACGCCGGCTCCCGCAGCCGCGGCAGGTTGGCCAGCAGGGTGTCGATCATGGTGTTGCCGACGAAGAAGATGCGTTCGTCGCCGACACCGGACTTGCGCAGGTTCTGGTTGGCCACCTCGCTGGTCGTGAAGAACCAGTTCGTGATCGAGTCCGTGACTAGGCGGTTGATCTCCTCGGGCATGGTCCAGTCGCCCGAGCGGATGCCCGCCTCGACGTGGGCGACCGGGATGCGCAGCTTCTGTGCCGCGATGGCGCACGCCATGGTCGAGGTCACGTCCCCCACCACCAGGCACAGGCTGCAGGGCGCCTGCTGCAGCAGGCGCTCGTAGCGCGTCAGGATCGCGGCGGTCTGCTCGGCCTGCGTGCCGGAGCCGACCTCGAGGTTCACGTCGGGGTGCGGGATGCCGAGCTGCGTGAAGAACTCGCCCGACATCTTCTCGTCGTAGTGCTGGCCGGTGTGCACGAGCCGATAGCGCAGTGTGCTGCCAGCCTGCTGGCGCTGCTGGATCGCGGCGATGATGGGCGCGATCTTCATGAAGTTGGGGCGGGCCCCGGCGATCACGTCGATCAGCGGCCCTTGCGTGGCGGCATCGGTCAAGGCTGCTTCTCCAGTTCAAAGATCATCACGCACCGCAGGCTCGACAGGCCCGGCACCAGGCGCACCAGTCGCTCGTAGCACCAGCCCAGCAGGTAGGTCAGTGCGAAGATGCGAAGGTACTCGGGCCGCCCTTCGATGAACTCGATGCGCCTGACCTTCAGGCCGGCGGCCTGGGCGATGGCGCGCACGTCGGCGGCGGAGTTGCTGCGGTACTGCGTGGGGAAGGTGTCGATCACCTCGCGCCCGCGCAGCCGGTTGTAGAAGCGGTGAAACCCCGTCGGCGTGAGCCGTGCGATGGTCGGCATGTAGTGCCACTTGTTGGGCGTCTTGGCCAGGAAGCGGCCGCCCGGCTTGAGCACGCGGCAGATCTCGGCCAGCGTGGCCGGGGGATGCGTGACGTGCTCCATGACGTTGTCGGCGAACACCAGGTCGAAGCTGGCGTCGGGGTGCGGGATGCGCATGGCCTGCAGGTCCAGTAGCGCCGCCTCGTCGATGAAGCGGTTCTCGAAGACCGCCGGCTCGAGGCCTACGCCGGCCACCCAGCCGGCGATGCCCTTGAAGTTCATCTGCTTGACGTTACCGCGGCCGCAGCCGAAGTCCAGGCAGCGCGTGTCGGCGCCGATGTGGGCCAGCAGCCGCTGGCGGAACAGCTCGTCGTTCCAGTTGTTGCCGTAGCCGCCGTAGAGCGTGCGGTCCATCCAGCGCGTGAGGGCGGACATGGCGTCAGACCTTCCCGGCCAGCTCGATGCTCACGCGCGCCACCTCCAGCAGCTCCGCCAGCGGCACCGGCGAGGGCCTGCCCTGGCGCACGGCCTCCACGAAGGCGGCGGCGCAGGCGTTCTGGCCCTTGTCCTGGCGCCACAGGTTCATCTTCGCGAAGCCCGGCCAGCCGAAGCCGGTGAGCCGCCGGAAGTTGTCGAGCTGCAGCACGCGGCCGGCGGCAAACACCTCCAGCCGCTCCTTGGGGAAGGACTTCACCCCGTTGGCCAGGTAGTGGACGGTGCCGATGGAGCCGTCGGCGAAGCCCAGCGTGATGGTGATGCTGTCGCGCGTGGCGTCGCCCATCACGGCCACGTCGCTGCGCTCGATCGGCGAGGCCGCGAGGAAGCGCAGCAGGTCGATGAAGTGGCAGCCCTCGCCGATCAGGCGGCCACCGCCGGCTTCGCGGTCCTGCGTCCAGTGGTTGGCCGGGATGGCGCCGGCGTTGACGGTCATGACGAAAGCCTTGGGCCCCGGGGCTCCGGCCAGCAGCGCCTGCATGCGCTGCACCTGCGGCGCGAACCGGCGGTTCAAGCCCACCATCAGCAGCGGCGCATTGGCGCCGGCATAGGCCTGCTCGATCTGCTGCAGCTCGTCATGCGTCAGGCATAGCGGCTTCTCGACGAAGACGTGCTTGCCCTGGGCGCGGGCCGCCAGCACGTAGCGCGCATGGCTGTCGTGCCGCGTCGAGACGACCACGATGTTCGTGGCCTCGTCGCGCAGCAGCGCCTCGGTGTCGGTGGTGGCCTGCTCGAAGCCGAACTTGCGCCCCGAATGCACGCTGCTGACGCCGCCGGCGGAGGCCAGCGTGCGCAGGCGTGCGCCCGTGGCGCGGAAGGCCGGGATCAGCACCGCGCCGGCGTAGTTGCCGGCGCCGATGAAGGCCACCGCGGCTTCGCCCGCGGCCGGCCCGGCCGCCGCGGCCGGCTGCGTGCCGAGCGCCACCGTGCGCGCGGGCGGCGCGTCCTGTGCGCCAGCCGGGTACTCCAGCACGATGCCCAGCGACGGCCCCGAGCCGGCCACCAGCGCATAGGCCTCCTCGACCTGTGCTAGCTCGAAGCGGTGCGACACCAGCGCCTGGGCGTCGAGCCGGCGATCGGCCAGCATGTCGAGCACGGCCTCGAAGTTGCGCTGCTCCGTCCAGCGCACGAAGCCCACCGGGTAGTCGTTGCCCTTGTCCTCGTAGGCGGGGTCGTAGCGGCCGGGCCCGTAGGAGCACGAGACCTGGAAGCTCAGCTCCTTCTCGAAGAAGTCGGCCCGCGAGAGCTCGAGCCCGACCACGCCCACGAGCACGATTCGCCCGCGCTTGCGCGACATGCGCGCAGCCTGGTGCACCGGCTCGTTGCTTTGCGTGGCCGCCGTGATGATGACGGCGTCGACACCGCGCCCGCGCGAGAAGGCCATGCCCGCGGCCACCGGGTCTGCGCCGGCGGACAGGTCCACCACCTCGGCGCCGAAGCGGCGCGCCAGCTCGAGCTTGGCGGGGTCGAAGTCCAGCCCCAGCACGCGGCAGCCCTGTGCGCGCAGCAGCTGCACCGTGACCAGGCCGATCAGGCCGAGACCCGTGACGACGACGCACTCGCCCAGCGTCGGCTGCACCAGCCGGATGCCTTGCAGCGCGATCGCGCCGAGCACCGTGAACGCCGCCTCCTCGTCGCCGACACCTTCCGGCACCTTGGCGCACAGGATGGCCGGCACGGCCACCCACTCGGCGTGCTTGCCGTTGGAGGCCACCCGGTCCCCCACCTCGAAGCCGGTCACGCCCGGGCCCACCGCCACCACCGTGCCCACGTTGCAGTAGCCCAGCGCGATCGGCTGGTCCAGTTTGTTCAACACGGCCTCGATGGTGGGCATGAGGCCGTCGGTGCGGATCTTCTCCAGCACCATGCGCACCTTGTCGGGCTGCTGCCGGGCCTTGTCGATCCAGCCCGCCTTGCCGAAGTCGACCAGCATGCGCTCGGTGCCCGACGAGACGAGCGTGCGCGAGGTGCGGATGAGAAGCTGGCCGCGCCCGGGTGCGGGGCAGGGGATGTCGGCCAGCGAGACGGCGCCCGTCTTCAGGCTCTGGAGGATCTGTTTCAAGCGGGATGCGTCCGTGGAAGGGTGGTGCGCGGCGATGCGTCGCTCAGGCTCGCGCCTGGGCGACGAGCGCGTCCTTGGCGGCCCGGTTCGGGTAGTTGATGAGCACGGCGCGGTACACGCCCTTGAAGACAAAGAGGCTGCCAGCCGCGGCGCCGACGATGTCGAACTCGCGCACCAGCGCCGCCACGTCGTCGAGCTTACCGGCCCCGCCGAGCACCGTCATCGGGCGCGTGATGACCGCGCGCACCGCGCGGGCCAGCTCGAGGTCGTAGCCCTTCATCAGGCCGTCCTGGTCGATCGAGTTGATGACGATCTCGCCCGCCCCCAGCGCCTCGACCTCGCGCGCGAGGTCGGTGACGAGCCGCCCCGTCGCCTTGCGGCCGTTGTGCGTGTGTACCTCGTAGCCGCGGCGCGTCTTCTTGACGTCGAGCACCACGACCACGCTCTGGCTGCCGACTTGTGCGGACGCCTTCGCGATCAGATGCGGGTCGGCCACCGCGGCGGCGCTGACCGCCACCTTCTCGACGCCGAGGCTGACGATGCGCTCGATCTGGTCCGCGCGTGTGACGCCGCCGCCGTAGCACAGCGGCATGCGGCACTCGGCGGCCAGGTTGGCGATCATCGTGTAGTCGGGCTCGCGGCCCTTGGCCGTGGCGTCGATGTCGACGACGATGAGCTCGTCGACCTCCTTCTCGTTGAAGATGCGGACGGCGTTGATCGGGTCGCCCACGTACTTGGGCTGGCCGAAGTTGACGGTCTTAACAAGTCCGCCGTCCTGCACGAGCAGGCAGGGGATGATGCGTGGACGCAGCATGGTGATCTCAGGCCTCGGCGAAGTTCTTCAGCAGCGCGATGCCCCACTGGTGGCTCTTCTCGGGGTGGAACTGCACCCCGGCCACGCGCCCGCGCCGCACGCCGCAGGTGAAGCGCCCGCCGTAGTCGCTGCTGGCGATGGCATCGCCCGCTTCGCGCGGGTCGAAGTAGTACGAGTGCAGGAAGTAGAAGCGCGGCGCCTGCATGCCGCGGAACAGCGGCTCGCCCGGCCGTCCCTCGACGTCGTTCCAGCCCATGTGAGGCAGGTGCGTGCGGGTGCTGAAGCGCGCGTCGTCGAAGCGGCGCACCTCGCCCGGCACCCAGCCCAGGCCGGGCAGCTTGCCCTCGTCGCTGCGGTCGGCCAGCATCTGCATGCCGACGCAGATGCCGACCACGTCACACTGCCCGGCACCGACGCGGGCATCGAGGGCCTTGCGCATGCCGCTGTCGTTGAGCCGCGTCATCGCCCAGTCGAAGGCGCCGACACCGGGCAGCACGATCTTCGTCGCGCCGGCGATGGCCGCGGCATCGCGCGCCATCGTCACCTCAATGTTCAGGCGCTTGTAGATGTTGGCAATGGCCTGGACGTTGCCGACGCCGTAGTCGACGATGGTGATCACCGCTTGCCCCCGAGCTCGAGGCCCAGCATACGCATGGCGCGCGCGCCGACGGCGTAGAAGGCCTCCTGCGAGCGGTAGTCGCGGTAGGTCTTGTTCGGGGCCTCGAGGTAGCCCTGGAGCTCGGCCACCGTGATGCCGAGCTTGGTGGCGACGTACTCGAACTCCTGCTTCACCGTCTCGGCGTCGAGCGCCGGCTGCTCGAGCCGGCGCAGCGCCTCCTCGCGCGTCATCTGGCCGGTGACGATGAGGCTGGAGAACTGCACGCGCCGCGTGTCGTAGCCGAACTTCTTCGGCAGCCAGTAGCCCTCGTAGAAGCGCGTGAATCGCGACTCGAAGTGCTTCTGCGGGTAGGGCTGCCAGCCGAACTTCTCGACCAGCAGCTTGACCGCGTCTTCCTTGATGTAGGGCACGAAGTTCAGCGGTCGCACGGTCTTGATGCCCTTGACATAGGGCAGCCAGATCTTGTGGCGGAAGATCGTAGTCAGCGGGAACTTCGACAGCGGCCGCGTGCCGAAGCGGCGTTGGATGTCGCGCAGCTGGATGGAGTCGCTCTGGTAGTACATCCACTCCAGCGGGTTGCGGATGCACTCGGTGGACAGGTTGGCCCCCGTCAGGATGTGCCGCACCTTGTGCTGCTCTGCGAACTTGTACATCGTGGCAAAGAAGGCCATGTCCTGCGGCGCGTCGATGTGTGGCACGCTGGCCTTGAAGAAGGCCAGCTGCAGGTCGCGCATCTCGGGCCAGTCGATGACCTCGGTGTAGAGGTCGAGGCCGAGCTTGTCGACGATGCGCTCGATGTTGTTGACGGCCTCCTGCGAGTTCCAGCCGGCGTCGACGTGGAACACCAGCGGCCGCAGGCCCATCAGTTCCTTGGCGATGTACACGAGGTAGGAGCTGTCGATGCCGCCGCTCATGCCGATGATGCAGTCGAAGTCGCGCCCCTTGCCCGCCGCGCGGATCTCGTCGGCCAGCGCGTCCAACTCGCGGCGCCCGCGCTCGTCGGTGTGCCAGTTGGGCAGGATCTTGGTGCGGAAGGTGGTGCAGTGGTCGCAGACGCCGTTGGCATCGAAGGTGATCTTCGAGTCCGTGGTGTCCATCACGCAGTTGCTGCAGATGCGGTACATGGTCGTGTCCAGCCTGGTGGTCGGCGTCAGTTCGCGCCCTTGGGGGGAGTGCTGCCAATGGGATTGTGTCGGCGGTAGACGCGGTGGGCGTCGCGCGACAATTCCCAGTGCCGGCGGCTCGGCAGTTGTGCGACCGACGAATGACAGGCGTGCACCAGCGCGATCGACGGCTCGTAGTACACGCGGTATCCCTTGCGCTTGAGTTGCTCGGCGAGGAAGAACTCCTCGCCGAACAGGAAGGTCGGCGCCCAGAACAGCCCGAACTCCTCGAAGAACCGCGGGCCCAGCAGGTAGCAGGAGCCGTGGCCCTGCCAGATCTCGCGGGCCTGCGCGTGCTGGTCTTCGTCGCCACGGCGCGTGATCCGGCGCGTGCGCCGGGCCACCGCGCGCAGCAGCAGTGCCATCAGGTAGTGGCTGTGGTACAGGTCGTACAGGTGCTCGCGCAGCGAGGAGATGCCGCCGATGACATGGGGGTTCTGGTGCTCGCCGTCCAGCGTCGTGATGCTGGGCGACACCACGGGGTAGCGGTCCAGCAGCGGCCGCTGGCGCTCGACCGAGTCGACGAAGCCGGCCGGGAAGATCAGGTCGTTGTTGCCGACCACCGCGACGCGCAGGTCGGGGCGCGTCTGGCGCAGCCGCTCGAGGCCCACGTTGAGTCCGCCGAAGTAGCCGGTGTTCGTGGCGCTCAGCACGAGGTCCACGTCGTCGCTACGGGCGGTGAACTCCTGGATCACGGCCTGCTGGTCCGGGCGCGAGCCGTTGTCCACGACGATGCTGTGCACTTGGTGGCCCGCGTTCGCGCGCAGCGACTCGATCGCGCGAACCGTGTCAGCGCTGCTGTTGTAGTTGGTGCAGACGTAGGCGAGTTTCATGACGAGGCGGCCGATCCCGAGGCCCTGGCGGCCAGCAGCCGCCCCAGTCGGCCGGTGATCGACGTGAGGTTGCGCGGGAAGTCCGCGAACGAGAAGACGAAGGCCAGGAACAGGTAGCCCAACCGTTGCAGGGCCGTGGCCTTCAGGCACATGGCGATGGTCGTGTAGACGTAGGAACGGTACAGCTGCGCCGGGAAGCCGGGGTTCAGGCGCTGCAGGTAAGGGATCGAGTCGAGATCCATCTTCAGCTGGGCCACCGTCACCGTCGACGACATGCCCGCGCCGTGCAGCCGGTAGGCGCACATCGCCTCGTCGCTGTAGTGCACCTTGCCGGCGAAGGACATGCACAGGTTCAGGAGCCGGTCGCAGGACAGCACGGTGGGGGCCGCGGCGAAGGTGTCGACGATGGGCCGACGGAACATAACCGAAGCCGTGTGGAACAGGCGCCCGCCGATCAGGTCGCGCGTGCCGAGCGTGGACGGCACCTTGTCCCTGAACAGGCGCGTGGGTGCGCCCTCGCGGACGACGAGGGCCTGGTGTGTAGCCGCCGAGTGGTCGGGGTGGGCGTCCAGGAAGGCCACCTGCTTGGCCAGCTTGTGCGGGTCGATCCAGTAGTCGTCGCCTTCGCACACGGCCACGTAAGGACCGCGGCAGGCCTGCAGCGTGCGCGAGAAGTTCGCCATCACGCCGAGGTTGCGGTCGCGCGGCAGCAGCCTCACCCGGGGGTCGCGCCGGGCGTACTCGTCGCAGACTGCGCCCGTGCCGTCCGGGCTGCAGTCGTCGCCGATCACGAGCTCGAAGTCGAAGTCGCACTGCTGCGCCAGGATGCTCTCGATTGCCTGCGCGATGAACGCCTCGTGGCGGTACGAGATCATGCAGATGCTGACCTTGGGTGTCATGGCCTGAGGCCCCGGTTGCCGATGACGAGGACCCCGATCAGGGTCAGCGAGAACCAGAAGTGCACCTGCTCGATCGGGTTCACCATCATCCCCACCATCCAGGACGACGCCAGCACGTAGAACGCGGCGCCTGCTCCCCACTGGCGGCGCGAGCGCTGTAGCAGCAGCGTCACGAGCGCGCCGTAGACCAGGCCGCCGGCGACGATGCCGAAGAAGTGGAAGTCGCGGTACAGGCCGAACAGGAAGGTCCCGAAGGCGTTGCCCTCGATGAGCTCGGTGCGGCCCAGGTCCACCGCCTCGTTGTTGAAGTCGGCGTTGGTGGAGCTCGCCGCGACGAACCCGAGGTCCAGCCGGCGCGACACGATCTCCACCGCCTGCTCCAGGAAGCCGAGGGACGACCGGCCGAGCGAGTGGTCGTGCAGCAGGCTGGAGGGGTCGTGGAAGTGGTGGCCGTAAAAGGCGAAGCCGGCCATGTGGTATCCGAACATGTAGCGCTGCAGGCCGCCGAGGACGTCACCGCCGAACCGGTTGGCCGCGACCGCCAGCAGGACCAGGATCAGCAGCAGCACGAGGCCCATGGCCTTGCGGTCCAGGGGCATGCCTTGCGCCATGCCGACGATGAGGTAAAGAACGAAGAACCAGAACAGGTAGATCAGCGAGTAGTTGACCTGCCAGAGGTAGGAGAACAACACGATGTTGAGCGCGGCGATCGCCAGGACGCCGCGGAGCGGCCCGATGCGCAGCGCCAGGGCCACCACCACCAGCGTGTAGGACATCGGCCAGACGATGGCCTTGGTCGCGACGTCGAGCAGCCCGGAGCCGGTGAGCGACTCGCCGCTGAGCTCGCCCCGGCGAAGCTTGATGAAGTACTCGATGAAGCTCTCGCTCAACGCGCCTGCCATGTGCAGGCTGAGCAGCACGATCGCCAGGCAGGCGAGCGCCATCGCCATCAGCACCGAGTGCAGCCGGAAGCGGCCTTGGGCCGATGCCACGGGCTGGCCGGCCGGCGGCTGCATCACCGGGCCGGCATGACCGGGAGTCAAGACGAGCATCAGGAAGTGACCCAGCAGGAAGACTGCGATGAAGACGCCGAACTGGGCCAGCACGCTCCCAGGCGGTGAGACGAAGATGTTCAAGGGCGTGACGGACGCGACGAGCCAGAACGTCCACCAGGCCGCCATCAGGTACACCGGCACGTGCGCGATCCAGGGGTGGAGCATGGCTTGTGGGCGCGGGTCAGGCGGGCCGGCCGGCAACCCGCGCCAGCAGCCGCCGACCCTGCGATGAACACGCCAGCGCCGTCACCGCGCAGGCCAGTGAAAACCCGAGAGTGTAAAAGCCCGCGGCCCAGCGGTCCGTGGGCGGGGCGGCAGACAGCAGGTGGACCAGCGCCGCGACGCCCTGCAGCGGCAGCACGATGGCCAGGACATGCTGCCCCAGCCAGCGCATATGCAGGCCCGGCTCGAGCCGCGAGTGGGCATACGGCACCCAGGCCAGCAGGTACAGCGCGTTGACGGCCAGCCAGGCCGCGCCCGCGCCGACGGCGCCGAAGCTGCTGGCCGCGAACAGCACCGACGGGATCAGCAGCGCGCCCAGCGCGCAGCTGCCGATGATGTGGTGGCGCAAGGTCCCCCGCGCGTACTGCAGGTAGAACGGGAACGCGCTGAAGGCGAGCAGCCCGTTGCCGATGGCATACAGGCGCAGGAGGTCCGCGGTGCGCGCCGCGATCTCGGTGCTGCCGGTCCACGCGAACATGATCGGCGCGGCGCACCAGGCCAAGGTCGTGGCCGCGGTGCCGACGACGATGGCCACCAGCTCCGTGGCCTGGACGTAGACTTGGCGCACGGCGGCCGGCTGCTGCTCGGCGTGCAGGCGGGCCATGCGCGGCATGATGCTGCTGCTGATGGGGCCGGTCAGCAGCGTGATGCCCCCGGCCACCAGCACGGCCAGCGAGAAGTAGCCGAAGTCGGCCAGGGTCAGGATGCCCGACAGCAGCAGCTTGTCGACCTGGGTCACGAGGACCCACACCCCGGAGGTCAGCGCGATGCCCAGCGCGAACCCGACCAGCGGGCGCACGGGGGCGAGCGACCACCCGATCGTGTCCGCCAGGGCCTGCCTGGACGGCAGCAGGGGCCTGCTGCGGACCCACAGGCCGGCCAGTTCGAGGCCGGCGACTACCAGCTGGTGATAGAAGAACACGGCGGGTTCGTAGCCCCAGATCGCCATGCTCACGAACACGGCCACGAACCGCAGCGTGGCGACCAGCGCATTGAAGCCGCTGAGCCAGACCAGCCGCTCTGCCCCGGAGATCACCCCCCGGTACAGGCCGCCGAGCCAGCGCAGGGCCACCGCGATGGCCATGGTCTGCAGCGCCAGCAGGACCTCGCCGCGCGACAGCCGTTCCAGCTTCAGCCAACCCTCGGCCAGCGCACCGGCCGCGAGGAACAGGATCACGCCGCCCGCCACGGCCACGGCCAGGAAGATCGTGGACAGGGCGCGGTAGACGCGGCGGTAGTCCAGCGCCGACAGGGCCTGGGCCTGGTAGCGGGCGGCCTCGCGGGCGATCGTCGGCGTGAGGCCCAGGTCCAGCAGGTTGAACCAGGCCTGCAGCATGGCGAAGAAGCCGACCAGCCCATAGGCCTCGCTGCCCATCGTCGACAGGTACAGGGGCATCATCACGATGCCGACGAAGGCCGTGTAGATCTGGCTGGCGTAGTTAGCCGCCAGGTTCGCCTTCAGCGACATGGCTGCCGCTACCTCGGGCGAGGCTGGCCGGCCAGGAAAGCCCGCTCCAGATCCAGCAGCCCGCGGTCGCGTTCACGCACGCGGCGGGCGGGCTGCCCGGCGTAGATGCCGAAGGCGGGGCAGTCCTCCCGCACCAGCGCGAGGGCCCCGATGGCCACGCCATCCCCGAGGCTCACCCCGGGCAGGATCACCGACCCGCAGCCGACGATGACGTGCCGGCCCAGGCGCACGTCGGAGTGGTGCACGTCCTTGAACTCGTCCGGCACGGTCGGGTTGGTCATCGTCCGGCCGCTGTAGTCGTCGCTGCTCGAGTAGATGGAGACGCGCGAGGACAGGTTGCAGAAGTCCCCGAGCTCGATCGCCCCGGCGCCGATCAGGGACGTGTAGACCGCCACGTGGACGTTCCGCCCGATGCGGATGCCGCCCGAGCCGGCCGAGAGCACGCAGAAGTCGTCGATCCGCGTGTGGTCGCCCAACGAGATGCGCGGCACACCGTAGAAAGAGGCCTTTTCGGAGACGCGCAGGTCGTCGCCCAAAGCCGCGAAGCCCATGCCCTCCAGCTCGGCCCGGCTGAGCAGGCCCACTTCAGGCCCCGCGGATCAGGGCGATCACGCGCTGCTGGTCCTCGGCCGTCAGCGCCGGGTAGATTGGCAGGCACAGCACGCGGTCGGCCGCCGCCGCCGCGACCGGCAGGTTGCTGCGCTGGGCGCTGGGCAGGCCGCGGTACATGGGGAAGTCCGAGATCAGCGGGTAGAAGTAGCGCCGCGAGAAGATGCCGTGGTCCTTCAGGCGCTGGTACAGGCCGTCGCGGTCCAGCGGGTAGCCGGGCTCGACCAGGATCGGGAAGTAGGCGTGGTTCGACAGCTTCTGGCCACTGGTGGGCAGGCAGCGGATGCCCTCGATCCCGGCCAGCCCCTCGCGGTAGGCGGCGTCGATCGCGCCGCGTCGCGACAGGATCTCGGGCATGTGCTTGAGCTGCAGCAGCCCGAAGGCGGCGTTGATTTCGCTCATCTTCGCGTTGATGCCCGGCGCCACTACGGTGACCTCGTCGACGAAGCCGAAGTTCTTCAGGCGGTCGATGCGCTGCTTCGTCTTGGGGTCGTGGCACACGATGGCGCCGCCCTCGAAGGTATTGAACACCTTGGTCGCATGGAAGCTCAACACCGAGAGGTCGCCGTGATTGAGCACGCTGCCGCAGTGGCACTGCACGCCGAAGGCGTGTGCCGCGTCGTAGATCACGCGCAGGTTGTAGCGGTCGGCAATGGCCTGGATCGCATCGACATCGCAAGGATTGCCGTAGCAATGGACCGGCATGATGGCTGTGGTTTGGGGCGTGATCGCGGCTTCGACACGGGATGGGTCCATGTTCAGCGTCACAGGATCGACATCGACGAAGACAGGCCTGTTGCCGTGCCAGGTTAGCGAGTGCGCCGTCGCGACGAAGGAGTAAGGCGTCGTCAGAACCTCGCCCGTGATGCGCAGCGATTGCAGCGCCGTGATCAGCGCCAGCGTGCCGTTGGAGAACAGCGCCACGTTCGGGACGCCGAGGTACTCGCACAGCGCCGCCTCCAGGCGCTGGTGGAACGGTCCGCCGTTGGTGAGGATCTTGTTGGCCCAAATCTCCTCAAGGTATGGCTGGAACTCGTCCAGCGACGGGAGGAAGGGCTGGGTGACGAAGACGTTCGACTGGGTCACGGTGTAGGCGTCGTTGCGGTGTGTTGGGGCGGGCGATGATTGGGGGTGGGGCGGCTGCAGCGAGACATCAGGCCTGCGTACTGCGGCGGAACGAGGCGCGCAGCTGCTGCAGCTTGCCCGCGGTATGAGGGTCGGCGGCGGCGCGGCTCAGGCCGTGGCGTAGCAGCACGAAGACGAGCAGGGTTACGCCGGCCAGGCCAGTGGAGACGATGGCGATCACGCCGCGTCGCGGGCGGCTCTTGCGCTCCGGCGTCACCGCGATGTCGACGACCTGGATCAGAGTCCCGTCGCGGCTCTCATCTACGCGGGCAAGCTCGAACTGCTTGGAGAAAAGCTCGAACAGCGTCTCCTGGTACTTGAACTCGCGATAGCGGCCCAAGTAGTCGGAATCGGGCAAGCCGTCGTCGGTCGCCTCGAGCTTGACCAGCTGCGCGCGAAGCGCCGACACAAGGCTCTGTTGTTGACTGACCTCGGGAGCCTCGTCAACGAGCCGATTGCGCAGCACGCGAAGCCGCACCTCCGAGGCCGTGAGCTCCGCGCGAAGGCGCGCGTACCCCTCGGCCGCGGCTCGGGGTTCGGCTCTCAGCGTGCCCTGGTTGAATCCACTCTTCTGCAGTGCTTGCTGCGCCGCGGCCAGGCGTTCCCTCGTCTGCTTCAGCTGGGTCTCAAAAAAGACGCGGCGCTGCTGCGCCTCGGTTAGCGCCAGTTCGGCGGTGATCCTGCGAAGCTCGACGACGTGGCGGTTGGCGATCTCTGCGGCGCGGGTCGGGTCACGGTCGTCGACCTCCACGGAGATCAGTCCGTCCTTCTTGCCAAGCACGATGCGCACGCGGTCATCCAGCTGCTCGCGGGCCTCGATACGCAGTTGCGTCTTGTAGACCCGCATCAGCTCGAAGGCCTCGATGATGCGGTCCTGCACGTTAACCGACTGCATCAGCGACACGTACTGATCGGCTGGGCTCTTGACGCTGCCAGCCACGCCGGCAAGCCCGGCAAGCGCACCTAGCGACGCCAGCGCGGAGGCTGCACCGCCTTGGTTCTGTTGCGGAGGCAGGAAAGTAGTGCGGGCGGTGTAGGTGGGCGGCACGAGGAAAGACAGCCCTAGCGCCAGGGCTCCGACTACGATGGGCCCAGCCAGAAGCAACCGCCAACTCTGCGCGATTGGCAACGTCAACTCCAGCAAGGAAATGCTTTCGTCGTGGACGTTGGGCGAGTAGGTGGATGCTGCGTGTTCAGGTGCGTTCATCGGCCGATGCCCTTGACGTCACATGTGGCCAGACCCAGAGCGGCCAGAAACTGGATCCAGTCCATGAGGTCGCGCACAGGCGCATACCAAACTCCTTGGTTCAGAAGTGGTGCGGGAACTGCGAAGCCATCGACCTGTGCCAGTGTCATGAATGCGAAGTCGCCTAAAAGCCGGCTCCTGCGCTTGCCATAGACCTGCCACAGGCGATAGTCTGGTCAGCGAGGATGGTGAACATCTTGGTCCAGTCGTCCAGAGGTCAAGTGGCAGCGGTGGGAAGGCGCTACCCAATCTTGCGGCCTGCGGGCCACAGCAGATTGCCGTTGTGGATGCGGTGGCAAGCAGTTCAACCCAACTGAACCCATGACAGTCTGTGTCGGTATCCTTATGCCCCTGACCGTTGGACAGGTGTTCACTCATCGCGTCGCACTCACGATCCCCGCCACCCCCAACCCGAACTGAAACACAATCTGCGTCCAGTCCTTGGCAGCCTGCAGGAAAGTGGTCTTGTCCATTTCCTCCGGCACGAAGACGGTGTCGCCGGGCTTGGCCGGCAATTGGTCCAGCCCCTCAGATCGGCCA
Source organism: uncultured beta proteobacterium (assembly GCA_903828235.1). Classification (GTDB taxonomy): domain Bacteria; phylum Pseudomonadota; class Gammaproteobacteria; order Burkholderiales; family Burkholderiaceae_C; genus Rubrivivax. The sequence goes on along the minus strand of CAIKLM010000143.1, from coordinate 17,841 downwards.
TACCAGGTACGGCCACCCTGCGCGCTGCTCACCACGCTGCCGTTGCTGCGCACCACGAAGACGCTGCCGCGGTCGGCGCCCTTGGTGGGGCCGCCGGCCAGCTGCACGTAGTCGCCCACGCTGCGCCCGGGCAGGTGCAGGTAGGTGGCAGCATTGAAGACGCTGCCGAATACGCCCACCGTCGTGGGGCGCGCGGGGATGAAGATGCGGTCGCCATCTTCCAGCGCCAGGTCGGGCAGCTCGGTGGCATCAGGCCCCATCTGCAACACGATGCGGCCCGTGGGCCGCAGTGCGCGCAGCCGCTCTACCAGCCGCTGCGTGCTGGCGGCTCGCGCTTGCTGCGTGGCCGCCTCTTCGGTGCTGGCCACGCGCTGCGCGCCGGCGGCGCGCGCAAAGTCGGTCTCCAGGTCGCGCAGGGCGCGGTCGTAATTTTCCTGCTGCGTACGCTGCACGCTCACGCGCGAGAACTCGGTTGCAAACAGGTAGGCGCCCGGTGTGTAGCCACCGGCGGCGCGAATGGCGTCTTGCACGCTGCTGTTTTCGGGCAGCACGTACTCGCCCGGCCGCAGCACCTCGCCCTCCACCTTCACCCGCTTGGCCTGGCGCTGCAAGGGAAGGGCCGCGCTCACGGCGCTGAAGGCGCGCAGCAGGTCGCCGTGCGCAAGCCCGGCCCGCTCGTCGCGCGGCAGTTCCAGCTGGGCAATGCGGCTGGCCTTGCGTTCTGCCAGCCGCTCCACCGCCAGCCGCGTGCGGTCGGCCACCGCGGTGAAGCCGCCCACCATGCGCAGCGCGTCGCTCACCGTCTCGCCGGCCTTCAGCTCGATGACGGCCGGGCTGTTGACGCTGCCGATGAAGCCCACCTGCGTGCCCACCGGGCCCACGTGCACCACGTCGCCCGCCTGGAGCACGCGGTCGGCCGATCGGTCGCCGTTCAGCAACAAGTCGTAAAGGTCGAACCGCGCCACCACCGCGGCGCCGCGCCGCAGTTCGATGGCGCGGAAGCTGCCCGCCGCCGAAGGGCCGCCCGCCCGCATCAGCGCCGTCAGCACCGTGGAAAGGCTGCTCACGGTGTAGGCGCCAGGCCTGACGACGAAGCCCGACACGAAGACCCGAATGCCACGCAACTGGCCCAGCGCGACGCTGCTCTCGAAGTTGCGGAACACGCTGGCAACGCGGCGGTTCACCACCGCGGGCAGCTCGCTCAGCAGCACGCCCGCAACCTGCACCGCGCCCACCCGCGGTATGGTGATGCGGCCGCCGCGGTCAACCGTCAGGCGCAGGTCGGCGTCGACCGAGCCCCACAGCGTGACCAGCACTTCGTCGCCGGGGCCGATGATGTAGTCGGCCGGCGCCAGCGGGCTGAGCTCGGCGCCGCGGCCGTCCTGGGCGCCCGTCACCAGCTCGGCGCCGAAGCGGCGCACGGTGGCATCGCCGCCGGCCTGCTGCTGAACGTAGCGCTCAAACTCGCCCGGCACGTATGGCGCGGCGGCGGCCGGCTCGGCCGGCTCGCGCGGGGCCATGCGTTCCGCGGCTGGCGCACGCAGGCGTACCGGGCCGCTGCCCGCTGGCGCCGGCTCAGAGAACTCGGCGCCCAGTTGCGGCAGGCCGGGGTTCAGGGAAGTCTGCGCCTGGGCGCCCACCGTCAGGGCGCCCAGCCCGATCAGGGCTCCAGCGATCAGCTTGAGCGCTCGTGTAGGCCAGGTACTAAGAAGCATCGTGGAGCGCTGCAGACGAAATGAAGTCCAGGCGGCAGGGCGACCCGTCGTCCTTTGGTTGGACGAGGCCGCATGTCGGACGAGCCCGCGATTCTATCCAACGGTCACAGGTGCCCTGGTGGCGCTATCTAGAATCCGCCAATGCTCGCGCTGCTGATTGCCTTCGCCGTGTCGCTCGGCGTCACCCTGTTTGTGGTGCACTTCGCGCGCGGCCACCAGCACTTCTTCCTTGATCACGATCTGTCGGGCCCGCAGAAGTTTCATGCGCGCCCGGTGCCGCGGGTGGGGGGGCTGGGCATCTTCGTCGGCTTGCTGTTTGCCCTGGGGCTGATGGGGTTCCAGTCGTCAGAGGGGCGCCTGGGCCTGCAGCTGATGGCCTGCGGCTTCGTGGCGTTTGCCGTCGGGCTGGTGGAAGACATCACCAAGCGCGTCAGCCCCCTGAAGAGGTTGCTTGCCACGGCTGCGTCGGCGCTGCTGGCGGCCTGGTGGCTGGGCGTGGCCATCAACCGCACCGACATCCCGGGCCTTGACTGGATCGTGGCGATGGGCGTCGGCTCGTGGCTGCTCACCGTGCTGGCGGTGGCCGGCATCGCCAACTCGGTGAACATCATCGACGGCTTCAATGGCTTGGCGTCGATGTGCGTGGTGATCATGCTGGGCGCCCTGGCCTACGTGGCCTACCAAGTGGGAGACCCCCTCGTCGGCGCCCTGGCCCTGGCCGGCATCGGCGCGGTGCTGGGCTTCTTCGTGTGGAACTTCCCGGCCGGCCTCATCTTCCTGGGCGACGGCGGCGCCTACTTCCTGGGCTTCTTCGTGGCCGAGGTGGCCATCCTGCTGCTGGTGCGCAACCCCGAGGTCTCGCCGCTGTTCCCGCTGCTGGTGTGCATCTACCCCGTCTTCGAGACGCTGTTCTCCATCTACCGGCGCCGGTTCATCCGTGCCGTGCCGCCGAGCATGCCGGACGGCATCCACCTGCACTCGCTCATCTACCGCCGGGTGATGCGCTGGGCGGTGGGCGACCGCAGCGCCAAGGCCCTGACGCGCCGCAACTCGATGACGTCGCCGTTCCTGTGGATGCTGTGCATGCTGTCGGTGATCCCGGCCGTGCTGTTCTGGAACAGCACGCCGTTCATCGTCGGGTTCCTGGGGCTGTTCGTCTTCACCTACGTGGTGCTGTACTGGCGCATCGTGCGGTTCAAGTCGCCGCGCTGGATGCGCGCCTTCGTCACGCGGCCGGGGTCTCTGCCGGGTTCTTGATGGCCGCTGCAAGCGGCCACCGAGCAAGGCGTTGCACCGGGGCGCGGCGCTGCCACAAAGACTGCGGCCCGGTGTGCTGCCACACCGGGCCGGAGGATTCAACACATCTGACGCAGTCAAAAGGCCGGCCAGCAGCCGGCCTTGAGCCAAGCTCAGGCAGCCCGCTTGCGACGGGCGCCGATGGCGGCGGCCAGGAGACCCGCGCCGACCAGCGCCAGGCTGGTGGGCTCGGGAACCGCCCCGATGGTCGCGGTGCCGTTGTACATGGTGGCTGTCGTCCGCGTGCCGCTGACGACCCAGGCGTAGTAAGCGGGCGCGGAGAGCAACTGCACTTCGTTGATGAAGACCTGACCGCCCGCGTTGGGGGGGGCAGAGGTGGCGATCACCGATCCCAGGGTGTAGCCACCCGAACAAGAGCTCGCAGCAGCGTCAGTGACCACGCCACAGCCCGACGTTGTGACGTTACGCAACTGCACCTGGAATCCCGTGACGCCGCCGGGGGCGAAATTGAATTGCGAATTGATCTGGAAGCTGCCCGGGGACGGGTTCAGCTCGAAGATCCACACGTCGGTGAAGGTCGTCAGCGCGGTGAAGGCGGCTCCGGACCGCGCGAACATCGCTGAGTCTTCCGCCGGCGTCGCACTGTTGAAGCTGCCGACGTAGGTGTTCTTCTGACCGTTTGGACCACCGCCGACCCAGCTGCAGAGATCGCAGGTCACGCCGGCAACCGCGGTCGACGACCCCAGGGACGCCAAGGCGAGGGCAACGCCCGCCGCCAGTGTTGAGATTTGCTTCATGGTTTCGCTTCCTGTTGGATGGTTGGTCCTGGGGCTTGCCGCTGTGCTGTTGCCCCAACGCCAGATAAACAAAGCAGAAGGCGTGCCAGATAGAAAAACTCATTCAAAACAACAACTTGAAGACCTTCCAGCGTTCTTGATGACGGCGGCTGTCAGAAATATCGACACCCGTTTCCGGCCCGCGGCCGACGGCCGAAGGGTCTACAGCCGCTTGGACAGGACGCTCGCTTCGTCGCGGATCGCGCTGGCAGCGGTCGGCACCGCCAGGATCCGGTCGAGCTCGCCTTTCGCCAGGGCCTTGTCGCCGGCGTCCAGCGCCAGCCTGGCCAGGTGCAACCGCAGAGCCAGCTCACCCGGCGCCACACGCACGGCCTGCTGTTGCGCCTTGATAGCTTCTTGGAGCTTGCCATCGAGCGCGAGTGCCGTGGCGAGCGTGTCGAGGTAATTGGGGTTGTTGGGATCCAAGGCCAGCGCGCGCCGGGCGAAGTCGGCTGCGCCCGGCTTGCGCTGCTGCGCCATCACCCAGGCCAGGTTGTTCATCGCGGGGGCATAGTCGGTTCGGATGGTCAGCGTCCGTTCGAACTGACGGGCCGCGCTGTCCAGCCGGCCCAGCCCCAGATAGATTTCGCCAAGCGCGTATTGCATCTGCCCGTGGCCAGGGTTCCGCGACAGCCAGTCCACCGCAAACTTTTCGGCCTCGCCGCTCTTGCCGCCCAGCACCAGGCTGCCCACGTAGTTCATCGCCAGGTCGTCGCGGTCGCGGGTGTTGGACATGCCCAGCCGATACGCGGCCGCGGCCGCGTCATAGCTCTTGAGCTTGCTGTGCACGCTGCCTTCCAGCAGGTAGCCGGCAGGCGAGTTCGGCAGTCGGCGCTGCAGATCCTTGGCGATGCTCATCGCCTCTTTCGAGCGCTTCTGGCTCACCAGAATGTCCACCAGGGTCATGCGGGCAGGGCGCAGCTCGGGGTCCAGCTCGATCGCGCGCCGCAGCTCGGCAACCGCTCCATTCAGGTCATCGCTGTACCGAAGCACCTGAGCCATCCTGACGCGGGCGCCCGCGCTGTTGGGATCGACGCTCGTGATGCTGCGAAAGGTCGACAGAGCCTGCTGGACGTCTCCGGTGGCCAGCTGCATCTGGCCCAGCGCGTCGAGGATCTGCACGTCGTTCGGGATGGCCGCGATGGCTTCTTGGGCCGCGGTGCGCGCAGGGCCGAACTGCTTGCGGCCTGCATGGAACTCGATCAGCTTGAGCCGGGGAGCCGGCTCGTCCTTGGCGGCGGCAACAGCCCGCTTGAGCGCGTCGTGCACCAGGTCGGGCGACGCGCCCGTCTGCCTGCGCATGTCGGCAAGCAGCAACAGGCCGGCGAAGTTGCCCGGTTCCGACTTGGCGAACGCCTCCGCGCGCTGCAGCGCGGCCTGGGGCTGGCCGCTGCGCACGTCTACGTCGGCCAGGCTGGCGACGGCCGTCAGCAGCCGCTGGTCAAGGCTGAGGGCCTTCTCGAACGCCGCGCGCGCTGCAGGCAGATCGTTGCGCGCCAGATGGACGCGCCCGGCGATCTGGTGGCTTGCGGCCGCGTTCGGGGCCTTCTTCAGCAGCGCCTGCGCGGCCGCCAGGGCCGCATCGAGTTCGCCCCGGCGAAGCCGGGCCGTGATGAGGGCCGAATCCGCCAGGCTTTCTTTCGTCTGCGACGCCAAGGACTCGAGCTGGGTGAACGCGGCCGAAGCGTCGCCTTTGGCCAGGCGCGTGAGCGCCAGTGCCGTGCGCGGTTCGGCATCGTTCGGCGACGCTTCGGCGGCCCGGGAGAACAGGGCCTCGGCGTCGTCCAGCCGGTTCAGTTGCATCGACGCCTGCGCGGCTGCGGCCAGCACGCGCGTCGGGGCGCCGGGCTGGTTGATCAGGGGCTTGATGACGTCCAGGGCCCTGGCGGGTTGGCCCAGCCGAAGGTAGATGTAGGCCAGGTTCGTCCGGGCATTCGGCAAGTTGGGGTCGATCTTCAGCGCCGTCTCGAGGGGTCTTGCCGCCAGTACCGGGCCGCCCGCCTCCCACTCGAGCGCCGACAGCAACTGCAACGCGCCGACGTGTTCGGGCTGTGCCTGCAGGACGGACAGCGTGAGCTCCTTGGACTTCGCAAATGCCTTGTCGTTGAAGGCAATCTGGGCTTCAAGCAGGACCGTCGCCAGGCGATCCGGGCCGAGGGCTCGCAGCCGCTCGAACTGCGCCTTGCCGCCGGCCATGTCACCTGCCGCGATGCGGGCCACGGTCAGTTCCAGCTGGGACAGGTAGTGCTTGCTGTTGACCTCCAGCGCCTTCTTGAAGAAGCCTTCGGCCGCCTTGGCGTCGTGAAGCCCGTAGGTGTGGATCTCGCCCTTCAGGTGCCAGGCCTCGTAGAGCTTGGGGTCGCTCGCCAGCAACTTGTCGAGGATTTGCAGCGCAGACTGGTGCTCACCGCGCTCGGCAGCGAACCGAGCCTGGGCGATGCGCGCCGGCGCGAAGTCTGGCGAGCTCGCCAGCACGGCGTTCAGCGTCGTGGCGGCCTTGGCCTTGTCGCCATTCAGCGACCAGGCCATGGCCATGGAGGTCATGAAGGCCGCGTTCGCATCGGCGTTGTTCAGGCGCACGTTGCCGTAGGCGGTGATGAGCTTCCGGTGCTGGTTGCTGAGCATCAGTGCGCGCGCCAGCAGGGGCATCACCTGTTCCCGGTCACCACCCTGATCCAGGCTCTTGGTCAACTCGACCGCCGCACCTCCGGGGTCATCGGCGGCGAGCAACGCCTCGCCAAGCAGGGTGCGTGCCGCAGTCGAGCTGGGATCCGCCTGCACCGCCCGCTTCAAGCGCACAACGGCCGACATCACATCGCTCTTGGCCAGATCGGTTCGCGCTTCCTCAGTCAGGGCCCGCGGAGTGTCTTCTCCGCAACCCAACAACGCCATGGCGGCCGCGGCGGCGATGGCGGCACGTGCGACTCGTAGCATGGCTGGGTGCTGCATCTGGTCAGGCGGGCGAGGGCGGATGCGGTGCGTCGAGGATACGGCTTCTTCGGGTGCTGGGGCACGGCAGGAATCGGTCGCCCAAGGCATGGTGGCCAACCGTTCTGCGGTTGGGCAAAGCATTCCTTCGCGGTCGGGGCTTGGGCGGAACCACCGCCTGGGCGATTGGCGCGCCGCTACGGCCGTTGCCGCCAGCGTCAGGCGATGGTGGCATGAAGAGGGCCAATGTCCAGTGCGATGCGCGCTCGCCACCGGGGCTTGTGCAGCTTATTCACGCCGCCAGCCGCTGCAACGGCCGGTTACACCGGTTTGCGCAGCCCTGGGCAGCGCCCGGGGCGGTTTCAGGCCCGGCCTCCGCGCACGGGCGATAATCCGCGGTGATGACCGACCCCCAACCGACGCATCCGACGGGTGCCGAGCCGGCTGCCGAGCCGCCGCTGTTCAGCACGTTGCCGCTGGACCCCAAGCTCCTGCGCGCCGTGGCGGACAGCGGCTACACGGCCATGACGCCCATCCAGGCCAAGGCCATCCCCATCGTGCTGGCGGGCCGCGACGTGATGGGCGCGGCGCAGACGGGCACCGGCAAGACGGCGGCGTTCACGATCCCGCTGCTGCAGAAGATGCTGCGCCACGAGAACGCCAGCATGAGCCCGGCGCGCCACCCAGTGCGCGCGCTGGTGCTGGCGCCCACGCGCGAGCTGGCCGACCAGGTGGCCGAGAACGTCAAGAAGTACGCCAAGCAGACGCAGCTGCGCTCGGCGGTGGTCTTCGGCGGCATCGACATGAAGCCGCAGACGCTGCAGCTCAAGGCCGGCGTCGAGGTGCTGATCGCCACGCCGGGACGGCTGCTCGACCACATCGAGGCCAAGAACGCGGTGCTGAACCAGGTCGAGTACGTGGTGCTCGACGAAGCCGACCGCATGCTGGACATCGGCTTCCTGCCCGACCTGCAGCGCATCCTGTCCTACCTGCCCAAGGCGCGGCAGACGCTGCTGTTCAGCGCCACCTTCAGCCCCGAGATCAAGAAGCTCGCCGCCAGCTACCTGCAGGACCCGGTGCTGGTGGAGGTGGCGCGCCCCAACGCCACCGCCAGCACGGTGGAGCAGCGCTTCTACAGCACCACCGACGACGACAAGCGCGCCTTCATCCGGCAGCAGGTCAAGGCGCGCGACATCCGCCAGGCCATCGTCTTCGTCAACAGCAAGCTCGGAGCGGCGCGGCTGGCCCGCAGCTTCGAGCGCGACGGCCTGCGCACGCAGGCCCTGCACGGCGACAAGAGCCAGGACGAGCGCCTGAAGGCGTTGGCCGCCTTCAAGGCCGGCGAGGTCGACCTGCTCGTGGCCACCGACGTGGCCGCGCGCGGCCTGGACATCGCCGACCTGCCGGCCGTCTTCAACTTCGACGTGCCCTTCAACGCCGAGGACTACGTGCACCGCATCGGCCGCACCGGCCGCGCGGGCGCCTCGGGGCTGGCCATCACGTTGGTCACGCGCGACGACGCCCGCCTGGTGGCCGACATCGAGAAGCTCATCAAGAAGAAGATCGAGCTGGAGCCCGCCGAACTCGACGACGAGCGCCCGCGCCGCCGCGACCGCGACGAGCGGCCCCGCGCCCGCGACGACGAGGCGCCCCGCAGCGAACGGCCCGAGCGCGCCGAGCGTACCGAACGTGCCGAGCGCAGCGCCCCGCCGCCGCGCGCCACGCCGCGCCTGCCGGCCGATCCCATCTTCGACAAGCCCTACGAGCCCACGGCGGCCAGCGACGCGCCGCCCGCCTGGGAGTCGGCCCGAGCGCCGGCTCCTGCGCCGCGTGCGGTGTCGCCCAACATCCGGCCCAAGCGCAAGGTCGGCGCGCTGCTCGGCGGCAACCGCTAAGGGCGTCGCAGCGGTCGCGCCCGCCTCAGCCGGCCAGCCAGGCAAAGACGGCCGGCAGCCGGTCGGGCAGCGCCAGCGGCTGGCGCCGCCAGGCGGCCACGGGGGCGCTGCGCGTGAAGCCGCCGTCCAGCGTGAGGCCCACGCTCACCGACAGCCGCGTCGTCGGCTGCAGCGCCTGCACCAGCGCTTGCAGCAGCGCGGCGTTGCGGTAGGGCGTCTCGATGGCCAGCTGCGTCTGGCCCAGGCGGCGCGAGCTGGCCTCGAGCTCGCGGATCCTGGCCGTGCGCGATTCGGCCTCCTGCGGCAGGTAGCCCACGAAGGCGAAGCTCTGGCCGTTCAGGCCGCTGGCGGCCAGCGCCAGCATCAGCGAGCTCGGGCCCGCCAGCGGCTGCACCGGCACGCCGGCCTCGTGCGCGGCGGCCACGAGCAGGCTGCCGGGGTCGGCCACGGCGGGCAGGCCGGCTTCGCTGAGCAGGCCGAGGTCGTGGCCCTGCAGCGCCGGCGCCAGCAGGGCGCGCCAGTCGATGGCCGCGGTGCCGGGCCGCGGGCTGCCCTTGGGTGGCCGCGGCAGTTCCACCAGCTGCAGCGCCTGCAGCGGCTGCGCCAGCGGCACGAGCTGGCCGACGCGCCGCAGCAGCGCGCGCGCCGACTTCGCGTCTTCCACCACCCAGTGCTGCAGCGCGGCCGCGCGGGCCAGCACGGCCTGCGGCAGCACGGCGTCCAGCGGCGTCTCGGCGGCGCCCAGGTCCAGCGGCGCCGGCACCAGCCACAGCGTGCCGGGCGCCGTCATGCCCCGGCCAGCGGGTCGATGCCCGCCTCGCGCAGCAGCGCGCAGGTGCGGATCAGCGGCAGCCCCACCAGCGCCGTCGGGTCGTCGCTGTCGATGGCTTCCAGCAGCGCGATGCCCAGCGTTTCGCTCTTGGCGCTGCCGGCGCAGTCGTAGGGCTGCTCGGTGCGCAGGTAGTGCTCGATCTCGGCCGGCGCCAGCGCGCGGAAGCGCACGCGCACCGAGGCCAGCAGGGCGCGCTCGAAGCCCGGCGCCACCACGGCCACGCCGGTCTGGAAGACGACGCTGCGCCCCGACAGGCGCGTGAGCTGCGCCACCGCGCGCTCGTGCGTGTGCGGCTTGCCGATGGGCTCGCCGTCGAGGTCGGCCACCTGGTCGGAGCCGATCACCACCGCCCCGGGCTGGCAGGCCTGCACGGCGCGCGCCTTGGCCAGCGCCAGGCGCAGCGCCAGCGCGGCCGGGGCCTCGCCGGGCAGCGGCGTCTCGTCGACCTCGGGCGACACCACGTCGAAGGGCAGGCGCAGGCGTTGCAGCAGTTCGCGCCGGTAGCGCGACGTCGAGGCCAGGATCAGGGCAGTCCGCATGCCGCGATTGTGGCCGTCGCAGCGGCGCAGCCCGGCTGGCTACACTGACCCGGACGCGGACACCCTCGCGTTGTTTTGATTGCCCGAGCCCGCACGCACCCCGACCATGGCCCGCGAACGCCGCACCGACCCCCTGGCCGCCCCCACGGCGGCGCTGTGCCGCGATGGCCAGACCTTGCTCGGCGCCTGGCCGCTGGCCGAGTTGCCGCGCCTGTCGGCCAGCCTGTTCGTGCCGCCGGCGGCCGACGAGCGGGTGGGCTGGCAGGCCCGCTTCAGCCAGGTTCAGCCGGTGGCCGGGCCGCCACAGCCCTGGCTGGTACTCGAAGCGCATGCTCACGTCACCTTGCAGTGCCAGCGCTGCCTGCAGGCCCTGCAGCAGCCGCTGGTGCTGGAGCGCCGCTTCCGCTTCGTGGCCAGCGAGGACGAGGCCGAGCGGCTCGACGCGGACAGCGACGACGACCATCTGGTGCTGGAGTCGCGGCTGGATCTGCGTGCGCTGGTCGAGGACGAACTCATCCTCGAACTGCCGCTGGTGCCACGCCACGAGGGCCCTTGCCCGCAGCCGCTGCCGCAGCCCGAGCCCGCCGAGCCGGCCGACGAGGCGCGGCCCAACCCGTTCGCGGCGCTGGCGGCGCTGCGCAAGGCCGGCGACCCCGGCTGACCCGCGCCGGCCTGCGCTGATATACTGGCGGGCTTTGCGACGCGGACCACGCGCCCTGGACCAGGGCTGCTGACGGCGCGGCGCGCGGCCTGCGGCCTGCTGCAGGCGTCCTTTCGCAGCCCTCGCGGCTGCCTACTTTGCCGCTTCCAGCCGCTACGGAGCCCAGCCATGGCCGTCCAGCAGAACAAGAAGTCGCCGTCCAAGCGCGGCATGCACCGCTCGCACAACGCCGTCGCCGCCCCTGGCACGGCCGTGGAGCCCACCACTGGCGAGGTCCACCTGCGCCACCACATCAGCCCGACCGGCTTCTACCGTGGCCGCAAGGTCCTGAAGACCAAGGCCGACGCCTGACATCGCCTGCGCTGCGGCCCGCCGTGAGCGCTGAGCATTCCCCGCGCGTCCGCATCGCCGTCGACTGCATGGGCGGCGACCATGGCCCGGCGGTCACGCTGCCGGCCTGTCGCGCGTTCCTGGACAGCCACCCCGATGCCGAGCTGGTGCTCGTGGGCACCGAGGCCGCGCTCGCGCCCGCGGCCGGCTGGGCGCGCTGCACGCGCGTCGTCGCCACCGAGGTGGTGACCATGGACGACTCCATCGAGATCGCCCTGCGCCGCAAGCGCGATTCGTCGCTGCGCGTGGCCCTGCAACAGGTCAAGGACGGCGACGCCACCGGCGTGCAGGCCTGCGTGTCGGCCGGCAACACCGGCGCGCTGATGGCCGTGGCGCGGTACATCCTCAAGACGCTCGACGGCGTCGACCGCCCCGCGATCGCCACCGTGATGCCCAACCGCAACGACGGCTACACCACGGTGCTGGACCTGGGCGCCAACGTCGACTGCACGCCCGAGCACCTGCTGCAGTTCGCGGTGATGGGCAGCGCCCTGGTGACGGCGGTGGACGGCAAGGCCGAGCCCGTGGTCGGCCTGCTGAACATCGGCGAGGAGGCCATCAAGGGCAGCGATACCATCAAGCGTGCCGGCGAGTTGCTGCGGGCGGCGGGCGAGGCCGGGCAGATCCGCTTCCACGGCAACGTCGAGGGCAACGACATCTTCAAGGGCACCGTCGACGTCGTCGTGTGCGACGGCTTCGTCGGCAACGTGCTGCTGAAAACCAGCGAAGGCCTGGCCTCCATGCTCAGCGACTTCATCAAGCAGGAGTTCACGCGAGGGCCCTTCGCCAAACTGGCGGCCCTGGTGGCACTGCCCGTGCTCAACCGATTCAAGCGCCGGGTCGACCCGCGGCGCTACAACGGTGCCGCGCTGCTGGGCCTGCGCGGTCTGGTGTTCAAGAGCCACGGCTCGGCCGACGCCTACGCCTTCGAGGTGGCGCTGGCGCGCGCCCACGAGGCCGCGGCGCACCGCCTGGTGGACCGCGTGCGCGACATGATCGTGCCGACGCTGCGGGCCATGCCGGGCACGGCCGCCCAGGACGCCGGATGAGCACGGTCTACTCCCGCATCACCGGCACCGGCAGCCACCTGCCGCCGCGCCGCCTGAGCAACGACGACATGGCCGCCATGCTGGCCAAGCGCGGGCTGGAGACCAGCGACGCCTGGATCGTCGAGCGCACCGGCATCCGCTTCCGGCACTTCGCCGACGAGGGCGTGGCCTGCTCCGACCTCGCGCTGCCGGCCTGCCGGGCGGCGCTGCAGGCCGCCGGGCGCCGCGCCGAGGATGTCGACCTGATCGTGGTGGCCACGTCCACGCCGGACATGGTGTTCCCCTCCACCGCCACCATCCTGCAGAACAAGCTGGGCGTGCACGGTTGCCCGGCCTTCGACCTGCAGGCCGTGTGCTCGGGCTTCGTCTACGCGCTGACGGTGGCCGACGCGATGATCCGCACCGGCGGCGCGCGCTGCGCGCTGGTGGTGGGCGCCGAGGTCTTCTCGCGCATCCTCGACTTCGACGACCGCACGACCTGCGTGCTGTTCGGTGACGGCGCCGGCGCCGTGGTGCTGGAGGCCAGCGCCGAGCCCGGCATCCTGGCGTCCGACCTGCACGCCGACGGCCGCCACGCCGGCATCCTGTGCACGCCCGGCACGGTGGCCGGCGGGCAGGTGGTGGGCTCGCCGCTGCTGCGCATGGACGGCCAGGCCGTCTTCAAGCTGGCCGTGGGCGTGCTCGAGGACGCCGCGCGCACCGTGCTGGCCAAGGCCGGCCGTGCCCCCGAAAGCCTGCGCTGGCTGGTGCCGCACCAGGCCAACATCCGCATCATGCAGGCGACCGCTCGCAAGCTGAAGCTCGCGCCTGAGCGGCTGGTGGCCACGGTGGACGAGCACGGCAACACCTCGGCCGCCTCGGTGCCGTTGGCGCTGGACGTCGCCGTGCGCGACGGCCGCATCCGCCGCGGCGACAGCGTCATGCTCGAAGGCGTGGGCGGCGGCTTCACCTGGGGTGCGGTGCTGCTCGACTTCTGAGCCGCCGCGTTCTCGACACTCCCATCACGATCACCACGATGCCCGCTTTCGCCTTCGTCTTCCCGGGGCAGGGGTCCCAGTCGGTCGGCATGCTCGACGCCTGGGGCGACCACCCCGCCGTGCGCGACACCCTCGCCGAGGCCTCCGCGGCGCTGGGCCAGGACCTCGGCGCCCTCATCCACGACGGCCCGAAAGAGGCGCTGGAACTCACCACCAACACGCAGCCGGTGATGCTGACGGCGGCCATCGCCTGCTTCCGCGCCTGGCGCGCCGAGGGTGGCGCGATGCCCGCCGCGGTGGCCGGCCACTCGCTGGGCGAGTACAGCGCGCTGGTGGCCGCCGGGGCGCTGGCGCTGGCCGACGCGCTGCCGCTGGTGCGCTTCCGCGCCGAGGCCATGCAGCGCGCCGTGCCGGTGGGCGCCGGGGCCATGGCCGCCATCCTGGGCCTGGAGGCCGGGGTCGTGCGCACCGGCTGCGAGCAGGCCGCGGCCGCCACCGGCGAGCCGGTGTCGCCGGCCAACTTCAACGATCCGAGGCAGACCGTCATCGCCGGCAGCAAGGCCGCCGTCGACAAGGCCTGCGAACTGCTCAAGGCCGCCGGCGCCAAGCGCGCGCTGCTGCTGCCGGTGTCCGCGCCCTTCCACTGCGCGCTGATGAAGCCGGCGGCCGACGAGCTGCGCGGGCGGCTGGCCACGGTGGCCATCGCCCCGCCGGCCATCCCGGTGCTGAACAACATCGACGTCGCCGCCCCCGCCGAGCCCGACGCCATCCGCGACGCGCTGTTCCGCCAGGCCTTCGGGCCGGTGCGCTGGGTGGAGCTCACGCTGGCGCTCAAGGCCCGCGGCCTGCAGCACATCGTCGAGTGCGGCCCGGGCAAGGTGCTGTCCGGGCTTGTCAAGCGCATCGACGCCGAGATCCAGACCACCACCATCCTCGACCCGGCCAGCCTGAAGGCGGCCCAGGAGCTGCTGGCATGACGACGACGACGCCCACCCCGCAGGTGGCCCTGGTCACCGGCGCCTCGCGCGGCATCGGTCGCGCCATCGCACTCAGGCTCGCGGCCGACGGCTTCTGGGTCGTGGGCACGGCCACCACCGAGGCCGGCGCCGCCGGCATCACCGAGGCGCTGGCGCCGCACGGCGGCGAGGGCATCGTGCTGAACGTGACCGACGGTGCGGCACTGGACGCCGCCCTCGACGGCGTCGTCAAGCGCCACGGCGGCCTGCACGTGCTGGTCAACAACGCCGGCATCACGCGCGACATGCTGTCGATGCGCATGAAGGACGAGGACTGGGACGCCGTGCAGGACACCAACCTGAAGGCCGTGTTCCGCGCCTGCCGGGCGGCGTCGCGGCCGATGATGAAGCAGCGCTTCGGCCGCATCGTCAACATCACCAGCGTCGTCGGCGTGGTCGGCAACGCCGGCCAGGCCAACTACGCGGCGGCCAAGGCCGGGGTGGCGGGCCTCACCCGGGCGCTGGCGCGCGAGCTCGGCCCGCGCAACGTCACCGTCAACTGCGTGGCACCCGGCTTCATCGCCACCGACATGACCGAGGGCCTGCCCGAGGCCGCCAAGGCCGCGCTGATGGCGCAGATCCCGCTCGGCCGCCTCGGCCAGGCCGACGAGGTGGCCGCCGCGGTGGCCTTCCTGGCCAGTCCGGGCGCGGGCTACGTCACCGGCACCGAGCTGCACGTCAACGGCGGCATGGCCATGGTCTGAGCGGGCTGCCGCCGCCCCGCCTGTCGCCCGCACCCCCGGCCGCTAGAATCCGCGGCGTTTTTCCGATCCCACTCCTGGAGGAGTCATGAGCGATATCGAAGCCCGAGTCAAGAAGATCATTGCCGAACAGCTCGGCGTGCCCGAGTCCGACGTGACCAACGAGAAGGCCTTCGTGGCCGACCTGGGCGCCGATTCGCTCGACACCGTCGAACTGGTGATGGCGCTCGAGGACGAGTTCGGCATCGAGATCCCCGACGAAGAGGCCGAGAAGATCACCACCGTGCAGCTGGCGATCGACTACGCGGTCGCGCACCAGAAGGCCTGAAGGGCAGCCGGCCGCGCATGAGCACGCGTCGCAGGGTCGTCGTCACGGGTCTGGGGCTGATCAGCCCGGTCGGCAACAGCGTCGAGGAGGGCTGGGCCAACCTGGTGGCCGGCCGCTCGGGCATCGGGCCGATCACGCGCTTCGACGCCAGCGCCATGGCCTGCCGCTTCGCCGGCGAGGTCAAGGGTTTCCGGATCGAGGACTACATCTCGGCCAAGGAAGCCCGCCACATGGACACCTTCATCCACTTCGGGATGGCGGCGGCCATGCAGGCGGTGCGCGACGCCGGCCTGCCCACTGGCGAGGCGCTGAGCGAGGAAGCCGCCGAGCGCATCGGCGTGATGGTCGGCTCGGGCATCGGCGGCCTGCCGATGATCGAGCAGACGCATGCCGACTACACGGCCAAGGGGCCGCGGCGCATCAGCCCGTTTTTCGTGCCGGCCTCGATCATCAACATGATCTCGGGGCACGTGTCCATCCAGTACGGCTTCACCGGCCCGAACCTGGCCATCGTGACGGCCTGCACCACGGGCCTGCACTGCATCGGCGAGGCCGGCCGGCTGATCGAGTACGGCGACGCCGACGTGATGGTCGCCGGCGGTGCCGAGAGCACGGTCAGCCCGCTGGGCATCGGCGGCTTTGCGGCGGCGCGCGCGCTGTCCACGCGCAACGACGACCCCGCCACCGCCAGCCGCCCCTGGGACAAGGACCGCGACGGCTTCGTGCTCGGCGAGGGTGCCGGCGTGCTGGTGCTCGAGGAATACGAGCACGCCCGCCGGCGCGGCGCCAAGATCTACGCCGAGCTCGCGGGCTTCGGCATGGGGGCCGACGCCTTCCACATGACCGCGCCCAACGTCGACGGCCCCAAGCGCAGCATGAAGGCGGCGTTGCGCAACGCCGGCGTCAACGCCGACGAGGTGCACTACCTCAACGCCCACGGCACGAGCACGCCGCTTGGCGACATCAACGAGACCAACGCCGTCAAGATGGCCTTCGGCGACCACGCCCGGCGGATGGTCGTGAACTCGACCAAGTCGATGACCGGGCACCTGCTGGGCGGGGCCGGCGGCGTCGAGTCGGTGTTCACGGTGCTGGCAGTGCACCACCAGGTCTCGCCGCCCACGATCAACATCTTCAGCCAGGATCCCGAGTGCGACCTGGACTACTGCGCCAACACGGCGCGCGGGATGCGGATCGACGTCGCGGTGAAGAACAACTTCGGCTTCGGCGGCACCAACGGCACGCTGGTGTTCCGGCGCGCCTGACGGGCCGCCCCAGCCGCACCCCGCGATGCGCTCGGCGCCCGCCGTCGAGGTGGCCGTGAGCCCGCCGGCGGCGGCGCGGCATGCCGTGGCGCTGCTGGCGGCGCTGGCCGCGGCCTCGATGGCGGCCTGGGTGGCCGGCCACGCCGGCGCGTCGCCGGCCTGGGGCTGGCTGGCGCTGGTGCCCGGTGCGGTGCTGGGCCTGCGGCTGGGCCCCCGAGGCCGGGCCCTGCTGGCCTGGGACGGCGAGCGCTGGCTCTGCGACGGCCGCCCCGGCCGCCTGGCCGTGCAACTGGACCTTCACCACACCCTGCTGCTGCGCTGGCAGCCCGATGCCGGCGGCCCTGCGCGCTGGCTGCTGCCGCACCGCGCGGGCGTGGGTGCGCGGTGGCACGCGCTGCGCGTGGCGCTGTTCGCCGGCCGCGCCGCGCCGCCCACCGACCCCGCGGGCCAGCCGCCGCTGACGCCCTGAGCGGCGGTCGAGACATGGGCAGCGGCGAACCCGACACCGACGCGCAGCTGGTCGCCCGCGCCCAGCGCGGCGACCAGCGCGCCTTCGAGCTGCTGGTGATGAAGTACCAGCGGCGCATCGAGCGCCTCATCGGCCGCATGGTGCGCGACGACGCGCTGGTGCAGGACATCGCCCAGGAGAGCTTCATCCGCGCCTACCGGGCGCTGCCGCAGTTCCGCGGCGACAGCGCCTTCTACACCTGGATGTACCGGATCGCCGTCAACACCGCCAAGAAGGCGCTGGTCGACTTGAAGCGGGATCCGGTGATTCCCGAGTCCTCGATGCGACTTCCGGACGATGGCGACGAAACTTCCGTCCGCGAATTCGAACCAAGCGACGGCGAGACGCCCGAGGCGGTGCTGGCCAGCAAGGAGATCGCCCTGGCGGTGAATGCCGCGATCGAGGCGCTGTCCGAAGACCTGCGGCAGGCGATCACGCTGCGCGAGATCGAAGGCCTGAGCTACGAAGAGATTGCCGACGTCATGAACTGCCCCATCGGAACCGTGCGGTCGCGCATCTTCCGCGCCCGCGAGGCGATCGCGGAACGCCTGCGCCCGCTGCTCGACCGTCCCGAAGGCACCCGCTGGTAAGCCATCACTCTCCTCCGAAGTCCATTCAGCCATGTCTTCCCCCTCGCCCAGCCCGCATCCCGAGAGCACTGCCTCGACGTCACCCGAGTGGCTCTCGGCCGCCGCCGATGGCGACGCCGACGCGCTCGACCGTGCACTGCGCGCGCTGCGGGAGGGCGACGCCGCCGGCAGCCGCGTGCGCGCCGACTGGCATGCCTACCACCTGATCGGCGACGTGCTGCGCACGCCCGACCTCGCCACGGCACCGGGCCACGATGCCGCCTTCATGGCCGGCCTGCGCGCGCGGCTGGCGGCCGAGCCGGTGGTGCTGGCGCCCGCGGCCTCGCTGGCGGCGGCGCCGCGCGGCGCGCGCTG
>CAIKLM010000142.1 GCA_903828235.1 uncultured beta proteobacterium | reverse complement strand
GGTACCGCACGGCCAGGAACTTCATCGCCATCGCCTACCTGCGACTGTCACGCCTGAAGAACCTGCCCGCTCACCCGTTCAGCGCCGTCGCGGCCGTCAGGTAAGGCTGTCGCGTTCCACACGAAACGGCATAGAGCCCGACCGTGCCGGCATCGTTGATGGCCTTGCCAATGAACACGCATTGCGTGTCCCAGCAAAAGTTCGCGGGGCGCAGATCCGGTTGGGGTCCCAGCGGATCACGGCCGTCTGTGCCCGAAATGACCGTGGTGCCTGCCGGGCCGGAGCGGGCGGCGTTGTAGTAGGGCCAGATCTGGTTGATCACGGCGGTGCCGCCGTTGTTGATGCCGACGCCAGGTCCGGTCGCATAACTGGTGCTGCCGCCGTTCATCAGAAAGCCCAATTGGCTGGGGCCATAACCGCCTGCACCGTTCGGGTCCCAGCGCACGCCTCCCCAGAGGGGACCGCCCCCGATTTGGCCGGCAATCTGACCGGCGTCATTGATCGCGAAGGCCTGCGACCCGACCGAGCCTGCCGGCATGGGAAGGGCCGATGCAGCAGCGCCGCCCGACCAGACCATGCCGGCGTTGTTGCTCATGTCCATGCCGACGGCGACATTGGCATTGTTGATGCCCCTGAACTGCAGGATGTTGGCGACCGTCTGCGCCTGATACACCCCACCGGCGCCGGGTGACATGACCATGTTGCCGAACACGACCCAGCCGTTGTCGTTGATGGACATCGGCTGGCCTTCGGAAAAGCCGGCATGGGGGCCTAGATCGGTGATGGTCCAGCCCCCTGCTTGGGCGCTGGTGACACACAAGGCCAGCGCCGCCTGCGCGAGAAGGTGGAGTCGCAGTTTCATGATGTTCTCCGTAGCGATCGCATGAGGAAGCTTGTTGAGTGAGCTTCCCTCTGTCCCTCATCTCCGGAGCGAGGATCCGCCCGGGTGAGGCCGGGTTGATTGACCTCGATCAACGCGCATCGATACGGGCCAACGAAGCAAGCCTGTCGGTCGGTGGATGGGCTGCGCAGCAGCACGGCGCGCGGCGATTCGCGACGCGCCGGCTGGCGACCGATGGACGGGCGCGAACTGGCACGGTGGCCGAACCCGGGCCCGCGTCGGCCCCCGCCGGAGTCAGCCGGCGCGGCCATCCACCGCGGCTTCGGCCGCCAGCCAGTCGTCCATGTCGTGGCCGTCGAGCCGGCCCCGCGCCTCGTAGAGCTGGTAGGCCACCTCGCGGATGCGCTCATCACGCGACTTGCCGACCTCGGCCGCGCCGCGCCGTCGCGCGGATCCATTGGGCCGGACCATCACCGCCAGCGGCGGCTTGGAGACCACGGCGCGCTGCGCCGACGGAACTGCCTGCTTTGGATTCATCGCGTTCACGCCTCGCTCGATGCACTGCCCAACACGCCCCGCGCCTTCACAACGGGCCGACCGAACGGCAAGGCTAAGGGTGGGCCGGGCCCGGCGATTGAGGCGGCTCAAGATCGGCCGCACCACGGCCGCGAACCGCGGCCTGCAGGCCGGGCCGATGTCGCGCATGGCGGCGAAAGCGCGAGCGAAAACGACAGAGCCCCGGGGGCGGGGCTTTGCAAAGCGAGGTTCGCGTTCGGGCGAACCTCGGCCAATCAACATCTGGCGGGGCTGAAGTGATGGGGTCGCAAACAGCCTTCGGTCAGGAGGTTTTCCGAGCTGGCCGGTCAAAGGATTCGAACTTTCTGACGGCAAACCCATTGTTCAACAAAGCTTGACAAAAATCCTGCGCTCTCAATACACTTCCGTAGATCCTCTGCGACAGGCATACCGCATGGAAGTCATTCTCAGGAAGTACGGCAACAGCACCGTAGCCGTGCTCCCTCCGGCCGTTCTCAAGGACCTCGGTCTCTCGGCCGGCCAGGCCATGTCGCTGGACACCACAGGCCAAGGCCAGATCGTGCTGTCCCGCAAGCGCAAGTACGTATTGGCTGAAATGATCGCCCAGTGCGACCGCAAGGCGCCCCCGCCGGCCGACCTCGCGCTTTGGGACACCGCCAAGTCCGTAGGGCAAGAGGTCTGGTGATGCCGGTATTCGACCGGGGGGACGTGGTCAGCGTGCCCCTGGACCCCGCCATCGGCCACGAGCAGAGAGGCACCCGCCCTGCCCTGGTACTGACCACCAAGGACTTCAACAAGCTCGGCGACGTGCTGGTGGCCCCCATCACCCAGGGCGGGGACTTCTCGCGCCATGCGGGCTTCGCTGTCAGCCTCACGGGCACCGGGTGCAGAACCCAGGGTGTGGCGCTCATCAACAAGGTGCGGATGCTCGATCTTGCGGCGCGCAAGGCCCGCCGCATCGAGCGCGCACCGCAGGCCGTCATCGACGAGGCGCTGGGGCGGCTGATGGCGCTGCTGGACTGCTGAACTGCCGCCGCGGGTGAGATGAGTTCCCGCGCTGACCCGCCCGGCACCGAAGCACCTTCCAAGGCGGATGCCCGCCTCGCCTTTCTTGATGCGCTGCGCGTCATGGCCCTGGGCTTGCTCATCGCTTACCACGTGGGCATGTACTACGTGACCTGGGACTGGCACCTCAAGAGCCCCTTCGCGAGCACAACGCTCGAACCCTGGATGCGGCTCGTCAACCCCTGGCGCATGAGCCTCCTGTTCCTTATCTCGGGTGCCGTAACAGCGATCCTGCTGCAACGAGGCGCACCGGGTTGGCTCGGGCTCAGGCTCGGGCGACTGGGCTTGCCGCTGGCGGCGGGCGTGCTGGTGATCGTGCCGCCGCAAAGTTACTGGCAGGTGGTCGAGCAGATGGGCTACCGCGGCAGCTACCTGGACTTCCTGCCGCTCTACCTGGGCGGTCACGAGGGCTTCTGCAAGCCCGCAGGCCCCTGCCTCACCCTGCCAACCTGGAACCACCTGTGGTTCCTGCCCTACCTGATGGTGTACACGCTCTTGTTGTGGGCGAGCGTGCGCCTAGCCCCTTCCTGGCTTGAGCGGGCCGGCCTCAGGCTCTCGGGCTCGATCTCGGCCCTGACCCTGTTGGTGGCGCCCTGGCTGGTGCTCGCTGCGGGCCGGCTTGCCCTGAGGCCCTGGTTCGATGTCACCCACGCCCTCGTCGATGACGCGCTGGCGCATGCGCAGTACCTACCGGCCTTCATCGCAGGAGCGATCTTCGCCCGCACGCCGGGCGTTTGGCCTGCCATCGCACGGCTTCGGGTGACCGCGTTGCTCGTCATGCTGGGAGCCTGGCTGTTCCTGTTGTCAGCTCAGGACGTCCCTGCTCCGCCGCTGCGCATGGTCTATGCCGCACAACAATGGGCCGGGGTGATCGCGGCCCTGGGATTCGCCTGGGTGCACCTGAACCGCGCCAAACCGTGGCTGCACAGGCTCGCAACCCGGATCTTTGCGGTGTACGTCCTGCATCAGACGCTGGTCATCCTTCTTGCCGTGGCGATCAGGCCGTTGGCACTGCAACCCTTTGCCGAGGGACCGCTGCTGATCGTCGGCACCGTGATGAGCGCCCTGGCCCTTGTCCGGATGTGTGAAGCCATCAACCCGCTCCGGCCCTGGCTGGGATTGCCGAGGGCATGACCAGACCGACGGATGCCCAAGCCCAAACCGGCGCGAAGTCAGATCGGTGAGATCCCGCTGGAGTGAAATTCCGGCACCCTCGGCCGAAACCGCAGTCAGGGGCGAAAAAGCAAACGACCCCGCACGGGGCGGGGCTCTGAGCGCCTTCGAAGCCCGCTCAGCAGGTTCGAAGGTCTTGGTCTGGCGGAGTCGGAGGGATTCGAACCCTCGATGCAGGTTTTGCCCACATACTCCCTTAGCAGGGGAGCACCTTCGGCCACTCGGTCACGACTCCGGCGAAGTGGCGCGCATTCTAGCCGCAGAACCCGCGCCCGCTGCCCGCCGACGCTCAGGCCGTGGCGCCCTGCTCCAGCCCGAAGGCCTTGTGCAGCGCGCGCACCGCGAGCTCCATGTACTTCTCGTCGATCACCACGCTGGTCTTGATCTCGCTGGTGGTGATCATCTGGATGTTGATGCCCTCTTCCGAGAGCGTGCGGAACATCGTCGCGGCCACGCCCACGTGGCTCTTCATACCGATGCCCACGATGCTGACCTTGCAGATCTTGGCATCGCCCAGCACCTTGGCCGCGCCCACGGCCGGCAGCACGCGGCTCTGCAGCAGGTCCATCGCGCGCGCGTAGTCGTTGCGGTGCACCGTGAAGCTGAAGTCGGTGCGGCCGTCGTGGCTGACGTTCTGGATGATGACGTCGACGTCGATGTTGGCCTCGGCCACGGGGCCCAGCAGCTGGAAGGCGATGCCGGGCTTGTCGGGCACGCCGATGATCGAGATCTTGGCCTCGTCGCGGTTGAACGCGATGCCGGCCACCACGGCTTGTTCCATCTTCTCGTCTTCCTCGAAAGTGATCAGCGTGCCCGAGGCGGCTTCCTCCTCGAGCGGGATGTCCCAGGGCGTGAAGCTCGACAGCACGCGCGTGGGCACGCGGTACTTGCCCGCGAACTCCACCGAGCGGATCTGCAGCACCTTGCTGCCCTGGCTGGCCAGCTCGAGCATCTCCTCGAAGCTGATCGTGGACAGGCGCCGCGCCTCGGGCACGATGCGCGGGTCGGTGGTGTAGACGCCGTCGACGTCGGTGTAGATCAGGCACTCGTCGGCCTTCATGGCCGCGGCCACGGCCACCGCGCTGGTGTCGCTGCCGCCCCGGCCCAGCGTGGTGACGTTGCCCTGCTCGTCGATGCCCTGGAACCCGGTGATCACCACCACCCGGCCAGCGGCCAGGTCGGCGCGCACGCGCGTGTCGTCGATGTGGGTGATGCGGGCCTTGGTGAAAGCGCTGTCGGTCTTGATGGGCACCTGCCACCCGCCGTAGCTCACGGCCTGCAGGCCCTGGGCCTGCAGCGCCAGCGCCAGCAGGCCGACGCTGACCTGCTCGCCCGTCGCGGCCACGGCGTCGAGCTCGCGCATGGCCTCGGGGGTGCTGGCGTTGGGCATCAGTTCCTTGGCCAGGCCGAGCAGCCGGTTGGTCTCGCCGCTCATCGCCGAGGGTACGACGACGATCTGGTGGCCGGCGCGCACCCACTTGGCGACGCGCTGCGCGACGCTGCGGATGCGCTCGGTGGAGCCCATGCTGGTGCCACCGTACTTGTGAACGATCAATGCCATGGCTGGCGCTGCTGCTGTCGTGGAGAAACGGGGTTCGCGGCGTCGCGCGGGCCGAACGGCGGCGCGGACTAGGCGAAAACCCGCGATTCTAGAGGGGGCGCTGACGGGGCCCTGTCGGCGTCGCCGCCGCGGGCAGCAGCCGCAACTCGCCGCGCCGGCGCTGCACCACGGCCCCGGGCGCGGGCCAGCGCGCCGGGGCGCTGCCGGCGGGGGCCTCGGCCAGCAGGCGGTCCACCAGCGTCTGCGGGGCGCCCTGCCCCAGCCGCAGGGCCAGCCAGGCGCGCAGCGCGTTGGCACGGCGCGACGGCGTCAGCGCCAGCCAGGGCGCCAGCCGCAGCGCGTCGCCGTGCAGCAACACGGCCAGGTCGGCCTGCGCCACCTCTTCGGCCAGCGCCTGGGCCGACTGGGCGTGCCGCGCGGCCGTGGCCAGCACCGTGTCCAGCGACGGAAAGGCCGCCTGCAGCACCGGCCACACCTGCCCGCGCAGGCGCCCGCGGGCGAAGCGCGGGTCGTCGTTGCTGGGGTCGTGCACGCCGCGCAGGCGGTGCCGGCGGGCGTAGGCCTCGATGGCCTCGCGCGGCTGCTCCAGCCAGGGGCGGGCCCAGACCAGGCCCTCGCGCAGCGCCTGCCGCGGCATGGCGCTCAGGCCCGCCGCGCCGGCGCCGCGCAGGGCCTGCAGCAGCCAGGTCTCGGCCTGGTCGCGGCGGTGGTGGGCCAGCAGCACCAGCGGGCAGCCGGCCTCGCGCGCCAGCCGCGCCAGCGCGGCGTAGCGGCCCTGGCGGGCCCAGGCCTCGACGCTGTCGCCCTTGGCCGGCGCGCCCGCCAGCCGCTCGCCGGCGAAGTGCGCGCCCCAGCGCAGGGCCTGGCGCCGCACGCGGGCCTGCCACGCGTCGGCCTCGGGCATCAGGCCGTGGTGCACGTGCAGCGCCCAGACCTCCACGCCCAGCGGCCGCGCCTGGGCCAGCGTGCAGTGCAGCAGCGCCGTGGAGTCGAGCCCGCCGCTGGTGGCCACCGCCACGCGCGGCGGCACCGCCATCAGTGTTCCTTGCTGTCGCTGTAGCGGCCGTAGGCGCGCAGCCGCTCGTAGCGGCGGTTCAGCAGGTCTTTCGGCTTCAGGTCGCTCACCTGGCGCAGCGCCTCGCTGAGCGCGCGCTTGAGCTGGGCCGACATCCAGGGCACGTCGCGGTGCGCACCGCCCACGGGCTCGCTGACGATCTTGTCCACCAGGCCCAGCGCCTTCAGCCGGTGCGCCGTGATGCCCAGCGCCTCGGCGGCTTCGGATGCGCGTTCGGCCGTCTTCCACAGGATGCTGGCGCAGCCCTCGGGCGAGATCACCGAGTACACGCTGTACTGCAGCATCAGCACCTGGTCGGCGACGCTGATGGCCAGCGCGCCGCCGGAGCCGCCCTCGCCGATGATGGTGCTGATGATGGGCACCTCGAGCTGCGCCATCTCGAAGATGTTGCGGCCGATGGCCTCGGACTGGCCGCGCTCCTCGGCGCCGATGCCGGGGTAGGCACCGGGCGTGTCGACGAAGGTGAACACCGGCAGGCCGAACTTCTGGGCCAGGTGCATCAGGCGCAGCGCCTTGCGGTAGCCCTCGGGCCGGCTCATGCCGAAGTTGCGCAGCGTGCGCTCCTTCGTGTCGCGGCCCTTCTGGTGGCCCACCACCATGCAGGGCTGGCCGTTGAAGCGGGCCAGCCCGCCGACGATGGACAGGTCGTCGGCGTAGTGGCGGTCGCCGTGCAGCTCGTGGAAGTCGGTGAAGACCTCGTTCACGTAGTCCAGCGTGTAGGGGCGCTGCGGGTGGCGAGCGATCTGCGTCACCTGCCAGGGCGTCAGGTTGGCGTAGATGTCGCGGGTGAGCTGCTGGCTCTTCTGGCTGAGGCGCTCGATCTCGTCGGAGATGTCCACCGCCGACTCGGTCTGCACGTAGCGCAGTTCCTCGATCTTGCTCTCGAGCTCGGCGATGGGGTTCTCGAACTCCAGGAAATGTCGTTTGCTCATGGCTCGGCGGCTCGTCGCGTTGTCAGTACTCCACGGGGAGCGGGTCCAGGCTGCGCCAAATGTACCAAGTCGCCACCGAGCGGTAGGGCGCCCAGGCCTCGGCCACGTCGCGCGCGTCGGCGCGCGAGACGGGCTCGCCGCTGAAGTAGTTCAGGCTGATGCCCTTGAGCAGGCCGAGGTCGTCCAGCGGCAGCACGTCGGGCCGCAGCAGGTGGAAGATCAGGAACATCTCGGCCGTCCAGCGGCCGATGCCGCGGATGGCCACCAGCTCGGCGATGATGGCCTCGTCGTCCAGCGCGCCCCAACGCGCAGGCTGCGCGCGGCCGTCGGCGAAGTGCCCGGCCAGGTCGTGCAGGTACTCGCACTTGCGGGCCGACAGGCCCGCTCCGCGCAGGGCCGGCACGTCCGCCGCCAGCACCGCCTTCGGCGCCAGCCGGTGCGGCGGCCCACCCACCGTGGCGGCGAGCCGCTCCCACACCGACTGCGCGGCCTTCACGCTGATCTGCTGGCCCACGATGCTGCGCGCCAGGGTGGTGAAGGCATCGCCGCGGCTGGCCAGGCGGGCCTCGCCGAAGCGCGGGATCAGCTTCTTGAGCACGCGGTCGCGGCGAGCCAGGTGGCGGCAGGCGTCGTCCCAGTAGGCCGGCGACCCGGACGCCGCTTCCGGCAGCGCAGGCAGCGCCTCGGCCATCAGGCACGCACCCAGGTAGTGCCGTGCGGCGAGTCCTTCAGCAGCACGCCCTGCCCGGCCAGCGCCTGGCGGATGCGGTCGGCCTCGGCAAAGTCCCGCGCCTGCTTGGCCGCCGCCCGCGCCGCGATGGCCGCGGCGATCGCGGCCTCGTCCAGCGCCGCGCCGGCCTGCAGGTAGGCGCGCGGCGACTGCTGCAGCACCCCCAGCACGCCGCCCAGCCGCTTCAGCAGCGCGGCGGTGGCAGGGTCGCGCGTGCGGTTGAGCTCGCCGGCCAGGTCGAACAGCACGGCCAGCGCCTGCGGCGTGTTGAAGTCGTCGTCCATCGCCGCCTTGAACGCGGCGGCGCGCGGCTCGGTCCAGTCGATGGCCCCTTCCGGCACCCCGACGCCATCCAGCGCGGTGTACAGCCGGCGCAGCGCGCTGCGCGACTCCTCGAGCAGCGAATCGGCGAAGTTGAACGGGCTGCGGTAGTGCGTGCGCAGCATGAAGAAGCGGATGGTCTCGCCGTCGAACTTCTCCAGCACCTCGGCGATGGTGAAGAAGTTGCCCAGCGACTTCGACATCTTGGTGTCGTCGATGTTCAGGAAGCCGCCGTGCATCCACACGTTCACGAAGGGGTGGCCGAGCGCGCCCTCGCTCTGCGCGATCTCGTTCTCGTGGTGCGGGAACTGCAGGTCCTGGCCGCCGCCGTGGATGTCGAAGCGCTCGCCCAGCAGCGCGCAGCCCATGGCCGAGCACTCGATGTGCCAGCCCGGGCGGCCGGGGCCCCAGCGGCTGGGCCATTGCGCCTCGGCCGGCTCGTCGGGCTTGGCGCTCTTCCAGAGCACGAAGTCCAGCGGGTCTTCCTTGTCGCCCGCCACGGCCACGCGCTCGCCGGCGCGCAGGTCTTCCAGCGACTTGCCCGACAGCTTGCCGTAGCCCGGGAAGCGCCGCACCGCGTAGTTCACGTCGCCGCCGCGGGCCTGGTAGGCCAGGCCCCGGGCCTGCAGGGTGTCGATGAGTGCCAGCATCTGCGGCACGTACTCGGTGGCGCGCGGCTCCGCGCTCGGCCGCTCCAGGCCCAGCGCGTCGAAGTCGCGGTGCATGGCGGCGATCATCTCGTCGGTCAGCGCACGAATGGTGATGCCGCGCTCGACGGCCCGGCGGATGATCTTGTCCTCGATGTCGGTGATGTTGCGCACGTAGGTGACGGCGTAGCCGCTGGCGCGCAGCCAGCGCGCCACCACGTCGAACGTCAGGTTGGTGCGCGCGTGCCCCATGTGGCACTGGTCGTAGACGGTGATGCCGCAGACGTACATCCGAACCTGGCCGGGTTGCAGGGGCTCGAAGGGCTCGAGCCGGCGCGTCAGCGTGTTGTGGATGTGCAGGGGCATCGCAAAAGGGGCGGGTTTCAGAGGCGCCAAGGGGCCCGCCGAGGGCCCCCCTAGAATCGATTTCAGTATAGCGGCGCCCTCCCGTCCGTCACCCCCGTGCCCCACCCCACCGCCCCCGCGCCGGCCACCGCCCGTTCCCGCCTCGCCCGCATCGCCCGGCGGCTCGGCGCAGCGGCGTGGCTGCTGGGCGCGGGCGCCCTGGCCGCGGCCTCGCTGCCCGACGAAGTGAACACCCTGCTGGCCGCCGGCCGCGCCGCCGAGGCGCTGCAGCGCAGCGAGCAGGCGCTGTTGGTGAGCCCGCGCGACGCCCAGGCGCGCTTCGTCCATGGCGTCGTGCTGATGGAGCTGCGCCGCGACGCCGAGGCGATGGAACAGTTCGAGCGCCTGGCCCAGGAGTTCCCGGAACTGCCCGAGCCGCTGAACAACATCGCGCTGCTGCACGCCCGCGCCGGCCGCCTGGACACCGCGCGCCTGACGCTCGAGTCGGCGCTGCGCAACGACCCCGGCCACCGCGCCGCCCGCGCCAACCTGGCCGAGGTGCACCTGATGCTGGCGGTGGCGGCGTGGGAGCAGCTGGCCCGGGTCGGCCCGCTGGATCCCCGCCAGTCGCGGCGCCTGGAGGCCGTGCGCGCGCTGCTGGCACCCGCCGCCCGGTAGACTGCGCGCCGCCCGCCACGGCCTGCCCACACCCCCATGAAGCGATTCCTACGCCCCGCCCTTGCCGCCTGCCTGGTGCTGGCCGCCGCGCTGCCCGCCTGGGCCCAGAAGGTCCGCCTGGCCACCAGCGCCGGCGACATCGTGCTGCAGCTCGATGCCGACAAGGCCCCGGCCACCGTGGCCAACTTCGTGGCCTACGTGAGGGCCGGCCACTACGACGGCACCGTGTTCCACCGCGTCATCGACGGCTTCATGATCCAGGGCGGCGGCATGGACGCCCGCCTGCGCGAGAAGCCGACGCGGGCGCCGATCAAGCTCGAGGCCGGCAACGGCCTGAGCAACGTGCGGGGCGCGGTCGCCATGGCGCGCACCGCCAACCCCGACTCGGCCACGGCCCAGTTCTTCATCAACGTGGTCGACAACCCGCGGCTCGACACCTTCGGCGGCGGCTACGCCGTGTTCGGGCAGGTGGTGCAGGGGCTGGACGTGGTCGATCGCATCAAGGCCGTGCCCACCCAGCCGCAGGGCCTCCACCAGAACGTGCCGGTGACCCCGGTCACCATCACCAAAGCCACCGTGGAGCAATGACATGACCAAGACCGTGCAGATGGACACCAGCGCCGGCACGCTGCGCATCGAACTCGACGACGTTGCCGCGCCGGCCTCGACGGCCAACTTCCTGGCCTACGTGAAGGCCGGCCACTACGACGGCACGGTGTTCCACCGCGTGATCAAGGGCTTCATGATCCAGGGCGGCGGCTTCGAGCCCGGCATGAAGCAGAAGCCCACGATGTCGCCCATCAAGAACGAGGCGTCCAACGGGCTGAAGAACCGCCACTACACGCTGGCCATGGCGCGCACCTCCGATCCGCACTCGGCCACGGCGCAGTTCTTCATCAACACCACCGACAACGGCTTCCTCGACTTCAAGAGCGAAAGCCCCCAGGGCTGGGGCTACGCCGTGTTCGGCAAGGTGGTGGCCGGCACCGAGGTGGTCGACGCCATCGAGAAGGCCAAGACCGGCCGCAAGGGCTTCCACGACGACGTGCCGCTGGAAGACGTGGTGATCACCCGCGCCGTCGAGATCGACTGATGACGGAACGCCGCGCCGCCGCTGCGCTGCCGGCGTTCTTCGAGATGGCCGCGCCCGAGGGCTGGCAGGCCATCGACTTCATTTCCGACCTGCACCTGAGCGAGGCCCTGCCCCGGACCACCGCGGCCTGGAAGGCGCACCTGCGGCACACGCCGGCCGACTGCGTGGTGATGCTGGGCGACCTGTTCGAGCTCTGGGTGGGCGACGAGCAGGTCGAGCGCGCCTTCGAGGCCGGCTGCGTGGCCGCCATGGCCGAGGCCGCCAGCCACCGCGAGCTGGCCTTCATGGTGGGCAACCGCGACTTCCTGGCCGGCGCCCGGCTGTGGCGCGAGGCCGGGCTGCGCGCCCTGCCCGACCCCACCGTGCTCGACGCCTGGGGCCAGCGCGTGCTGCTCACCCACGGCGACGCGCTGTGCCTGGCCGACAAGCCCTACCAGGCCTTCCGCGCCGAGGTGCGCACCGAGTCCTGGCGCCAGGGCTTCCTGGCGCGGCCGCTGGCCGACCGGCTGGCCATCGCGGGCGAGATCCGGCAGGCCAGCCGCACGCGCCGGCAGTTCGACGGCGACAGCGCGGCCGACGTCGACCCCGCCGAAGCCGTGAAGTGGATGCACGCCATGGGCACGCCCGAGCTCGTGCACGGCCACACCCACCGCCCCGGCAGCGACGCGCTGGCCCCGGGCTTCAAGCGCCACGTGCTCGGCGACTGGGATCTCGACGCCGGCACGCGCGCCGAGGTGCTGCGCCTCACGCGCGACGGCTTCGCGCGCGTGGCGCCCTCGCGCGCGCCCTGAGTCGCGCGGCGCCATGCTCGGGAAGCTATGGCGCGGCTGGCGCAGCGCGCGCGACGAGGCGGCCGTGCGCCGCCGCGCCATCCCCGACGACCTCTGGAAGCGCACGCTGGTGCGCTACCCCTTCCTGCAGCGGCGCGACGCCGACGCCGCGGCCGAGCTGCGCCGCCTGACCAGCCTGTTCCTCGACCGCAAGGAGTTCGACTGCACCGGCGGCCTGCGGCTGACGGACGCGCTGGCGGTGTCGATCGCGGCGCAGGCGGCGCTGCCGGTGCTGCGGCTGGGCATCGAGCGCTACGACGGCTTCGTCGGCCTGGTGGTGCACCCCGAGCCCGTGGTGGCGCGGCGCGAGCACGCCGACGACGACGGCGTCGTGCACGAGTACGACGAGCCGCTGGCCGGCGAGGCCATGGAAGGCGGCCCGGTGATGCTGGTCTGGCCCGACGTGCGCCGCGCGGGCCAGAGCGCCGCACAGGGCTACAACGTCGTCATCCACGAGTTCGCGCACGTGCTGGACATGGCCGACGGCCTGGCCGACGGCGTGCCGCTGCTGCCGCCGGACATCGACCACGACGCCTGGTGCGCCGTGCTCGACCGCGAGTACGAGACCTTCGTCGCGCGCGTCGAGCGCGAGGAGGACACGGCGCTCGACCCCTACGGCGCCAGCGCCGTCGAGGAGTTCTTCGCGGTGGCCAGCGAGAGCTTCTTCGTCGATCCGCTGCGCCTGCGCGCCGAGCATGCGGCGCTGTACGAGCAGTTCAGAAACTACTACGGGCAGGACCCGGTGTCGGACCTGCCCGCGAAGGTGCTGGCCCGGCCCTGAACGGGCCGGGTGACGTCACGCCGTGGTCGGCTCGGTCTTCGGCTTGTCGCTCTTGCGCGGCGGCTGGATGTCGAGCAGCACCTCGCCCTTGTCGTCGATGTCCACCGTCAGGCGCCCGCCGTCGACGAGGCGACCGAACAGCAACTCGTCGGCCAGCGCGCGGCGGATGGTGTCCTGGATCAGGCGCTGCATCGGGCGCGCGCCCATCAGCGGGTCGAAGCCCTTCTTGCCCAGGTGCTTGCGCAGCGCGTCGGTGAAGGTGACCTCGACCTTCTTCTCCGCGAGCTGGCTTTCCAGCTGCAGCAGGAACTTGTCGACCACGCGCAGGATGATCTCCTCGTCGAGCGGGCGGAAGTTCACGATGGCGTCGAGCCGGTTGCGGAACTCGGGCGTGAACAGGCGCTTGATATCGCCCATCTCATCGCCCTGCTCGCGCTTGGTCGTGAAGCCGATGGTCGACTTGTTCATCGTCTCGGCGCCCGCGTTGGTGGTCATGATGATGATCACGTTGCGGAAGTCGGCCTTGCGCCCGTTGTTGTCGGTCAGCGTGCCGTGGTCCATCACCTGCAGCAGCACGTTGAAGACGTCGGGATGCGCCTTCTCGATCTCGTCGAGCAGCAGCACGGCGTGCGGCTTCTTCGTGATGGCCTCGGTGAGCAGGCCGCCCTGGTCGAAGCCCACGTAGCCCGGGGGCGCGCCGATCAGGCGGCTCACGGCGTGGCGCTCCATGTACTCGCTCATGTCGAAGCGGATCAGGTCGATGCCCAGCACGTAGGCCAGCTGCTTGGCGACCTCGGTCTTGCCTACGCCGGTGGGGCCGCTGAACAGGAAGCTGCCGATGGGCTTGTCGGGCTTGCCCAGGCCGCTGCGCGCCATCTTGATGGCGGCGGCCAGCGCGTCGATGGCCGGGTCCTGGCCGAAGACCACGCTCTTGAGGTCGCGGTCCAGGCTCTTGAGCTTGCCGCGGTCGTCGGAGCTCACGCTCTGCGGCGGGATGCGGGCGATCTTGGCGACGATCTCCTCGACCTCGGCGCGCGTGATGGTCTTCTTGCGCTTGGCCACGGGCAGGATGCGCTGCGCGGCGCCGGCCTCGTCGATGACGTCGATGGCCTTGTCGGGCAGGTGCCGGTCGTTGATGAACTTGGCCGAGAGCTCGGCCGCCGCCTGCAGCGCGCCGGCGGCGTACTTGACGCTGTGGTGCTCCTCGAAGCGGCTCTTCAGGCCCTTGAGGATCTCGACCGTCTGCTCGACGGTCGGCTCGATGACGTCGACCTTCTGGAAGCGCCGCGACAGCGCCGCGTCCTTCTCGAAGATGCCGCGGTACTCGGTGAAGGTGGTGGCGCCGATGCACTTCATCGCGCCGCTGCTCAGCGCCGGCTTGAGCAGGTTGCTCGCGTCGAGCGTGCCACCGCTGGCGGCGCCGGCGCCGATCAGCGTGTGGATCTCGTCGATGAACAGCACCGCGTTGGCGTGCTCCTTCAGCTGCTTGAGCACGCCCTTCAGGCGCTGCTCGAAGTCGCCGCGGTACTTGGTGCCAGCCAGCAGCGCGCCCATGTCGAGCGAGTAGACGGTGGCGTCGGCCAGCACCTCGGGCACCTCGCCCTGGGTGATGCGCCAGGCCAGGCCCTCGGCGATGGCGGTCTTGCCCACGCCGGCTTCGCCCACCAGCAGCGGGTTGTTCTTGCGGCGGCGGCACAGCACCTGGATGACGCGCTCCACCTCGTGCTCGCGCCCGATCAGCGGGTCGATCTTGCCGTCGCGCGCCAGCTGGTTGAGGTTCTGCGTGAACTGCTCCAGCGGCGAGCCCTTGGCGTCGGCGTTGCCGGTGCCTTCTTCCTTCTCGCCCTCGGGGCCGCTGCTCTCGTTGCTCTTCGCGGGCTCGGGAGGATCGCTCTTCTTGATGCCGTGGGCGATGAAGTTGACGACGTCCAGGCGCGTCACCCCCTGCTGGTGCAGGTAGTAGACGGCGTGGCTGTCCTTCTCGCCGAAGATGGCCACCAGCACGTTGGCGCCGGTCACTTCCTTCTTGCCGCTGCCCGTGCTCTGCACGTGCATGATGGCGCGCTGGATGACGCGCTGGAAGCCCAGCGTGGGCTGCGTGTCG
The DNA here is from genome assembly GCA_903828235.1 of uncultured beta proteobacterium. Lineage (GTDB taxonomy): Bacteria > Pseudomonadota > Gammaproteobacteria > Burkholderiales > Burkholderiaceae_C > Rubrivivax. Next base: position 18,811 of record CAIKLM010000142.1, on the reverse strand, counting down.
ACCTCCTCGGTGCCGCCCACCGTGGGGGTGTTCTCGCGGATGAAGGTCGACAGGCTCTTGCGCAGGTCCTCGATGTTGGCGGCGCAGGCGCGCAGCACCTCGGCGGCCGAGGGGTTGTCGAGCAGCGCCATCAGCAGGTGCTCGACGGTGATGAATTCGTGCCGCTGCTGGCGCGCCTCGACGAAGGCCATGTGCAGGCTGACTTCAAGCTCTTGGGCGATCATGCGGCCTCCATAATGCATTGCAGGGGGTGCCCGTCACGGCGGGCTGCCGTGAGCACCAGCTCGACCTTGGTCGCAGCGACGTCCTTGGGATACACGCCACAGACACCACGGCCTTCGTGGTGGATGAGCAGCATGATGTGGGTGGCGGTGTCGATGTCGCGGTGGAAGTACCGCTGCAACACCATGACGACGAACTCCATCGGCGTGTAGTCGTCGTTGAGCATCACCACTTGGTACAGCGCCGGCGGCTTGGTGCGCGCGGCCTTGCGCTCGGCCACCACCACGCCGTCCGGCTCGCGCGGCGGCACCGCGGGCGGTTTGGGGGGCGGAGGGGTTTCCTCGGGCATGGCCCATTCTATCGAGCAGCCTTCCGCTTGCACGCGTAGGGACAGCGTCGAAGGCCGTGCAATCCTCGGGATCGAGCCGGCCCGCGCGGCCGGCACACGCACCGGCCCCGGCCCGACGAGTGTCAATCCAGCGCGTCATGTGGCAGTGTTAATTTGAGTTGACACTGACGGATGTCGTGGCCAGAATGACCGCCAGGTACAGAGACGCGCTCTGGAAGGAGCCAACATGGCAATCGGCATAGTCAAGTGGTTCAACGATGCCAAGGGCTTCGGGTTCATCGAGCCCGAAGGGGGCGGTGCCGACGTGTTCGCGCATTTCTCCGCGGTGCAGATGGATGGCTTCCGAACGCTCAAGCAGGGCAGCCGCGTCAGCTACGAGATGGTGCAGGGCCCCAAGGGCGACCTGGCGCAGAACATCAGGCCCGAGTCCGGCGCCGAGGACAGCGAGGCCAGCCAGGCCGCCGTGCCCCGCCGCACCCCGAGCGAGCCCGTCGCCTCGCGCCGCTGACGCCGGCGGCTGAGACCGCCGGCGCCAGCCACGGGCTTCACGATCAGGCTGCCGCGCCGCCCAGGCGCAGCAGCCGCATGGCGTTGTCCTTCAGGATCAGCGGCTTGACCTTGTCCTTGAAGCCGGCCTCGTCGAAGTCCTTCATCCAACGTTCGGGCGTGATCAACGGGAAGTCGCTGCCGAACAGCATGCGGTCCTTCAGCAGCGTGTTGGCGTACTGCACCAGCTGCGGCGGGAAGTACTTCGGGCTCCAGCCCGAGAGGTCGATCCAGATGTTCGGCTTGTGCAGCGCCAGGCTCAGCGCCTCGTCCTGCCAGGGCCAGCTCGGGTGCGCGATGACGATCTCGATGTCCGGGAAGGCGATGGCCACGTCCTCCAGCAGCATCGGGTTGCTTTTCTGCAGGCGCAGGCCGCCGCCGCAGCGCATGCCGCTGCCGATGCCGCTGTGGCCGCTGTGGAAGATGGCGGGCAACTTGTACTCAGCGATCACCTCGTACAGCGGCCAGGCCATGCGGTCGTAGGGCAGGAAGCCCTGCACCGTGGGGTGGAACTTGAAGCCCCGGACGCCGTGCTCCTCAATCAGGCGGCGCGCCTCGCGGGCGCCCATCTTCCCCTTGTGGGGGTCGATGCTGCCGAAGCAGATCATCATGTCGGCGTTGGCCTTGGCGGCCTCGGCGATCTCCTCGTTGGGGATGCGGCGGCGGCCGAGCTGGCTCTCGCTGTCCACCGTGAACATCACGAGTCCGATCCGGCGCTCGCGGTAGTAGGCCACCGTCTCGGCGATGGTGGGCCGGCGGTTGCTGCCGAAGTACTTGTCGGCGGCGCGGTCGTACTCCTCGCCGTAGTTGTCGAACGGGTTCCAGCAGGACACCTCGGCGTGCGTGTGCACGTCGATGGCGATGAGGTCGGCGGTGTTCATGGCGGCAGTCTACGGCGCCACGGCCACGCTGCAAGAGCGCGCGGCCGTGCGCGTCGCGGTCCGCGCGGGGCGACCGTCAGCCCGGCAGGCCGCGCAGGGCATCGGCCACCAGCGGATCGAGGCCCTCGCCGCCGGTGTCCTGCAGATGCTGCAGCAGTCGCTGGCGCAGCGCCGGCGCCCAGTAACGCTGCACGTGGCCGACGATGCCGGCCTGCGCCTCGGCGGCGTCGGGCATGGCGGCGAAGAACTCGCCGATGCGGTTGGCGCCGCGCACCAGGTGCGCGAGCTCGGTCTCGTCGGCCCTCATGCCGCCACCCGTGCCAGACCGGCGGCCGTGGCACCCCGGCCGTAGAACACGGCGTCGTCGCCACGCACGAAGCCGGCCAGCGCGAGCCCGCAGGCGTCGGCCGTCCGCACGGCGCGGGCGGTGGGCGCCGACACGGCGGCCAGCAGTCCTACGCCCGCGGCCGCGGCCTTGTGCACCATCTCGAAGCTGGCGCGGCTGGTCACCGTGACGAAGCCCTCGCCCGGGCGGACGCCGGCGCGCGCCATGGCGCCCACAAGTTTGTCGAGCGCGTTGTGGCGGCCGATGTCTTCGCGCACCAGCTGCACCGCGCCGTCGCTGGCGCACCACGCGGCCGCGTGGGTGGCGCCCGTCAGGGCGTTCAGGGGCTGGCGGCGGCCGAGTTCGTCCACGGCGCGCGCCAGGGCGCCGGGGGCCAGCGCGGGCGGCGTCACGGCCGGCAGCGGACGCTCCACCGCCGCCAGGCTCTCCACGCCGCACAGGCCGCAGCCGGTGCGGCCGGCCAAAGAGCGTCGGCGCTCCCGCAGTGCCCAGCCGCGAGAGGCCGCGAGTTCCAGCTGCAGCTCGATGCCCTGCGGCGTGGCCTGCGCTTCCACCGCGTACAGCTCGTCCGCGCGGGCGATCCAGCCTTCGGTGATCGCGAAGCCAAGCGCGAAGTCCTCAAGGTCGGCCGGCGTGGCCAGCATCACGGCCTGCGAGATGCCGTCCGCCACCAGCGCCACGGGCACCTCGTCGGCCAGCCAGTCGGGCCGGGCGGCCACGGCGCCATCGCGCTGCACGCACACTTCGGCCGCCACGGCGCCGGCAGGCGCGGGGCCGCTCATCGCCCTTCCTCCAGCGCCGCCGAGGGGCGCGCGGCGGGCGCCGGCACGATGGCCATGACGCGCGCCACCTGCACCGCCGTCACCTTGAACTCGGGGCAGTTGGTGGCCCAGTCGGAGCTGTCGGTCGTCACCACGTTGGCGCCGCTGCCGGGGAAGTGGAAGGTGGTGAAGACGACGCCCGGCTGCAGTCGGTCGGTCAGGCGCGCGCGCAGCGTCGTCTGGCCAGCGCGGCTTTGCAGCGTGACGCGGTCGCCCTCGCGGATGCCGCGGGCCTCGGCGTCGTGCGGGTGCATGTCCAGGCGGTCCTCGTCGTGCCACGCGGTGTTGGCCGTGCGGCGCGTCTGCGCGCCCACGTTGTACTGGCTGAGGATGCGGCCGGTGGTCAGCAGCAGCGGGAAGCGCCGCGTGACCTTCTCGTCGCTGGCGACGAAGGGCGTGTTGAAGAAGCGGCCCTTGCCACGCACGAAGCCGCCCGCGTGCATCACCGAGGTGCCGGCCTCGGCGGTGCCGGCGTGGCAGGGCCACTGCACGCTGCCCAGGCGGTCGATCTTCTCGTAGCTCACACCGGCGAAGCTGGGCGTGAGCGCGGCGATCTCGCGCATGATCTCCTCGGGGTGCGCGTAGCGCATCGGGTAGCCCAGCGCCTGCGCCAGCCTTGCCGTCACCTCCCAGTCGGCCAGGCCGGCCAGTGGCGGCATCACGCGGCGCACGCGGCTGATGCGGCGCTCGGCGTTGGTGAAGGTGCCGTCCTTCTCGAGGAAGCTGCTGCCGGGCAGCAGCACGTGGGCGTACTTCGCGGTCTCGTTCTCGAACAGGTCCTGCACCACCACGCAGTCCATCGCAGCCAGCGCGGCGGCCACGTGATGGGTGTCAGGGTCGGATTGCAGGATGTCCTCGCCCTGGCAGTACAGGCCCTTGAAGCGGCCGGCCAGCGCGGCGTCGAACATGTTCGGGATGCGCAGGCCGGGCTCGGGGCTGAGCGTCACGCCCCAGGCGGCCTCGAAATCGGCGCGCACGGTGGCGTCCGACACGTGCCGGTAGCCCGGCAGCTCGTGCGGGAAGCTGCCCATGTCGCAGGCGCCCTGCACGTTGTTCTGGCCACGCAGCGGGTTCACCCCCACGCCCTCGCGGCCCACCATGCCGCAGGCCATGGCCAGGTTGGCGATGGCGATCACGGCCGTGGAGCCCTGCGCGTGCTCGGTGACGCCCAGGCCGTAGTAGATGGCGCTGTTGGGGCCCGCGGCGTAGCGGCGGGCGGCGGCGCGCAGCGCGGCGGCGGGCACGCCAGTCACCGCTTCGGCGGCCTCGGACGCGTGCTCGGGCCGCGCCACGAACGCGCGCCAGGCGTCGAAGCTGGCGCGCTGGCAGCGCTCGGCCACGAAGGGCTCGTTCACCAGGCCTTCCGTCACCACCACGTGCGCCAGCGCATTGAGCACGGCAACGTTGGTGCCCGGGCGCAGTGGCAGATGGTGCTCGGCCTGCACGTGCGGCGTGCGCACCAGGTCGATGCGGCGCGGGTCCACCACGATCAGCGCCGCGCCCTGGCGCAGCCTGCGCTTCAGGCGCGACGCGAACACCGGGTGCGCGTCGGACGGGTTGGCGCCGATCACCAGCACCACGTCGGCGTGGGCGACGCTGGCGAAGTCCTGCGTGCCGGCGCTGGTGCCGTAGGTCTGGCCCAGGCCGTAGCCGGTGGGCGAGTGGCACACGCGCGCGCAGGTGTCGACGTTGTTGGTGCCGAAGGCCGCACGCACCAGCTTCTGCACGAGGTAGGTCTCCTCGTTGGTGCAGCGGCTGCTGGTGATGCCGCCCACGGCATCGGGCCCGTGCGCGGCCTGGATGGCCTTGAAGCGCCCGGCGGCGAAGGCGATGGCCTCGCCCCACGACACCTCGCGCCAGGGGTCGGTGATGCGCTCGCGGATGCGCGGCGCCTTCAGGCGGTCGGGGTGCGTGGCGTAGCCCCAGGCGAATCGGCCCTTCACGCAGGCGTGGCCCTCGTTGGCCTTGCCGTCCTTCCAGGGCACCATGCGCACGACGGTGCTGCCCTTCATCTCGGCCTTGAAGCCGCAGCCCACGCCGCAGTAGGCGCAGGTGGTGGTCACGGCGTGCTCGGCCTGGCCGAGCGCGATGACGCTCTTCTCCTGCAGTGTGGCGGTGGGGCAGGCCTCGACGCAGGCGCCGCAGCTCACGCACTCGCTGCCCATGAAAGCCTCGTCCTGCCCGGGCGAGACGCGGCTGTCGAAGCCGCGGCCCGAGATCGTCAGCGCGAAGCTGCCCTGCACCTCCTCGCAGGCGCGCACGCAGCGGCTGCAGACGATGCACTTGCTGGGGTCGTAGGTGAAGTAGGGGTTGGACTCGTCCTTGGCCGCCAGCGTGTGGTGCGCCCCCGCCGCCGCGCCCACGCCGTAGCGCACGGCGCGCAGGCCCACGGCGCCGGCCATGTCCTGCAGCTCGCAGTTGCCGTTGGCGCTGCAGGTCAGGCAGTCCAGCGGGTGGTCGGAGATGTAAAGCTCCATCACGCCGCGGCGCAGCTCGGCCAGCCTGGGCGTCTGGGTGCGCACCACCATGCCGGGCTCGACCGGTGTGGTGCAGCTCGCCGGGTAGCCGCGGCGGCCCTCGACCTCCACCAGGCACAGGCGGCAACTGCCGAAGGGCTCCAGGCTGTCGGTGGCGCACAGCTTGGGCACCCGCACGCCGGCCTCGACGGCCGCGCGCATGACCGAGGTGCCCGCCGGCACGGTGACGGCATGGCCGTCGACCTGCAGCGTGACCGCGGTGTCGCTGGTGCGCGCCGGCGTGCCGTGGTCGGTGTCGTGGGCGTGGATCGGCAGCATGGGAGGTGCTCCTTCGGGCGTCTTCAGGCGGCGGGCAGGCCGAAGTCCTCGGGGTGCTGCGCCAGGGCCGACAGCACCGGGTTGGGCGTCATGCCGCCCATGGCGCACAGGCTGCCGTGGGTCATGGTGTCGCACAGGTCGCGCAGCAGCTGCAGCTGCTGGCCCTTGGCCTGCGGGTCGCCGCCGGCCACGAGGCGGTCGATCACCTCGACGCCGCGCGTGCTGCCGATGCGGCAGGGCGTGCACTTGCCGCAGCTCTCCACGGCGCAGAAGGCCATGGCGTAGCGCGCCAGGCGGTCCATGCGCGCGGTGTCGTCGTGCACGACGATGCCGCCGTGGCCCACGGTGGCGCCGATGGCCGCGTAGGCCTCGTAGTCCAGCGGCACGTCCCAGTGCTGCGGCGCCACGTAGCTGCCCAGCGGGCCGCCTACCTGGATGGCCTTCACCGGGCGCCCGCTGCGCGTGCCGCCGCCGAAGCCGAACACCAGTTCGCGCAGCGTGTGGCCGAAGGGCAGCTCCACCAGCCCGCCGCACTTCACGTTGCCGGCTAGCTGGAACGGCAGCGTGCCGCGCGAGCGCCCGCTGCCCAGCGCCGCATGGGCGGCGGCGCCCTGCGCGAGCACCGGCGGCACGCTGGCCAGCGTGATGACGTTGTGCACCAGCGTGGGCTCGCCGAACAGGCCGGCCACGGCCGGCAGCGGTGGCTTGGCGCGCACGATGCCGCGCCGGCCCTCCAGGCTCTCGAGCAGCGCCGTCTCCTCGCCGCATACGTAGCTGCCGGCAGCCTTGCGCAGGTGCACGCGGAAGGCGCGGCCGCTGCCGGCCACGCTGTCGCCCAGCCTGCCCGCGGCGGTGGCGCGCGAGACGGCCTCCTGCAGCGTGGCGATGGCGTCGGGGTATTCCGATCGCACGTAGATCCAGCCCTCCGCGGCCCCCACCGCCAGGCCGGCGATGGCCATGCCCTCCAGCAGCGCGTAGGGGTCGCCTTCCATCAGCATGCGGTCGGAGAAGGTGCCGCTGTCGCCCTCGTCGGCATTGCAGACGATGTGCTTGCGCGCCCCGGCAGCGCCGCGCACCGTGCGCCATTTGATGCCGGCCGGGAAGGCCGCGCCACCGCGGCCGCGCAGGCCGCTGGCCAGCACCTGCTCGACCACGGCCTCGCCGTCCTGCGCCAGCGCGGCGCGCAGGCCGGCCCAGCCGCCGTGGGCCGCGTAGTCGGCCAGCGACAGCGGATCCGTCACGCCGGCGCGCGCGAACACCTCGCGCCGCTGCACCGCCAAGTAGGGGATGAGGTCCACGCGGCCCAGCCCCAGCGCGTGGGCCCCGCCCTGCAGCGCCCCGGCGTCCAGCAGCCCGGGCACGTCGTCGGCCTGCACGGGCCCGTAGGCCATGCGGCCGGCGGGCGTGGCCACCTCCAGCAGAGGCTCCAGCCAGAACAGGCCGCGCGAGCCGTTGCGCACCACCTCGAGCGCCTGCCCGCGGCGCGCGGCCTCCACCGCCAGCGCCGCGGCGGTCTCGTCGGCGCCCAGCGCCCGCGCGGCACTGTCGCGCGGCACGTAGACGGTGATGCGGCTCACGACCCGCCCTCCAGCCCCTCCAGCCCCTCCAGCCCCGCCAGCAACGCCCGCAGCCGTTGCGGCGTGAGCCGCGCGTGCAGCCGGCCGTCCAGGCAGGCCGCGGGCGCCGTGGCGCACAGACCCAGGCAGTACACGGCCTCCAGCGTGACGGCACCGTCGGCGCGGGTCTGCCCGGTGGCGCAGCCCAGCTGCGCTTCGGCCGCCGCGGCCAGTTCGTCGCCGCCACAGGCCTGGCAGGCCTCGGCGCGGCACAGCTGCAGCACGTGGCGGCCGGCCGGCTGGCGGCGGAAGTGGTGGTAGTAGGTGACGACGCCGTGCACCTCGGCCCGGCTGAGGTTGAAGGCCTCGGCCAGCACGGCCACGTCGGCATCGGCCACGAAGCCCAGCGCGTCCTGCACCGCGTGCAGCGCCGGCAGAAGGCCGCCGCGCTCGGCCACGTGGTGCAACGCCAGGGCCCGCACCTGCTCGGCACGCTCGGGCTCGGAAGCGGGGCCGGCATGGGCTCCCGCATGCCTGACGCTGGACAACATAGCCGGGAGGATAGGCGCGCACGGCTGCTTGCGGCAACACGATCGAAGCGGCCTTGCGGCAACAGCCACGGCGCCGCCGGATCGCTTAGCCTCGCGTCACCGCGCGCTGCGCTGCCCGCCGACACCGCCGATGAGCCCGTCCCCCTCGCCCCACCGCTGGCTGCCACCCGACGACCCGCTGCGCCAGCGCCTGCACGACGAGGCGCACGCGCGGCCCGCCGCGCGGCTTCGCATGCCGGCGCTGGTGCTGTACGTGGCCGTGCGCCACGACGGCATCGAGCGCAGCGCGCAATGGCAGCACCTCAAGCGCCTGCCGGGACAGGACGCGCTCCCGGCCGAGGCGCTGGAGGGCCAGTTCCTGCGCCTGCGCCTGCCCGGCGGCACGCTGCGCTGGGAGCGCCACACCGAGTTCACGCGCTACACGCTGGTGCAGGCGCTGCCCGCCGGCACGGGACTGGGCACCACCGACCCGCCGCTGATGGACTCGCTGATCGTCGAGCGCGACTGGGTGGGCAGCATTCCCGGCCAGGTGCTGGTGGCCATCGAGCTGGCGATGATGCACGCCGACATCGCCACCGACGACTGGCTGGTGCCGGCGCGCCAGTGGTTCGGCGGCCGGCCGGTGGCGGTGTCGCGCATGGGCCGCGACGGCCACTCGGCCGTGATGACCGACTTCCTGCTCGCGGGAGACGGCTTCGAGCGCATCCTGGTCGTGGCGCCGCCGGGCACCTCCGAGACGCGCGCCGGCCGCATCTCGCAGCGCCTGCTGGAGATGGAGACCTACCGGCTGATGGCACTGCTGGGCCTGCCCGCGGCCAAGGCGCTGCTGCCCGAGGTGGCGCAGGCCGAGCAGCAGCTGTCGGCGTTGACGGCCCGCTTCGAGGCGCGCGAGGCTTCCGACCAGACGCTGCTCGACGAGCTGGTGCAGCTGGCGGCGCGGCTGGAGCGCGCCACGGCCGAGTACGCCTTCCGATTCGACGCCACGCAGGCCTACGACACGCTGATGCAGCAGCGCCTGGCCGAGTTGCGCGAGACCTACCTGCACGGCCAGCAGACGCTGGGCGAGTTCCTGCAGCGCCGGCAGGCCCCGGCCGTGGCCACCGTGGCGGCGGCGGCGCAGCGCATGGCCTCGCTGGCCACCCGGGTGGAGCGCGCCAGCGGCCTGCTGCGCACGCGCGTGGACATCGCCACCGAGACGCAGAACCAGCAGCTGCTGGCCCGGCTGGCGCAGGGCCAGGCGCTGCAGCTGCGGCTGCAGACCACCGTGGAGGGGCTGTCGATCGCCGCCATCTCGTACTACGTGGTGAGCCTGCTGCTGTATGGCGCCAAGGGCGCCCAGGCCGCGGGGCTGCCGCTGAACCCCGAAGTGGCCGTGGGCGCGCTGCTGCCGCTGGTGGTGTTCGGGGTTTGGCGCAGCACGCGCAGCATCCAGGCGCGGCTGGCTCGCCGTGACGACATCGGGGCCGGCCGGCCATGACGCCGCGCTGATGGAGCTGCTGGCGCTCGCCGGCCTGGGCACGGTGGCCGGGCTGCTGATGGCACTCACCGGCGCCGGCGGCGGCGCCCTCGGCGTGCCGCTGCTGGTGCTGCTGCTGCACCTGCCGATGCAGCAGGCCTCGGCGATGTCGCTCGTGGCGGTGGGGCTGGCCGGCGCCCTGGGCGCGCTGCTGGGCCTGCGCGACCAGTTGCTTCGCTACCGCGCCGCGCTGATGCTCGGTGCCGCCGGCATGCTGGCGGCGCCGTTGGGCGTGGCGCTGGCGCAGCGGCTGGCGCAGCCGGTGCTGCTGGGCGCGTTCGCGGCCTTCATGCTGTTCACGGCCTGGCGCATGTGGCGCAGCGCCAACACCGACGCCGCCGGCAGCGCCCCACGCCCCGCGCAACCCGCCTGCGTTCGCCCCGACGGCGAGCTGCGCCTGCGCTGGACGCCGCGCTGCGCCTGGGTGCTGGGCCGGGTGGGGGCACTGGCCGGCGTGCTCAGCGGCCTGCTGGGCATCGGAGGAGGCTTCGTCATCGTGCCGGCGCTGGACCGACACACCAACCTCGACCTGCGCAGCATCCAGGTCACGTCGCTGGGCGTGATCGCGCTGGTGGCCCTGTCGGGCGTCGCCGCCGCCGCTGCCCACGGGCAGCTGGCGCTGCAGGACGCCCTGCCCTTCGCCGCCGGCAGCGCCGCCGGGCTGCTGCTGGGGCGCCGGCTGGCGCCGCGCATCAGCGCCCCGCGGCTGCGCCGCGGCTTCGCGGTGCTGGCGGTGCTCGTGGCCCTGCTCGTGCTGGCCCGGGCGCTGCGTGGCTGACACCCCATGACAACCCCCATGCCCACCCGGCCGCGCGTCGACGCCCTCAGCTTCGATCTCGACGGCACGCTCATCGACACCGCCGGCGAGATCGCCGAGGCGGCCAACCGCGCCATTGCCGAGTTCGGCCTGCCGGCGCAGCCGCCGGCCGCGGTGACGCTGCTCATCGGCCACGGCGCCCGGGCGCTGCTGCAGGGCTTGCTGGCCGGGCAGCCGGCCGTGGCCGATCTCGACGCCGTGCTCGCCCGCTTCGAGCACCACTATCTGGCCACCACCGGCACGCGGGGACAGCCCTACGCCGGCTGCGCCGAGATGCTGCTGCGGCTGCGCGGCGCCGGCGTGCGCCTGGCCTGCGTCACCAACAAGGAGAGCCGGCTCGCGCAGCAACTGCTGCACAGGCATGGCCTGGCGGCGGCCTTCGACCTGGTGATCGGCGGCGACACGCTGCCGCAGAAAAAGCCCGACCCGCGCGTGCTGGTGCACACGGCCTCGGCGCTGGGCGTCGACCTCGCCCGCATGGCGCACGTGGGCGACTCGGCCATCGACGTGCAGGCGGCCCGCAGCGCCGGCACCGCCGCCTGGGCCGTGCCCTGGGGCTACAACGGCGGCCGGCCGATCGAGGCCGCTGGGCCCGACCACGTGTTCCTGTCGCTGCCCGCGGTGGCCGACCACGTGCTCGGGTACCCCGGCGCCTGATCAGGCCCGCAGCCACGCGGCCTTGGCACGCCGCCGCCCGGTGGCATCGGCCCCGGGCCACACTCGCGGCCCATGTTGTCGATCACGCTCGGGCCGCTGGCGTTTCCGCTGCCTCCCTTGATGCTGCTGGCGGCGCTGGTGCTGGCCACCGTGCTGGCGCGGCGCCTGGCCCCGCCGGCGCTGGCCTCTTCCAACGAGAACAGCGTCTGGCTGGCTGCGGTGCTGGGCCTTGTGGCGGCGCGCGCGGCGCACGTGCTGCGCCACGCCGAGGCCTACGCCGCCACGCCCTGGGCGGTGCTCGACATCCGCGACGGCGGATGGGTCGCCGGCCCGGGCCTGGTGGTGGCCGCGCTGGTGCTGCTGTGGCGCGCCGACCGCCTGCCGAAGGCCCGGCGTGCGCTCGCCATTGGCGCCGGCAGCGGCCTGGCCTTGTGGGCCGTGTTCAACGGCGCGCTGGCGCTCTGGCAGCCGCCGGCCTCGGCCCGCGAGCTGCCGCCGGTGGCGCTGCGCGCGCTGGGCGGCGACGCCACACCGCGCCCGCTGACCGAGTTGCTCGACGGCCGGCCGATGGTCGTCAACCTCTGGGCCACCTGGTGCGGGCCCTGCCGCGCCGAGATGCCGGTGCTGGCCGCGGCGCAGCGCGCGCGGCCCGATGTGCGCTTCGTGTTCGCCGACCAGGGCGAGGTGCCTGATGTCGTGCAGCGCTACCTGGCCGCCGAGCGGCTGGCGCTGCAGGACGTGTGGCTCGACACCGGCTCGGGCCTGGGCCCGGCGCTGGGCTCGCGCGGCCTGCCGACGACCGTGTTCTTCGACGCCGACGGCACGCGCGTCGACGCGCACTTCGGCCTGCTCAACGCCGCGGCGCTGCAGGCCCGGCTGGCACGCTGGCCGCCGCCCGCGCGCTAAGAAGGCCCTGCGCCCGCGCGGCCCGGGGCCCCGCAGCGACACTGCCCGGATGAGCGCACCCCCCACCCCCGCCGGCGCCACGCTGGCCCTGGACGGCGTCTCGATGCACCACGAGGCCGAGGGCCGGCGCATCGATGTGCTGCGCGGCGTATCGCTGCGCGTTGAGGCCGGCTCCAGCATCGCCGTGGTCGGGCCCTCGGGCTCGGGCAAGACCTCGCTGCTGCTGCTGCTGGCGGGCCTGGAGCGCCCCGCGGCCGGCCGCATCGCCGTCGACGGCCTGGATCTCGGCACGCAGAACGCCGACACCCTGGCCGACCTGCGGCGCGACCGCATCGGCATCGTCTTCCAGTCCTTCCACCTGCTGCCCAGCCTCACGGCGCTGGACAACGTGGCGCTGCCGCTGCAGATGGCCGGCGTGCGCGACGCGTTGCCGCGCGCCCGCGCCGTGCTCGAGCGCGTGGGCCTGGCCGAGCGGGCCGATCACCACCCCGCGCGGCTGTCGGGCGGCGAGCAGCAGCGAGTGGCCATCGCCCGCGCCGTGGTGCACCGCCCGCGGCTGCTGCTGGCCGACGAGCCCACCGGCAACCTCGACGACAGCACCGGCGAGTGTGTGCGCGAGCTGCTCTTCGGGCTGCAACGCGACCAGGGCATGACGCTGGTGCTCGTGACGCACGACCCGGCCTTCGCCGCCCGCTGCGACCGCGTGCTGCGCCTGCACGACGGCCGTCTCTCCGAAGCGCCGTCCGAGACGGCGGCCGCCCGCACCGCCACCCCCGCCGATGCCGCGCTTCCTGCTTGACCTGGCCTGGCGCGACCTGCGCGCCGGCGGCCGCCCGCTGGTGGTGTTCGCGCTGTGCCTGATGCTGGGCGTGGCGCTGGTGTCGGCCGGCGGCGTGCTGCACCGCCAGCTGGCGACGGCGTTGCAGACCGAGGTGCGGGCGCTGTTCGGCGGCGACGTGGAGGTGCAGAGCGACCGCGCGCTGCCCGCCGACGAACGCGCCTGGTGGGCCGCCCGCGGCCGCGTGGCCGAGGTGCAGCAGCTGCGGACCATGCTGCGCGGGCCCGACGGCCGCTCGCAGCTGGTGGAGCTGATGAGCGCCGACGCCGCCTACCCGCTGGTGGGCGAACTCAAGCTCGAGCCCGCGCAGCCGCTGGCCGATGCGCTGGCCCTGAGAGACGGCCGACACGGCATCGCCGTCGATCCCGTGCTCGCCCAGCGCCTGGGCCTGGCCCCCGGCCGCGCCGTCGAGCTCGGCGACCTGACGCTCGAGGTGCGCGCCCTCATCCGCCACCAGCCTGACCGCAGCCTGCGCGCCGAGTGGCGCGGCGCGCCAGTGCTGGTGAGCGACGCCGCCCTGGCCGCCAGCGGCCTGGTGCAGCCCGCCAGCCGCCTGGAGCACAAGCTGCGCGTGGCGCTGCCGGCGGGCGCCCAACCCGGCGAGGCGCGGCGCGCCTTCTTCGCCGCCTTCCCGCGCAGCAGCGCCGAGCTGCGCACCGTGGCCGACCGCAGCGACCGCATCGGCGAGCTGTTGGGCCACGTGGCCTCGGGGCTGCTGCTGGTGGGCTTCACAGCCCTGTTCATCGGCGGCCTGGGCGTGTTCAACAGCGTGCAGGCCTACCTGCAGGGCAAGCTGGCCACCTGGGCCACGCTGCGCGCCGTGGGCCTGCGCGACGCGGCCCTGGCCCGGCTGGTGTTGCTGCAGGTGCTGATGCTGGCCCTGACCAGCAGCGCCGTGGGCGTGGCCGTGGGCCTGGGCCTGGCGCTGGCGGCGCTGGGCGTGGCGGCCGAGCGGCTGCCGCTGGCCTGGGCGCCGTCGGCGGCCGTGGTGCCGGCGCTGCTGGGCCTGGGCTTTGGCGTGATGACGGCGCTGGTGTTCGCGTGGCCGGCCGTGGCGCGGGCGCTGTCGGTGAGCCCGGCGGCGCTGTTCCGCGGCGTCGACGGCACGGTGCTGCAGACGCCGCAGCGGGCGTGGATCGTCACCGCCGCCATCGGCGCGGCGGGCCTGGCGCTGATGCTGCTGTGGCTGCCCGACGCCCGCTTTGGCCTGGCCTTCGTGGCCGCGGTGGCCGTGCTCGTGCTGGTGCTGCAGGGGCTGGTGCGGCTGTTGGCGGCCGGCGCGCGCGCCGTGCTGGCGCGCGACGGTGCCCTGCCCTTTGCCCTCGGCTTCGAACTGCGCGTGGCCCTGGCCGGCGTGGCGCGGCCAGGCTCGCCGATGCGGCCGGCGCTGCTCTCGCTGGGCACCTCGCTCACGCTGCTGGTGGCCTGCACCGTGGTGGTGGGCTCGCTGCTGCGCACGCTGGCCGAGACCGTGCCGCAGCAGGCCCCGGGCCTGGTGTTCCACGACCTGCAGACCGGCGAGCGTCCGCTGCTCGAGGCCGCCGTGGCCGGCGCCGGCAGCCTGACGAAGCTGGAGACCGCGCCACTGGTGCTGGGCCGCGTCGTCGCCGTCAACGGCGTCGAGCTGCAGGCGAGCGCCGACGAGCAGCTGCAGCGCGCCGCGCGCGACGAGCACAAGCTCAGCCACCGCAGCCAGGCCATCGACGAGGTGCTGCTCGAGCAAGGCGCCTGGTGGCCCGCCGGCTGGACCGGCCCGCCCCAGGTGGCCATGGAAGACCGCGAGGCCGAGGCCATGGGCCTGCAGATCGGCGACCGGCTGCGCTTCGAGATCCAGGGCCAGCCGGTAGAGGCCACGCTGGTGGCCATCTACGGCCAGAAGCGCATGCAGTCGCGCCTGTGGCTGGAAGCCATGTTCAGCGACGGCGTGCTCGACCCCTACGTCACGCGCGAGGTCGGCGCGGCCTGGCTCTCGGAGGCCGATGCCATCGCTGTGCAGGACCGCCTGGCCGCCAGCGCCCCGCACGTGGTGACGGTGCGCACCCACGCGCTGCTGCAGGCCACGCGCACGCTGCTGGGCCAGGCCGGTGCCGCCATGGCCGTGGCTGCCGGCGCCTGCCTGGTGGCCAGCCTGCTGGTGCTGGCGAGCGTGGTGACGGCCAGCCGCGCGCGCCAGGTCTACGAGGCCAGCGTGATGCACGCGGTGGGCGCGCGCCTGGGCAGCCTGCGGCGCGTGCTGCGCTGGGAGTATGCGCTGCTGGGCAGCGTGACGGCGCTCTTCGCCGTGGCCTTTGGCGGCCTGCTGGCGCAGGGCGTGCTGTGCTGGCGGCTCGATGTCGACGGCAGCGGCCTGCTCGGCCTGGGCGCGCTGGTGGCGGTGGGCACCTGTGCGCTGAGTCTGGGCGCCGGCGCCCAGTGGCTGCTGTCGGGCATGAAGCTGTCGCCGGCGCGGCTGCTGCGCGGCGCGTAGGCGCGCCGGGCCCGGCGCGCCTGTGACGGGCGCACGCCCGGGCCGCTCGCGCCCCGCCCACAATGGCCGACAGCACCATGCCGGCCGCCCCCGCCATCCTCGACATCGAAGCCTCGGGCTTCGGCGCGCACAGCTACCCCATCGAGATCGGCTACGTGCTGGGCGACGGCCGCGCCCGCTGCACGCTGGTGCGGCCGGCTCCGCACTGGACGCACTGGGACGCCGAGGCCGAGCGCCTGCACGGCATCGTCCGGCCGACGCTGCTGCGGCACGGGCGCGCCGTCGCCGAGGTGGCCGACCTGCTCAACGCCGACCTCGCCGGACAGACCGTCTACTGCGACGGCTGGGCACACGACTATCCCTGGCTCGCCCTGCTCTTCGAAGAGGCGGAGCGGCCGCTGCGATTCCGGCTGGAGTCGGTCGCGACGCTGCTCGACGAGGCCCGCCTGGGGCGGCTGGACGCGCTGCGCGATGCCGCCGTGGCCGAGCTGGGCCTGGCGCGCCACCGGGCCAGCAACGACGCCCGGGTGCTGCAGCTGGCGATCAGCCGCGCGTAGCCGCCGACGCGCCGGCTTGCGCGCGCTCAAGGCCCGCGCCGGGCCATCGGGACAGACTTGGCTGCGGTGCGGCTTGCACCCTGTCCGGAGCAGACCCCATGGCCCCCTCCCCGTCCCCCATCACCGCCGCCACGTCCCGCCTGCTGGCGGCCGCACTCATCGGCCTGGTCGCCGGGCCGGCCGTCGCCGGGGTCGTGCCCCACGGCTTCAGCACCACGGGTGCGCCCTACGGCAGCCCGGGCGTCATCGATCTCTTCAGCGCGGGCGACACGGTGTCGGGGACGTTCCAGTACGACGCCGCGCTGCCCCCGTCCGGCACGCTGAGCAACGGCGCCACCCGCTACGACGCGACCTTCCTGAACCTGATCGGGCAGGTGAAGGTCTGGACTTTCTCCGATCCGCGGGGCTACACCGCGGTCGGCAACGACCTGCCGGCGCAGGGCAACAACGACTTCCTGATGCTGGGCGCCGAGCCGGGCCTGGGCAGCGGCACGCACAACCTCGTCGGCTTCACGGCCGCGGGCTGGACGCTGGTGAACGTGCGCCTGTTCTGGATCGAGGGCCAGCCGGGCATCGGTGACTTCACCACCACCGATGCCATGCCCGCCGTGCTGCCGGGCTTCGCCGGGCGGCTGGCGCTGGACTTCGTGCCGGTCGATTCGCCCACCGGGCCGGTGAGCTACGTGTTCTTCGATGGCCTGACGGTGGCCGTCGTGCCCGAGCCATCGCCGGCGCTGCTGCTGGCGGCGGGGCTCGGGGTGGTGTGGCTGAGGCGGCGTCAGGCGGCCGGCGGGTCGGCCAGCTCGGCCTCCTGAAGCAGCCGCCACATCACCTTGCCGCTGCCGCTCTTGGGCAGCGCGTCGGCAAAGGACACCAGGCGCGGCACCTTGTAGGCCGCCATGTGCTCGCGGGCCCAGACGATGATGTCCTCGGGCTGCGCGTGGCCGCGGTGCTCGGCGCGCAGCACGACCACGGCCTTGACCGTCTCGCCGCGGTAGGCGTCGCGCGCGGCGATCACGCAGGCCTCCTGCACCAGCGGGCACTTGAACAGCATCAGCTCCACCTCGCTGGGCCAGACCTTGAAGCCGCTGGCGTTGATCATGCGCTTGAGCCGGTCGGTGATGAAGAAGTAGCCCTCCTCGTCGCGCCGGCCCAGGTCGCCGGTGCGGAAGAACCGCTGGCCGTCGAGCTCGATGAAGGCCGCCGCCGTGGCCTCGGGGTGGCCCCAGTAGCCCTTGAAGACCATGGGGCCGTGCGTGACGATCTCGCCCACCTCGCCGGGCGGCAGCTCGGCCAGCGTGGTGGGGTCGACCACGCGGCTGTCGACGCCGAAGATCGGGACGCCCAGGCACTGCAGCTTGGCGCGCTCGGGCGGGTTGGCGTGGCTGGGCGCGGCCGTCTCGGTCAGGCCGTAGCCTTCGGCGAAGGTAATGCCGAACTCGGCCTGCAGCCGCTCGGCCACGGCCTGCGGCATGGCCGCGCCGCCGCCCGACAGGTAGCGCAGGCTGCTCAGGTCGAACCTGCGGTAGTTGGGGCTGCCGAACAGGTCGATGATCATCTTCGGGATGCAGGTCCAGTGGCTCACGCGGTGGTGGCTGATGAGCCGCCCGGCAAGCTCGCGGTCCCAGCGCGGCATCACGACGACGGTGCTGCCCGCGTACACCGGCGCGATCACGCCGTAGAGCATGCCGGTGATGTGGAACATGGGCACCACGCCCAGGCTCACGGTCTCGGCGCTGGCGTAGCCCCACAGCCCGCCACCGATGGCGTTGGGCATCAGCGTGCGGTGACTGTGCATGCAGCCCTTGGGCAGGCCCGTGGTGCCCGAGGTGTAGGGCAGCAGCGCCAGGTCGTCGGGGCCGGCTTGCGACGGGCCCGGGCGCTGCGTGCAGGCCAGGGCCTCCGCCCAGCGGGTGGCGCCCGCGGGCAGCGGCGGGTCGGCGCGCAGCCAGGCCAGCATGGCCTCGGACGGCGTCTCGCCCTCGGGCAGCACGTCGGGCATCGCATCGCTCAGGCGCGTGGCGACGATGTTGCGCAGGCGCTGCGCCTCGGGCAGGCGGGCGTCGGCCTCGGCCAGCGCGGCGGCCAGGTCGGCGCTGGTGATGGCCACTCGGGCCTGCGGGTCGGTGATGTAGTGGCCGAGTTCGTCGGCCTTGTTCATCGGGTTGACCGGCACCACCACCGCGTCGGCGCGCTGGATGGCATAGAACGCGACAAGGAACTGCGGGCAGTTCTGCAGGAACAGCAGCACGCGGTCGCCGCGCGATACGCCGTGGGCCTGCAGCCAGCCGGCCAGCGCCTCGGCCTGCGCATGCAGCGCGCGGTAGCTGAGCGCGCGGCCGAAGAACACGCAGGCCGCCTTGTCGGGGTAGCGGCGCGCGCTGACCTCGAGGTTGAACCACAGCGTGGTCTCGGGCACCACCAGCTCGCGCGGCAGGCGCGCGGGCCAGAAGGGCTTGCGGGGGTCGGCGGGGGAGGCGCCGGGCGCCGTCTGCGGGGTGCTTGGGTTCATGCCCCCGGTGTAACGGGTCGGCACGCCGTCGTCATCGTGCCTTTCCCGCAAGGGCTGTCACCCTGGCGACGCTGCCGTCACTGGCGGATCGCCGCGCAGGCCGGGTGGCTGCTGAACGCCGACGTGGCGCACTCGCGCTCCATGCACACCAGGTAGCGCACGCCGTCGCTGCGCGCGCCACAGGCCGGGCCCGGGCCCACGGGCACCGGCTCGGCCGCGGGGCGGGCGGGTGGCTTCGGCGCCGGCGTGCTCTCGGCGGCCCGCGTGGGCCGCGGCGCAGCCGCCGCGGGTGGGTTGGGCTTGGGAGTGGACTTGACCGGGGCGGCCGGCGCGGCGGCCGCAGGAGGCTGCTCGGCAGCTGCCGCGACGGGCTTGCCGGCAGGCGGCACGGTCGGCGTGGCAGCGGCAGGCTCGGGCGCCGCGCCCGCGGGGGGAGGCGTTGCCAATGCCGGGCCGGTGCCGGCGACGGGCGGC
>CAIKLM010000141.1 GCA_903828235.1 uncultured beta proteobacterium | reverse complement strand
CTGGTGCGCGCGCGGCGCTCGCTGGCCGGGCTGCCGGGCGGGGGCGGCACGCCGCTGGCCGCCGGCATCGAGCTGGCGCGGCAGGTGGCCGCGCAGGTGCAGCGCGAGGGTGCGTCGCCGCTCGTGGTGATGCTCACCGACGGCCGCGCCAACGTCACGCTCGCGGGGCAGGGCGGGCGCACGCAGGCCGCCGAGGACGCGCTGGCCGCCGCCCGCCGCCTGCGCGGGCTGGGCGCGCAGTGCCTGCTCGTGGACACCTCCGTACGCCCCGAGCCGGCCGCCGCGGCGCTGGCCCTGGCCATGGGCGCGCGCTACCTGGCCCTGCCGCAGGCCGACGCGCGGGTGCTCAGCGGCGCCGTGCAGGCGGTGCTGAAGTCGCCGCGCGTGGGCTGAGCCGGGACGGCCTCGTGGGCGCACGGCCAAGGCTGGTTCGACACGGGGCGCCGCCCGGGCTGCCGCCCGACTGGCCGCACGCCGAGCGCAGCGAGCAGGTGGCGGCCGGGGGCCTGCGCTGGCACGTGCAGCGGTGGCCGCTGCCGCGGCCGGGCGCTTCGTGGCTGCTGCTGCTGCACGGCACCGGGGCGTCCGCGCACTCGTTCGCGGCGCTGGCGCCGCTGCTGGCCCGCAGCCACGGCCTGGTGGTGCCCGACCTGCCGGGCCACGCCTTCACGTCGCGGCCGCGCGCTGCGGGGCTGTCGCTGCCGGGCATGGCCGCGGGCCTTGGGGCGCTGCTGCAGGCCCTGGGCGTGGCGCCGTCGGCGGTGGTCGGCCACAGCGCCGGCGCGGCCATCGGCGCGCGCCTCGTGCTCGACGGGCACGCCCGGCCGGCCAGCCTCGTCAGCCTCAACGGGGCCTGGTTCCCGCCCGGCGGCACCGGCGGCTGGTGGTACGCCCCGATGGCCCGGCTGCTGGCCATCAATCCGCTGGCGCCGGCGCTGTTCTCGTGGCATGCGGCCCGGCCGGCCGCGCTGGAGCGGCTGCTGCGCGGCACGGGCTCCCGCCTGGATGCCGCCGGACGCGCCCGCTACGCGCGGCTGGCGGGCGACGTGGACCACGTCGGCGCGGTCATTGCCATGATGGCCGCCTGGGACCTGGCCTCGCTGCCGCGGGAACTGCCCCGGCTGGCCGCGTTGGGCACGGCCCTGCACCTGGTGGCGGCCGATCGCGATGCCGCGGTGCCGCCGCAGCAGGCGCAGGCGCTGGCGGCGCAGGTGCCGGGGGCCACCGTGCACCGGCTGGCCGGGCTCGGGCACCTGGCACACGAAGAAGCGCCGTGCGAGGTGGCGGCCGTGATCGAGCCCCTGCTCGCGGATTGACAGCCCCCAGGCCGCGGGCGCTGCGCGTCCTAGCCACCCCCCGAGTGGGCTCGACGCGGACCGGGGGACCCGGATCCGCTTCGGGTTGATCGACCCCGCACGGGCTGCACCCCGCGCGCCGCCGGCGGGTTCCGGAAGCCGGCCTGGCCTGGCCCCGGGCCCTGGCGCGGCCGGTGCGTCGCGTTGCCTCGCATTGACGGCGGCATCCCCGGTGTCTATGCTGTGTCTACTTTAGTTGACATTGCGACGCGACAAGTCGGCGTGACGCCGGCGCATCCCGGAGCCCGCCACCATGCCGACACACGCCCGGATCGAAAACGCGCTGCGCGCCGCCCTCGAGGACGCCACCGGCTCCGGCTGCCCGCCGCGCCTGCAGGCGGCCGTGCAGCATGCCGTGTTCCCCGGTGGCGCGCGCATCCGCCCGCAGCTGACGCTGGCCGTGGCCCGTGCCTGCGGGGACGACGCGCCCGCGCTCACGGACGCCGCCGCCGCGGCCGTGGAACTGCTGCACTGCGCCTCGCTGGTGCACGACGACCTGCCCTGCTTCGACGATGCGCCCATCCGCCGTGGCCAGCCTTCGGTGCACAGCGCCTTCGGCGAGCGCCTGGCGGTGCTGACGGGTGACGCGCTCATCGTCGCCGCCTTCGGGGTGCTGGCCCGCGCCGGGGCGCACCACCCCGCACGGCTGGCGCCGCTGCTGAGCACCGTGGCCGCGGGCGTGGGCATGCCCGGCGGCATCGTCGCCGGCCAGGCCTGGGAGTGCGAGCCGCGCGTGCCGCTGCGCGAATACCAGCGCTTGAAGACCGGCGCCCTGTTCACCGCCGCCACGCGTGCCGGCGCCATCGCCGCCGGCGGTGACCCCGAGGCCTGGGCGGCGCTGGGCGACTGCCTCGGCGAGGCCTACCAGGTGGCCGACGACATCCGCGACGTCGCCGCGCAGCCCGAGTGGCTGGGCAAGCCCATCGGGCAGGACCTCGCGCTCGGCCGCCCCAGCGTGGCGCTGGAGAAGGGCATGGACGCCGCGCTGGCGCTGTTCGAGGCCCTGGTGAAGCAGGCTGCCGACGCCGTGCCCGAGTGCCGTGGTGCGCCGCTGCTGCGGGCGCTGGTGCGGGCCGAGGCCGAGCGCCTGGTGCCGCCGTCCCTGCGCACCGGCACGCCGCAGCGTGCGGTGGCCTGAGGGCGCCCTGGTGCCGACCCGCACCCAGGCGAGAGACGGCGAGCGCCTGCCCTGGCCGTCCGGCGCCACGCCGGACCTGCAGGCGCCCGGCTGGCGCGAGCGCTGGCAGCAGTTCGTCGAGGGCCTGGTCGTGCGGCCCCGCTTCCGCCGCTGGGCCAGTGGCTTCTGGCTGACGCGGCCGCTGGTGCGGCGGCGCGCCGGCGAGCTGTTCGACATCGTTGCCGGCTTCGTCTACACCCAGGTGCTGCTGGCCTGCGTGCGGCTGGACCTGTTCAACCAGCTTGCCGCCGGGCCCGACAGCGCCGCCCGCCTGGCGCAGCGGCTGGGGCTGCCGCTGCGCTCGATGCAGCGCCTGCTCGACGCCGCCGTGTCGCTGCGCCTGCTGCGGCGGCGCAGCGGCGGCCGCTACGGCCTGGGTGCGCTGGGCGCGCCGATGGTGGGCAACGCGGCGCTGGCGGCCATGGTGGAACACCACGCCACGCTCTACGCCGACCTGCGCGACCCCGTGGCGCTGCTGCGCGACGAGGGCGCGGGCAGTGCCATGGCAGCCTACTGGCCCTATGCCAGCTACCCCGAGCGCCAGGGCCGGGCGGACGGCGCCGCGCCGGTGCTGCCGGCGCGCCAGGTGGCCGAGTACTCGGCGCTGATGACGGCGTCGCAGCCGATGGTCATCGAGGAACTGCTGGACGCCTACCCGCTGGCCCGGCACCGCGTGCTGCTCGACGTGGGCGGCGGTGAAGGCCGCTTCGTCGCCGCCGCGCTGGCCGCGGCGCCGCGGCTGCGCGCGATGCTCTTCGACCTGCCCCCGGTGGCCGATCTCGCCACGGCACGGCTGGGCGCGCAAGGCCTGGGCGGGCGGGTGGCGGTGCACGGCGGCAGCTTCTTCGACGACCCGCTGCCCGAAGGCGCCGACGTCGCCACCTTGGTGCGCGTGCTCTTCGACCACGACGACGCCCACGCGCTGGCCATCCTGCGCGCCGTGGCGCGCGCGCTGCCGGCCGGCGGCACGCTGCTGGTGGCCGAGCCCATGGCCGACGCCCCGGGCGCGCACGCCATGGGCGATGCCTACTTCGGCTTCTATTTGCTGGCCATGGGCCGTGGCCAGCCGCGCAGCGCGCAGTCGCTGACGGCGTTGCTGCAGGAAGCCGGCTTCACCGACGTGCGTGCGCTGCGCACGCGCGTGCCGCTGCAGGCGGGCGTGCTCGTGGCGCGCCTGGGCAGCGGCGGTCCGGTCACCGGTGTGGCGCCGAACGGCCCCCCGGTCGCCGGCGCTCAGTAAAGCCCTATTGACATCACAAAGTGTCAGGCTAGGATGACACCCAAGATGTCTGAACCAATCAGCAAGCCGGTGTGCCCCGGCTCCCCACCGCGCAGCGGCACGCAGCAGGAGGCCGCATGAAGACCGCCGCCGTCGTGATGCAGGCGCCCGAAGCCCTGGCGCTGGACGAACTGGAACTTGACGCGGCTGGTGATGGCGACCTGATCGTCGACATCGACTGGTCGGGCATCAGCACGGGCACCGAGAAGCTCCTCTGGACGGGGCGCATGCCCATGTTCCCCGGCATGGGCTACCCGCTGGTGCCGGGCTACGAGTCCGTGGGGCGCGTCGTGCAGGCCGGCCGCCACGCCCGCCACAAGGTGGGCTCCACCGTGTTCGTGCCCGGGGCGCGCTGCTTCGGGCCCGTGCGCGGCCTGTTCGGCGGCGCCGCGGCGCGCCTGGTGGTGGGCGACGATCGCGTCTACGACGTCGACGCCGGCCTGGGCGAGCAGGCCGTGCTGTTGGCGCTGGCGGCCACGGCCTACCACGCCGTGTCGTGCGGCGGCCGCAAGCACCCGGTGAACCCGCCCGACCTCATCATCGGCCACGGCGTGCTGGGCCGCCTGCTGGCGCGCCTGACGGTGGCCGCCGGCCTGCCGCCGCCCACCGTGTGGGAGCTCGACGCCGTGCGCAGCGAAGGCGCGCGTGGCTACCCCGTCATCAGCCCCGAGGCCGACACGCGCCGCGACTACCGCGCCGTGTACGACGTGAGCGGCGACGTGCGCATCGTCGACAAGGCGATGCCGCACCTGGCCAAGGGCGGCGAGATCGTGCTGGCCGGCTTCTACGCCGAGCCCGTGGCCTTCAACTTCGCGCCGGCCTTCATGCGCGAGGCCCACATCCGCGCCGCTGCCGAGTGGCAGCGCCCCGACATGCTGGCCGTCAGGCAGCTGGCCGAGGAAGGCCGGCTCGACCTGGCGGGCCTCATCACGCACCGCGAGCGCGCCGAGCACGCCGCGGGTGCCTACCGAACAGCCTTCAGCGACATGCACTGCCTGAAGATGGTTCTCGACTGGAAGGGTTGCCAATGAGCGGTACTGCGTCCCCCGTCATCTTCATGCGCGACGAGCGCCTGAAGGCCGAAGCTGCGATCGAGCCTGACCCGGTGCCCACCAGCCCGGCGGCCAAGACGACGCAGATCATCGCCATCTACGGCAAGGGCGGCATCGGCAAGAGCTTCACGCTGGCCAACCTGAGCTACATGATGGCCCAGCAGGGCAAGAAGGTGCTGCTCATCGGCTGCGACCCGAAGAGCGATACCACCAGCCTGCTGTTCGGCGGCAAGGCCACGCCCACCATCATCGAGACCAGCAGCCGCAAGAAGCTGGCCGGCGAGCAGGTGGCCATCGGTGACGTCTGCTTCAAGCGCGACGGCGTCTACGCGATGGAGCTGGGCGGGCCGGAGGTCGGCCGCGGCTGCGGCGGGCGCGGGATCATCCACGGCTTCGAGACGCTCGAGAAGCTCGGCTTCCACGACTGGGGCTTCGACTACGTGCTGCTCGACTTCCTGGGCGACGTGGTCTGCGGCGGCTTCGGCCTGCCGATCGCGCGCGACATGTGCCAGAAGGTCATCGTCGTCGGCAGCAACGACCTGCAGAGCCTGTACGTCGCCAACAACGTGTGCAGCGCGGTCGAGTACTTCCGCAAGCTCGGCGGCAACGTCGGCGTGGCCGGCATGGTGATCAACAAGGACGACGGCACCGGCGAGGCGCAGAAGTTCGCCGCCAACGCCGGCATTCCGGTGCTGGCGGCCATCCCGGCGCACGAGGACATCCGCCGCAAGAGCGCCAGCTACGAGATCATCGGCAAGCCCGACGGCGACTGGGGCCCGCTGTTCGCCGAACTGGCGAAGAACGTCGCCGAGGCGCCGCCGGTGCGCCCGAAGCCGCAGACGCAGGACGAGCTGCTGGGCCTGTTCAGCGCCGAGGTCACGGGCCGCGACTTCAAGATGGAGCCGGCGACCCTGTTCGACATGGTCGGCAAGACCGAGCTGGTGAAGCCCACGCTCGAGGTGGTGTATGACGCGGCCTGACGCGCCTGCGGCCGAGGCGCTGTCCTGCAGCGACCGCAACGGCATGCTGGCCGCGGCGCAGGCCGCCGGCAAGAGCGAGGTGCTGGCGCAGTACGCCCGCGACTACCCCGTGGCCGGGCCTGAAGAAGGCAAGGGCCCGCACGAGCAGCCGCAGAGCATGTGCCCCGCGTTCGGATCGCTGCGCGTGGGGCTGCGCATGCGGCGCACCGCCACCATCCTGAGCGGCAGCGCCTGCTGCGTGTACGGCCTGACCTTCACCAGCCACTTCTACGGCGCGCGCCGCAGCGTGGGCTACGTGCCCTTCAACAGCGAGACGCTGGTCACGGGCAAGCTGTTCGAGGACATCCGCGACGCCGTGCACGCGCAGGCCAAGGCGGAAGACCTCGACGCCATCGTCATCATCAACCTCTGCGTGCCCACCGCCAGCGGCGTGCCGCTGCAACTGCTGCCCAAGGCCATCGACGGCGTGCGCATCATCGGCATCGACGTGCCCGGCTTCGGCGTGCCCACGCACGCGGAGGCCAAGGACGTGCTGGCCGGCGCCATGCTGCGCTATGCCCGCTCCGAGGCCGAGGCCGGCCCGGTGGCGGCACCACGCCAGGGCGTGAGCAGCAAGCCCACCATCACGCTGCTGGGCGAGATGTTCCCGGCCGACCCGATGGTCATCGGCGCGCTGCTCGAGCCGATGGGCCTGGCCGCCGGCCCCGTGGTACCGACGCGCGAGTGGCGCGAACTCTATGCCGCGCTCGATTGCGCGGCCGTGGCCGCCATCCACCCCTTCTACACCGCCAGCGTGCGCGAGTTCGAGGCCGCCGGCCGCACCGTGCTGCCCTCGGCCCCCGTGGGCCACGACGGCACCGAGGCCTGGCTGCAGGCCGTGGGCGCGGCCTGCAACGTGCCGCAGGCGCAGATCGACGCCGCCAAGAACCGCTTCCTGCCCGCCATCCGCGCCGTGCTGGCCAAGACGCCGATCAAGGGCCGCATCACCGTGAGCGGCTACGAGGGCAGCGAGCTGCTCGTGGCCCGCCTGCTCATCGAGAGCGGTGCCGAGGTGCCCTACGTGGGCACGGCCTGCCCGCAGACGCCCTGGAGCGCGCCCGACCTCGCCTGGCTGCAGGCGCGCGGCGTGCACGTGCAGTACCGCGCCAGCCTGGAACAGGACATCGCCGCGGTGCGCGAGTTCCGGCCTGACCTCGCCATCGGCACCACGCCCGTGGTGCAGGCGGCGAAGGCGGCCACGATCCCGGGCCTGTACTTCACCAACCTGATCAGCGCGCGGCCGCTGATGGGCCCGGCCGGTGCAGGCAGCCTGGCGCAGGTGGTCAACGCCGCCATCGCCAACAAGGCGCGCTTCGAGCAGATGCGCGAGTTCTTCGGCGAGGTGGGCGAGGGCGACCAGGCCGGCGTGTGGAGCGACAAGCCCGTGCTGCGGCCCGAGTTCCGCGCCGAGACGCGCCGCCAGATCATCAAGATCCAGAAGAAGCGCAAGGCCGAGGAGATGATCTGATGGATCGCTCAGGCGCCCCCAAGCTCAACTACGTGATCGACCACGACCGCGCCGGCGGCTACTGGGGTGCGGTCTACGTGTTCACGGCCATCAAAGGCCTGCAGGTGGTGATCGACGGCCCGGTGGGCTGCGAGAACCTGCCCGTGACCAGCGTGCTGCACTACACCGACGCGCTGCCCCCGCACGAGCTGCCCATCGTCGTGACGGGCCTTGCCGAGGAGCAGCTGGGCCGCGAGGGCACCGAGGGCGCCATGCGCAAGGCGCACGCCGCGCTCGACCCCGACCTGCCCGCGGTGGTGGTGACGGGATCGATCGCCGAGATGATCGGCGGCGGCGTCACGCCCGAGGGCACGACGATCCAGCGCTTCCTGCCCCGCACCATCGACGAAGACCAGTGGCAGTGCGCCAACCGCGCCATGTACTGGCTCTGGCAGCAGTACGGCCCGCGCAAGGTGCCCGAGCGCACGCCGTTCGACCAGCGCCCCGCGGGCGAGAAGCCGCGCGTCAACCTCATCGGCCCCTGCTACGGCACCTTCAACATGCCCAGCGACGTGGCCGAGATCCGCCGCCTGGTCGAGGGCATCGGTGCCGAGGTGAACATGGTGTTCCCGCTCGGCAGTCACCTGGCCGACGTGGCCAACCTGGCCAACGCCGACGTGAACGTGTGCCTGTACCGCGAGTACGGCCGCATGCTCTGCGAGGCGCTGGAGCGGCCCTACCTGCAGGCCCCGATCGGCCTGTTCAGCACCACGGCCTTCCTGCGCGAGCTGGGCGCGCTGCTGCACCTGGACCCCGAGCCCTTCATCGAGCGCGAGAAGCACACCACGATCAAGCCGATCTGGGACCTCTGGCGCAGCGTCACGCAGGACTTCTTCGGCACCGCCAGCTTCGCGGTGGTGGCCAGTGAAACGTACACCCGCGGCATCCGCCACTTCCTCGAGGACGAGCTCGGGCTGCCCTGTCAGTTCGCGGTGCCGCGCAAGGCCGGCAGCAAGACCGACAACGAGACCGTGCGCCGCCTGGTGCACGAAAAGACGCCGCTGGTGCTGTACGGGTCGTACAACGAGCGCATGTACCTGGCCGAGGCCAGCAGCGGCCCGGGACCGAAGCCGTGCTGGATCCCGGCGAGCTTCCCGGGTGCGCTGATCCGCCGTGCCACGGGCACGCCGTTCATGGGTTACGCCGGCGCCACCTACCTGGTGCAGGAATTCTGCAACGCGCTGTTCGACGCGCTGTTCCACATCCTGCCGCTGGGCACCGAGCTCGACCGCATCGAGGCCACGCCGGCCCGGGTGGGCGCTGGCGACGATGCCCCGCTGCCCTGGGACGACGACGCGCAGCAGCTGCTCGCCGAGCGCGTCGAGCGCGAGCCCGTGCTCGTGCGCATCTCGGCAGCCAAGCAGTGGCGTGACGCGGCCGAGGCCGCGGCACGGCGCGCCGGTGCCGCGTCGGTGGCCGCGGCGCATCTCCCTCAAGCCCGTGGGGTGCCGGCATGACGCGCCGCGCCGGGACCGTTGAACTGGATCGCGGAGCCGCGCAGGCGCGCGCTCCTCACCCGATGTCGTGGCGCTGGGCCACGGCTGCCCCATTGCGCGGGCTTGGCGCAAAGGCGGCCGAGAGGCCGAAGCAAAGGAGTCATTCCAATGGCTGAACGCAAGGGCTCGATCTCGGGCCTGACTGACGACGAAGCCCAGGAGTTTCACCGGTTCTGGGTCCAGGGGTTCGTGGGATTCACGGCGGTTGCCGTGGTCGCACACCTGCTGGTCTGGATCTGGCGGCCCTGGCTCTGACCGACCCCCGACGCGACTGAAGGAGACGGCAATGGCTGACGTACGACACCTTTCTCACCGCCACGAGGGACAGGCCGCATCGGTCTCGACCTTCTCGATCTTCCTGCTGGGCTTCGTGCTCTTCGGGGTGATCGCGGTGGTCGGGCAGTTGTTCGGCTGCCAGTGGCGTTCCTGGTTGCCCGGCGCGGAAGGCGTGAAGTCGATGACCGGTGGCGTCAAGTCCGCGGTCTACACCTTCATGTCCCACCTTCAATAGGAGAACTCAATATGTGGCGTATCTGGAAGCTCTACGACCCGCTGCGCGCGATGGTCGTGCAGGGGATCTTCCTCTTTGGCCTGGCGGCGATGATCCATCTCATCCTGCTGAGCACCGCGACCTACAACTGGTTCGACGGTCCGAATGCCCGAGCCGTGGTCGACAAGGCGAAGGTCTCGGCGCCTGCGCCGAAGTGAGGTGTCGGGCCGCGAGGCCCGGCTCTGGTGATCCCGCAGTACCCGGAATGGCAGTACCCGGCAGCAGTACCCGGCAGGTGGGTGGCCCGCGGTTCGCGCGGCACCACCCCGCCTGTCACCTGAAGACATCGGCCCGCGGGCCGCGGCGCCTGGCTGACGCAGGCGCGCGACGCGAGGGTGCAAAAGGACGCACGTCATGGCCATGCTGAGTTTCGAGCGCAAATACCGGGTGCGGGGCGGCACCCTGGTCGGCGGGGACCTGTTCGACTTCTGGGTCGGCCCGTTCTACGTCGGCTTCTTCGGCGTCACCACCGTCTTCTTCACGTTCCTCGGAACGGCCTTGATCTTCTACGGCGCGGCGGTGCAGGGCACCTTCAACCCGTGGACCATCAACATCGCCCCGCCGGACCTGAAGTACGGCCTGGGCCTGGCGCCGCTGAAGGAAGGCGGCATCTGGCAGATCGTCACCGTGTGCGCGATCGGCGCCTTCGGCAGCTGGGCGCTGCGCGAGGTGGAGATCTGCCGCAAGCTCGGCATGGGCTATCACGTGCCGGCCGCCTTCGGCATGGCCATCCTGGCCTACGTCACCCTGGTGGTGATCCGGCCGGTGCTGATGGGAGCCTGGGGCCACGGGTTCCCGTACGGCATCTGGAGCCACCTCGACTGGGTGTCGAACATCGGCTACCAGTACCTGCACTTCCACTACAACCCGGCGCACATGCTGGCGATCACGTTCTTCTTCACGACGACGCTGGCGCTGGCGATGCACGGGGCCCTCGTGCTGAGCGCCACCAATCCGCCCAAGGGCGAGACCGTGAAGACGCCGGACTACGAGGACACGTTCTTCCGCGATCTCATCGGCTACTCGGTGGGCACGCTGGGCATCCACCGCCTGGGCCTGTTCCTGGCCATGGCCTCGGGCTTCTTCAGCGCGGTGTGCATCGTCATCAGCGGCCCGTTCTGGACGCGCGGCTGGCCCGAGTGGTGGAACTGGTGGCTGCAGCTGCCGATCTGGAAGTGAGGAGCCGATCATGCTGAGCCAGATTCCCTATCAGAACCTGTTCACCCGCGTGCAGCCCGTCGGGCCCGCGCACGACGGCGTCGAGCTGCCCCCCAAGAACGACACGCGCGTCGGCAAGCCCTTCCTGGTGCACCTGTTCGGCCGCCTGGGCAACGCCCAGGTCGGACCCCTGTACCTGGGGCCGCTGGGCCTGATCTCGCTGATCACGGGCACGCTGTCGATCAACATCATGGGCTTCAACCAGCTCGCCTCGGTGAACTGGAATCCCATCGAGTTCATCCGCCAGCTGCCGTGGCTGGCGCTGGAGCCACCGCACCCCAAGTACGGCCTGTCGATCCCGCCGATGAACGAGGGCGGCTGGTGGCTGCTGGCCTCGGCGCTGCTGCTGGTGAGCGTGCTGACGTGGTGGATGCGCACCTACAACCGCGCACGCCAGCTCGGCATGGGCACGCACATCGCGTGGGCCTTCGCGGCGGCGATCTGGCTGTTCCTGGTGCTGGGCCTGTTCAGGCCGCTGCTGATGGGCAGCTGGAGCGAGGGGGTGCCCTACGGGATCTTCCCGCACCTGGACTGGACGGCCGCGTTCTCGCTGCGCTACGGCAACCTGTTCTACAACCCGTTCCACGCACTCAGCATCGTGTTCCTGTACGGCAGCGTGCTGCTGTTCGCGATGCACGGCGCCACCATCCTGGCTGTCACCCGCTACGGCGGCGACCGCGAGATCGACCAGATCGTCGACCGCGGCACGGCCAGCGAACGCGCGGCCCTGTTCTGGCGCTGGACCATGGGCTGGAACGCCACGATGGAATCCATCCACCGTTGGGCTTGGTGGTTTGCAGTGCTGACGACGCTCACGGGCGGCATCGGCATCCTCCTCACCGGCACGGTTGTCGACAACTGGTTCCTGTGGGCGGTCGATCACGGCTTTGCCCGCGAATATCCGGCCACCGGTGTCGTTGATCCCGCCACCCTTCCGGGAGCACCGCAATGAAGACGCTGAACAAGCTTGTCGCCATCGCTTTGCCGGCCCTGCTGCTGGCGGGTTGTGAGCTCGGCTCGAAAGAGCAGGAGCAAGTTGGCTTCCGCGGCACCGCCATGGTCCAGATCAGCGATCCGGACAGCAAGGCCAAGGTTGGGGACATTCCGGCCCCGCCCTATGAGCTGACCGCTGAGATGATCGCTGGCGACCGGGCGAGCACGGCCTATGAGAATGTGCCCGTGCTGGGCAACGTCTCGGT
>CAIKLM010000140.1 GCA_903828235.1 uncultured beta proteobacterium | reverse complement strand
GGATGGCGGAAAACCCGGGGTCAACCCCGAGATCAAGGCCCAACGAGCGCGAGGCGAGCCGCCAGGGCGGGCCGAATCCAGACAAGGCAACGGCCCAGGCCCCAGTTCCAAGCCATCCAGGCAGGCATCGGCTGCCCACCCAGGGCTGAGTCGGGCTTTCCGGGCTTTTCACAGACCGTTTGAAATTCCTACCGGCGCAGGCACCCAGGGGTCACCTTCAAAAAGGTCGGCCTGACCGACCAGTTTTTCAACAGTGGTGCACACGAGAAGGCTTTCCTCAACGCTGTTGAACTCTTGGGCCAGAGCCACTTGGCTCAATTGCTGGCCGCGCACCGTGTCACGATGCTGGATGTGGAAAGGCTGCTGTACAACGAATGGAGCCACGCCGAAGCGGAGGCAGCTTCGTAGGCTAGCCGCTTGGGGCGTCGATGAAGCACCTCCAATGCCGACCATGGTTGACCTCCGATGTCTGCCCACAGTGTGCAGCGCCGTCGGCCGGGGCCATTGACCATGATCAACGTGGCCCCCGCCCGCCCCTGGGCCGCCAGCCAGGCCGTGCCCTCACGCCGGGGCCGGCGGCTCCGACCTTGGCGGTAAGTCGTAGCGGTAGCGGAAGGTGCAACAGGAGGCGCCCTGCATGATCGTCTGCCGGCGCTCCAGCGTGATGTTCGGGTCGTAGCCCTGGCAAAAGGTGCCGTCGCGGTTGCACGACAGCAGGTGGCCGATCTCGCCCAGCCCCATCTCGCGGTAGGTCTCGGCGTAGCGGCAGCGCACGATGTCGAAGTCGAAGTGCCGCTCGTCGGCGCGCAGCACCTTCATCTCCAGCGCGCTGTCGGCGGTCCACAGCTCGTAGAGCTTGATGAACGACGCCATCGAGGTCGCGCCGCCCGGCTCGCGCGCGGCGAATTCGCGGCCCTCGGCGACGGCCGCCTTGCGGATGGCCGCGTCGAGGATGGCGCGCGCCTGGTCCTGGCCGATCTGCTCCACCATCTCGGCAAAGATGGCCCCGACCACCTGCGCCTGCAGGCGCCGTTTGGTCAGGGTCGGGATCTCGGTCGTTTCCATGGGGTGCTCCTGCCGGCAGGCCTGTCGCGGGTGGCAATGGCAGGCAGTCTAGACGCGGCCCCGCGGCTTCGCGCTGCGCAGCCCCAGCGGCCCCGGGGCCGGGGCCCTGCGTGGGGCTCGGCGAGTTCCCGAACCAGCCGCCGTGGGAGGCGATCGACGGCCGCGTTGCCATCGACATCGGCCCGCACGGACCGCGCACGATGCCGGTCTGGGGGCAGCGCGTCCGCCAGGGCCTGCAGCAGCCCGCCACCGCCGCCGAGCCCGAGTGGACGGTGCGCAACCGCATCGTCGCGCTCCTCGACTACCTGTCGCGTTTGCAACGGTAGGAGAAGGAAGGGGCGCTGGCGCCGATGCGACGACCTGCTGTCGGCGGCTGAATTGCGCGCTCCGCGTTTGCCGATGCAAGATGGGGCGATTCCGGTCCCAGGCTGAATCCCGCTGCGCCATAGTCGCGGCATGAACGCCCGCCCCGGGTTCCTGCCCCCCGCCCCGCATGCCCCCTGGGCGGCCGGCCGGGCGCTGCTGCGCCGCCTGGGCGTCGCGTGCGCCGCGCTGGCCGCCGCGGCCTGCACGACGCTGCCCGAGGCCCCGCTGCCGCCGCCCGACGCCGAGTGCCAGGCCTGGGCGCAGCAGCTCGACGCCGCCGTGGCGCAGGCTGGCGTGGCCGATGCCGAGGCCGAGCGCATCGCGGGCGTGGCCGGCCTGCGCGTGGACCGCGTCGGCGAGGCCCTGCGAGACCGCGCCCGCGCCGACGACGCCGCCTACCGCGCCTGGCTGCAGCGCGCGGCCGCGCTGGACGAAGCCGGCCGCGCCGCCGAGATCGCCAACCTGCCGGCGGCCCGCTTCCCGCTGCGCGCCGGCGCCGCTGCCGTGGCCGTGGCCGTGGCCGTGGCCGACCGCGAAGTCGACCGTGAGGCCGCGCGCGCGCTCACCGACCGCTGCCGCCAGCGCACGCTGCAGCAGCTGGCCTCGGCCCCCGGGCCCACGCGCGAGGCGCTGCTGGCGCGCGCCCAGGTGCCCGACCGCTACAGCCTGGGCCTGCGCGCGCTGGGCCTGTACCCGCTGGTGCGCTGGCCCTTCTTCGCCGGCGTGCAGCGCTGGCAGGCCGGGCACGAGGCCGCCATGGCCCGCTGGGCCGTGCAGCCGCCGCCGCTGCAGCGCCATGTGCCGGCCGCCGCCGACGCGGCCGCGCCGCCGCCGTGGCCACCGGCGACCGACGCGCTGGGCCTGCCGCAACCCACCCCCGAGCAGGCCCGGCAGCTGCTGGCCTGGCACGCCCCGGTGCTGGAGATCGAGCAGCGCGGCCCCTACGACCGCTTCGGCACGCCCGCCTGGGGCGACGACGGCCGGCCCCGCGTCGACGACGCCCGGCCGGTGGTCTGGCAGCGCATCGCCCACATGCCGCTGGCGGGGCAGTGGCGGCTGCAGCTGGTCTACCTGCTGTGGTTCCCCGAGCGTCCGCCCCGCTCGTCGTTCGACCTGCTGGCCGGCGCGCTCGACGGCGTGATGGTGCGCCTCACGCTGGGTGCCGACGGCCGGCCGCTGCTGGTGGACACGGCGCACGCCTGCGGCTGCTACCACCAGTTCTTCCCCTCGGCGGCGCTGCGTCCGCGGCCCGGCGCGCCGCGCCACCAGGAGTGGCTGTTCGCGCCCGCCACGATGCCGGCGCTGCCCGACACGCACCGGCTGGTGGTGCGCATCGCCTCGGCCTCGCACGACGTGCTCGGCCTGCAGGCGCTGCCCCGCAACGAGGCCGCCGGCACCGGCACGGCCTACGCGCTGCAGCCCGACCAGGCCCTGCGCTCGCTGCCCGCGGCGGGCGGCCGCCGCAGCCTCTACGGCCCCGACGGCCTGGTCAGCGGCACAGAGCGCGGCGAGCGCCACCTCTTCTGGCCCATGGGCATCGACAGCGCGGGCGCCATGCGCCAGTGGGGCCACCACGCCACGGCCTTCGTGGGGCGGCGGCACTTCGACGACGCGATGCTGCTGGAGGAGCGCTTCGAGTGGGTGGGCGCCGGGGCCGACGGCCGCGCGCCGCCCCCGGCCCGCGGCCGCTGAGCGCGCCACCACGCGGCAGCGGCCGCCCATTCACCCACGGCTCCCGTGCGCTTGCGGCCGCCGCGTCGGGCCGCGACACTGCGGCTTCACATCCACAGGGCCCGCCGCCGCGGGCCGTATGCCATGCTCGATCGCATCAAGGAACTGGGCGGCCAGCTCTCCAGCTCGGCCGCGAAGGTGGCCGTCACCGTCAAGGACGGCGCCGGCACCGTCGTCGCGCAGGCCGGCGACGCGGTCAGCGCCACCAAGCGCAAGGCCGTGGAGCTCGGCGACCGCGCCGGCACCGCCGCCACCCGCGAGGCCGTGGCGCAGATGCGCGACATGCTGGCGCTGGCCGTCGAGGAACTGCGCGCACGGCCCATCGTCGACGGCCCGGTCACGCTCACCGCCAAGGTCGACCTCGTGCTCACGGCCTTGCAGGTGGAGTTCGTGCTGCACCCGGACACCCAGCTGCTGCACGTGCCGCGCGCGGCCACGGCCGCGGCCGACGACGAGCCCGCGGCCAGCGCCGGCACGGCGGTCGTCCCCGCGCCTGCGCCCGAGCGCTGAGCGGCCGCCGACGCGCCCGGGCCCGTCGCCACCGGGGTCAAGCACGCCCGCTCCAGAATCGCGGCCTTCGCCGGGCGGCCCCGCCCGGCCTCACGCCGCGCGCCGCGCGCAAGGACCCGCCCCCATGCTGTACGCCCTCCTGAACGCCCTGCACGTGCTGGCCATCGTCGTGTGGGTCGGCGGCATGGTGTTCGCGCACTTCTTCCTGCGCCCGGCGGTGGCCGCGCTGCCGCCGCCGCAGCGGCTGCCGCTGATGCAGGCCGTGCTGGGGCGCTTCTTTGCCGCGGTGCTGGCGGCGTCCGCCGTGACGCTGGCCACCGGGCTGTGGATGATCGGCCGCGTGGCCAAGCAGGTGGTGCAGGGCGGCGGCAGCTTCTCGATGCCGCCGAGCTGGACGCTGATGACGGCGCTGGGCGTGCTGATGATCCTGATCTTCGGCCACATCCGCTTCGTGCTGTACAAGCGGCTGTCGGCGGCCGTGGCCGCGTCCGACTGGACGCGCGGCGCCGAGCAGCTGGCGGCGCTGCGGCGCTGGGTGGGTGCCAACCTGGCGATCGGCGTCGTCGTGATCCTCGTCGCGGTGCTCAAGCTGCCGGGCTGAGCGCGCGCGGCGCGGCGCGGGCCGCGGTTATCGTCGGCCCGCGACATGGCCTCAACCCCCGACCGGCATCCGCTCGCCCGCCTGCTCTGGCGCACGCTCGCCGGCGCGGCGCTGGTGCTGGCGGTGGTGGGCGTGGTCGTGCCCGGGCTGCCGACGGTGCCCTTCCTGCTGCTGGCGGCCTGGGCCGGCGGCAAGGGTTGGCCGGCGCTGGAGGCGCGGCTGCTGGCCCACCCGCGCCATGGCCCCGTCATCCGGCGCTGGCGCGACCACGGCGCCATCCCGCGCCGCGCCAAGTGGCTGGCCAGCGCGATGATGCTGCTCAGCGCCGGCGTGCTGTGGTTCTCGGGGCTGCCGCTGGCTGCGAGGGTGGGCATCCCGTTGTTCATGGCCGCCGTGGCGGCCTGGATGTGGATGCGGCCCGAGGCCTGAGACAGTCTGAACGAGGCCGCGCCAGCCGCCCTTGCTCAGCCCGCGCCTGGCATGGAACGGGCCTCGTCGGCGCCTCGGGCGGGCTCAGGTGCCGCAGAAGGTCTGGTAGGCCGCCGTCACGGCCGCCGGCGCGGGCTCGGCGTAGCGGTCTAGCGCCGGGTCGTCGTCGAACGGCCGGCGCAGCGCCGCCAGCAGCGCCTCGAAGGGGGCGAGGTCGCCGGCCGTGGCCGCGGCCAGGGCCTCTTCGACGCGGTGGTTGCGCGGGATCACGCGCGGGTTGGCGGCGCGCAGCGCTGCAGCCTCGCGCAGGCCGCGGGCTCGCCAGCGCGGCAGCCAGGCGTCGATACCGGCGGGCCCGCCGTCGGAGGCGGCGAACAGCGCGCGCAGCGGCGCCTCGTCGCCGGCGGCGGCCGGAGCCAGCGCGCGCGCGGCCTGCGTGAAGTCCACGGCGTGTTCCTGCAGCAGGCGCAGCCAGGCCTCGGCCAGCCGGATGTCGCCCTGGTCCTGCGCGCCGTCCTCGGCCAGGCCGAGCTTGGCGCGCCACACCGGCAGCCACTCGGCCTGGTACCAGCCCGGGAAGGCGTCGACCACCGCGGTGGCCTCGGCCACGGCGGCGTCGGCGTCGGCGTGCAGCAGCGGCAGCAGGGTCTCGGCCAGCCGCGCCAGGTTCCAGTGCGCGATGGCCGGCTGGTTGGCGTAGGCGTAGCGGCCCTGGTGGTCGATGCTGCTGAACACGGTGCCGGGGTCGTAGGCCTCCATGAAGGCGCAGGGGCCGTAGTCGATGGTCTCGCCCGAGATCGTCATGTTGTCGGTGTTCATCACGCCGTGGATGAACCCCAGACCCATCCACTGCGCCAGCAGCGCCGCCTGTCGCCGCGCCACGCGCTCCAGGAAGCGCCGGGCCTGCTGGTCCTCGGGCAGGGCGGCCAGGTCGGGGTCGTGCCGCGCCACGGCGTAGGCCAGCA
This sequence comes from uncultured beta proteobacterium, assembly GCA_903828235.1. Lineage (GTDB taxonomy): Bacteria > Pseudomonadota > Gammaproteobacteria > Burkholderiales > Burkholderiaceae_C > Rubrivivax. The sequence continues at coordinate 10,087 of CAIKLM010000140.1, read as the reverse complement.
GCTGCCGCACGCGGGCGGTGTCGCCGCGCGCCGCGAAGAACTGGAAGGTGCCCACGCGCAGGTGGCTGGCGGCCACGCGCGCGAGCACGGCGCCGGGCAGCCGCTCGTCGCGCAGCACCCACTCGCCGGTGGCCGCCACCGCCAGCGCGCGCGTGGTGGGCACGCCCAGCGCGTGCATGGCCTCGCCCACCAGCACCTCGCGCAGCATGGGGCCGACGGCGGCGCGGCCGTCGCCGCCGCGCGAGAACGGCGTGCGGCCCGAGCCCTTCAGCGCGATGTCGCGGCGCCGGCCGGCGCGGTCGATCACCTCGCCCAGCAGCAGCGCCCGGCCGTCGCCCAGCTGCGGCGAGAAGCCGCCGAACTGGTGCCCCGCGTAGGCCTGCGCCACCGGCTCGGCGCCCTCGGGCACCTGGTTGCCGGCGAACACCGCCGCGCCCGCGGGGCCGCGCAGCGCGGCGGCGTCCAGCCCCAGCTCGGCCGCCAGCGGCTCGTTCAGCACCAGCAGCCGCGGCGCGGCCACCGGCACCGGCTGCCAGGGCACGGAAAAGCCGGGCAGCTCGCGCGCGTAGGTGTTGTCGAAGCGCGGGAAGGCGCAGGCGGGCGGGGCGGATGTCACGGTTTCCGGGTTCATGCCGGCAGTGTGCGCCAAGGGGGCTGTAACCCTGTCGCCGGCCCGGGCGAATCACCGCCGTGAAGGCCCCCCGACGCTCCCGATGATCGCGCTGCCCCTTCCCATGCCCGGCCCGTGGCCGCCGCCGGCCCCAGGGGCCGAGGGCGCTGACAGAATGCGCACCGGCCCCGCGCCGGGGCCGGCCTGCCACAGGGCGCCCGTGCCGAGCACCCCCGACGACTTCGAGACCGCGCTGCGCCCCTTGTGGCTGCGCGCCCAGGCCGGCGACGAGGCCGCCTACCGCGAGGCCCTGCAGCGCATCGCCACGCGGCTGCGCGCCTACCTGCGCCGGCGCATGCAGTCGCTGCCCGACGAGCTCGAGGACCTGGTCCAGGAGACCCTGCTCGCGCTGCACCTGCAGCGCGGCACCCACGACCCGGCGTTGCCGGTCAGCGCCTGGGTGCTGGCCATCGCGCGCCACAAGCTGGTGGACCTGTGGCGCCGCCGCGGCCGCCAGGAGGCGCTGCACGACCCGCTGGACGACGTCGACGAGGCCCGGCTGGCGCAACCCGAGCCCGAGGCTGGCACGGCGCGCGACCTGGCCGTGCTGCTGGCCGGGCTCTCGCCGGCCCAGCGCGACGCCATCGTGCTCACCAAGATCGAGGGCCTGTCGGTGGCCGAGGCCTCCGCGCGCACCGGCGCCAGCGAGTCGGCCATCAAGGTGCAGGTGCACCGCGGACTGAAGAAGCTGGCGGCGCTGGTGAAGGGCGCCTGAGGGAGATGCCGCGATGAAGACCGAAGACCTGATCCAGCTGCTGTCGCGCGGCGCCGGGCCGGCACCCCGCGCCGTGGCGGCGCGCCGCCTGGGCCCGGGGGCCGCGCTGGGCCTGCTGGCTGCCGCCGGGCTGGCGGCGCTGGTGCCGGGCTGGGTGCCGCTGGCGCTGTTCGGCGAAGCCGGCCCCTGGTTCAAGCTGGCCTACGCGGGGGCGCTGGCGCTGGCCGCGGGCTGGCTGGCGGCGCGGCTGGGCCGGCCCGTGCCGCGCGCGGGCCCGCCGCTGGCCGCGGTGGCCGCGGTGCTGGTGGCGGCGCTGGGCGTGGGCCTGGGCAGCTGGTGGCAGATGCCCGCCGCCGAGCGCACGGCGGCGCTGATGGGCCACTCGGCGCTGCAGTGCCCCTGGAACGTGCTCGGCCTGTCGCTGCCGGCGCTGGCCGTGGCGCTGTGGGCCCTGCGCGGCCTGGCCCCCACGCGGCCCGTGGCCGCCGGTGCCGCCGCGGGGCTGCTGGCCGGCGCGCTGGGTGCCATGGGCTACGCGCTGGCCTGTGCCGAGCTGGCGCTGCCCTTCGTGGCGGCCTGGTACACCCTGGGCGTGCTGATGGCGGCGGCGCTGGGCGCGCTGCTGGGCCCGCGCCTGCTGCGCTGGTGAGCCTGGCGCCGGGCGCCCTGTTCAAGGCGGCCCGCGCAGCGCCGACAATGCAAGCATGGACGTTCGGCGCCCGCCCCGGCGGCTGCGTGTTGGCCCCTGGCGGCTGGCGGCTGGCGGCGCTGGCGTGGCTGTGGCTGGCGCCTGCCCTGGCCTTCGCGGCCCAGCCCTGGCCGCCGCTGCTGCAGCAGCTGCACGAGGCCGCCATCGACAACCCGGAGGCCGCGCTCGCCGAGGTGCAGCGCCGCCAGCGCGGCCCCGGTGCCGCGGGCGATGCCGAGGCCGCCTTCTGGCTGGCGGTGGCGGCCGCGCGCCTGCAGATCATGCTGGAGGCCGACGTCGACGCCCGCGCCAGCCTGCGCGAGGCGCGGCGCCTGTTCGAGGCCCGGCCGCAGCCCGACGCCACCATGCGCGCGTGGCTGCAGTTCATGGAGTTGCGCCACCGCGCCTTCACCGAGGGCAGCGTCGAGGCCCTGCAGGCGCTGACCGAGGCCCGCGGCGTCGTGGGCGTCCGCCCCGGCACCGTGCTGTCCTGCGAGTGGGACGAGACCGAGTCCTGGCTGCTCAGCGAAATCGGCAGCTACGACGAGGCCTGGCGCGTGATCGAGCAGCTCGAGCGCTGCGCCGCCGCCACCGGCTGGCCGCACTACCGCGCGCAGGCGCTGATGGACCGCGCGGTGATCGCCGGCTCGGCCGGGGCGCCGGGTGCGGCTCGCGGCAGTGGCGCCATCGACAGTGCCCGCGTGGCGCAGCTGTTCGACGAGGCCTATGCCGCGGTCGGCCCCGGCGAGGGCCGGTTCCTGCGCAGCCTGATCGCCTACTCTGCCGGCACCACGCTCACCGAGCTGAACCGTCCGGTCGATGCCGCGCGCCAGCTGCAGCGGGCCCTGGAAGCCGGCCGCGCGCTGGGCGACGAGGCGGGCGTGGCCGCGGCGCTCACGGCCCTGGCCCTGGTGGAGCAGCGCGAGCAGCGCCACGCCCAGGCCTTGCGCCTGCTGGCCGAGGCCGAGCCGGTGCTGCGCCGCATCGGCACCGCGACAGCCACGCGCCTGATCACGCTGTACCGGCACAAGCTGCAGTCGCTGGTGGCGCTGCAGCGGCGCGCTGAACTGCCGGCGGCGGTGGACGCCGCGCTGGCCCTGCCCGAGGCCGGCGTGCAGCCGGCCCTGCGCAGCCAGCTGGCCCTGGCCGTGGCCGCCGCGCAGGCCGATCTGGGCCGGCACGCCGCGGCCTACGCCTCGATGAAGCGGGCGCACGAGCTGGCCGAGCAGTCGCGCGTCCTGGGCAGCAGCGCCCAGGTGCTGCGCCTGCAGAGCCTGTACGACAACTCGCGGCGCGAGGCCGAGGTGGCTTCGCTGCGCCACGCCGAGGAGTCGACCCGCCTGTCGCTGCAGGCCCAGCAGGCCACGGCGCGCATGCTGTGGGCGGCGCTGCTGGCAGCGGTGGCGCTGGCCGCCGGCGTCGGTGCCCTGGGCTGGCGCCAGTGGACGCGGCGCCGCAAGATGGCCCGGCTGGCGATGCGCGACACGCTCACCGGGCTGCACAACCGCCGGGCCATCGAGGCCTACGCGCGCTCGCAGTGCGCGCAGGCCCTGCGGCTGAGCCTGCCGTTCACCGTGGCGATGATCGACCTCGACCGCTTCAAGACCGTCAACGACCAGTATGGCCACGCCGCGGGCGACGCCGTGATGCGCGCCTTCGCGCGGGCCGTGCCGGGCCAGCTGCGCACCCCCGACCGCCTGGGCCGCTGGGGCGGCGAGGAGTTCCTGCTGGTGCTGCCGGGGACGTCGCTGCACGAGCTGCCGGCGCTGTTCATGCGGCTGCGCGGTGCCTTCACCTCGGCCGTGGTGCCGGGGATGCCGCAGCCCCACGGCTGCACCTTCTCGATGGGCGGGGCCGAGGCCGGGCGCGACGGCAGCAGCTTCGAGGTGCTGGTGCGGGTGGCCGACCGTCGGCTCTACAAGGCCAAGGCCGCCGGGCGCGACCGGCTGCGCTGAGCGTCCGACCCCTGCCCGACGCGGAGCCCATGCCGAAGCCACCGCTGCCTCAGCCTGCCGGCGCGCTGGCGGCCGGGGCCGCCCTGGCCGCCCTGCTGCTGGCGCCGCTGCCGGCGGCCGCCGACTGGGTGGGCCGCTTCGACGCCGGCCTGGCGCCCTGGGCCGAGCTGCGCTTCGTGCAGAACCGCCCCGCCAACACCTGGGCACTGCGGCGCTGGGACGGCGTCGACGCGCTGGAGGTGCGTTCCGAGGGCTCGATGTCGCTGATGGCGCGCACGGTCGAGGTCGACCTCGCGCGCACGCCGGTGCTGTGCTGGCGCTGGCGCATCGAGCGCGTGCTCGAGGGGGCCGACCTCACGCGCAAGGCCGGCGACGACCAGGCCGCCCGCGTGTACCTGGGCCTGGCGCTGCCGCCCGAGCGGCTGGGCGTGGGCGACCGCATGGCGCTGGCGCTGGCGCGCGCACGCTTCGGCGAGCAGGTGCCCGATGCCGCCATCAACTACGTGTGGGACAACCGCCAGCGCGCCGGCAGCGAGCACCCCAACGCCTACACCGGCCGCACCACCATGGTGGTGCAGCGCAGCGGCGGCGCCGAGCGGGGCCGCTGGGTCGGCGAGCGGCGCGACGTCGCCGCCGACATCGGCGCCTGCACGGCCCTGGCGCCCGCCTGGTGCAGCTGGCCGTGGGGGCCGACACCGACGACACCGGCGGCTCGGCGCTCAGCGGCTTTGCCGCGCTGCGCTTCGTGGCGCCCGAGCAGCCGTGCGATTGACGCCGGCCGGGCTGTAACCCCAGGGCGGCCGGGCGCGTATAAGCGCGCATCGGGCCGGCCGTCGGCCCGCCCACGCCACCCGACCACCGCCCATGCACCCGACGCTGCCGCTGCTCATCAAGACCGACTTCCCACCGCTGGCGCGCCGGCGCCTGGAGACGCTGCAGGTCAACCTCGGCTACACCTGCAACCAGAGCTGCCTGCACTGCCACGTGGCCGCCAGCCCGCAGCGCACCGAGCAGATGGACGCCGAGACGGTGGACCTGGTGCTCGAGGTGCTGGCGGCGCGCGGCGTGGCCACGCTGGACCTGACCGGCGGCGCGCCCGAGCTCAACGTTCACTTCCGGCGGCTGGTGGCCGCGGCGCGCGCGCTGGGCGTGCGCGTGATCGACCGCTGCAACCTCACCATCCTGTCCGAGCCCGGGCAGGACGACCTGGCGGCGTTCCTGGCGGCGCAGGGCGTGGAGGTCACGGCCTCGCTGCCGTGCTATTCAGCCGCCAACGTCGACCGCCAGCGCGGCGACGGCGTCTTCGATCGCAGCATCGCCGGCCTGCAGCGCCTGAACGCGCTGGGCTACGGCGCCGAGGACTCGGGCCTGGTGCTCAACCTCGTCTACAACCCCCAGGGCCCGTCGCTGCCGCCGCCGCAGGCGCCGCTGCAGGCCGACTACCAGCGCGAGCTGATGCAGCACTTCGGCATCCGCTTCAACCACCTGTTCGCGCTGGCGAACATGCCCATCCAGCGCTTCGGCAGCACGCTGGTCAGCAAGGGCACGTTCGAGGGCTACATGACGCTGCTGCGCGCGGCCCACCGCGACGAGAACCTCGACACCGTGATGTGCCGCAGCCTGGTGAGCGTCGACTGGCAGGGCTGGCTCTACGACTGCGACTTCAACCAGATGCTGGCGCTGCCGGCGCGCCTGGGGGCCGCCGCGGGCCGCACCCACCTGCGCGAGCTGCTGCACACCGACGGCGCCGGCAGCGCCATCCGCGTGGCCGACCACTGCTGGGGCTGCACCGCAGGGCAGGGCAGCAGCTGCGGCGGCGCCCTGGAGCCGGCCCGGGCGCAGGCGCAGGCCGCGTGAAGACCGCGCCCGCGAAGCCGGGCCGCCGCCGGGCCTTTGCCTGGGCCCTGGTGGCCGTGCTGGCGCTGGCCGTGGCGGCCGCGTGGCGGCACTACGGCCTGGGCGAGCTGCTCACCTTCGAGCAGCTCAAGGCCAGCCGCGACGTGCTGGCGGGCGCCTACGAGGCCCGCCCGCTGGCCACCGTGGCCGGCTTCTTCGCGCTGTACGTGCTGGCCACGGCGCTGTCGATTCCGGGCGCGCTGGTGCTCACGCTGGCCGGCGGCGCGATGTTCGGCCTGGGCCTGGGCCTGCTGGTGGTGAGCTTTGCCTCGACGCTGGGCGCCACGCTGGCCTTCCTGACCGCGCGCTACCTGCTGCGCGACGCCGTTCAGGCGCGCTTCGGCCCGCAACTGGCGCCCATCAACGAGGGCGTGAAGAAGGACGGCACCTTCTACCTGCTGACGCTGCGGCTGGTGCCGGTGTTTCCGTTCTTCCTCGTCAACCTGCTGATGGGCCTGACGCCCATGGGCGTGTGGCGCTACGCCCTGGTCAGCCAGGTCGGCATGCTGGCCGGCACCGCGGTCTACGTGAACGCGGGCACGCAGCTCGCCGCCATCGGGTCGGCCCGCGACATCGTCTCGCCGGGGCTGCTGGGCAGCTTCGTGCTGCTGGGCCTGTTCCCGCTGCTGGCCAAGGCGCTGGTGCGCTGGCTGCAGCGGCGCAAGGTGTACGCCCGGTGGCCGAAGCCGGCGCGCTTCGAGCGCAACCTCGTCGTCATCGGCGCCGGGGCGGGCGGGCTCGTCAGCGCCTACATCGCGGCGGCGGTCAAGGCCCGGGTCACGCTGGTCGAGGGCCACCGGATGGGCGGCGACTGCCTGAACGTCGGCTGCGTGCCGAGCAAGGCGTTGATCCGTTCGGCCAAGCTCGCGAAGCAGCTGCGCAAGGCGCAGGGCCTGGGCGTGGCCGACGTGCAGGGCCGCGTCGACTTCGCCGCGGTGATGCAGCGGGTGCACCGCGTCATCGCCGACATCGAGCCGCACGACTCGGTGGAGCGCTACACCGGCCTGGGCGTGGAGGTGCTGCAGGGCCACGCCCGCATCACCAGCCCGTGGACGGTGGAGGTCGCGCTGCACGACGGCAAGACGCAGGTGCTGACGACGAGGAACATCGTCATCGCCGCCGGCGCCAGCCCCTTCGTGCCGCCGATCCCGGGGCTGGCGGAAGCCGGCTGCCTGACGAGCGACACGCTGTGGGGCCTGACCGAGCTGCCGCGGCGGCTGCTGGTGCTGGGCGGCGGCCCCATCGGCTGCGAGCTGGCGCAGAGCTTCGCGCGGCTGGGCAGCCAGGTCACGCAGGTGGAGATGGCGCCGCGCGTGCTGCTGCGCGAGGACCCCGAGGTCTCGGAGCTGGTGGCGGCGTCGCTGCGCGACGACGGCGTGGCGCTGCTCACCGGCCACCAGGCCGTGCGGGTGGAGGTGACGGGCGGCGAGAAGCGCCTGATCGCGAAGCAGGGCGACCGCGAAGTCGTGATCCCTTTCGACGAGTTGCTGTGCGCCGTGGGCCGCAGCCCGCGCGTCACCGGCTACGGGCTCGAGGAACTGGGCATCCCGCTCACGCCGAAGAAGACCATCGAGACCGACGCCTACCTGCAGACGCTGTACCCCAACATCTTCGCCGTCGGCGACGTGGCCGGGCCCTACCAGTTCACGCACACGGCGGCGCACCAGGCCTGGTATGCGGCGGTGAACGCCCTGTTCGGCCGCTTCAGGCGCTTTCGCGCCGACTACTCGGTGATTCCCTGGGCCACCTTCACCGACCCGGAGGTGGCTCGCGTGGGCCTCAGCGAAACCGAGGCGATGGAACAAGGCGTGCCCTTCGAGGTGACGCGCTACGGCATCGACGACCTGGACCGTGCCATTGCGGACGGCACCGCGCACGGCTTCGTCAAGGTGCTCACCGTGCCGGGCAAGGACCGCATCCTGGGCGTCACCATCGTCGGCGAGCACGCCGGCGACCTGCTGGCCGAGTACGTGCTGGCCATGAAGCACGGCCTGGGCCTGAACAAGATCCTCGGCACCATCCACACCTACCCCACGCTGGCCGAGGCCAACAAGTACGCGGCCGGCGAGTGGAAGCGCGCCCACGCGCCGCAGGGGCTGCTGCGGTGGGTGGCGAAGTACCACGCCTGGGAGCGCCGATGAAGCCCGCCCGCCGCCGCGTGCTGCAGGCCGCGGGCGCGGCGTTGCTGGCCGCGCCGCTGCGCGCCCGGGCGCAGGCCTTCGACGCCAGCCACGCCGCCTGGACGGCGCTGCTGGGCCGGCACGTCGTGCTGCTGCGCGGCGGGCAGGCCTCGCAGGTGCGCTACGCCGGCTTCGCGGCCGACCGGGCGCCGCTCAAGGCCTACCTCGACGCCCTGTCGGCCGTGCCCGAGGCCACGTTCAGGGGCTGGGGCCCAGCGGCCCGGCAGGCCTTCCTGATCAACGCCTACAACGCCTTCACGGTGGAGCTGATCCTCACGAAGTACCCGGCGCTGAAGTCCATCAAGGAGCTCGGCTCGCTGCTGAGCAGCCCCTGGAAGCCGAAGTGGGTGCCGCTGCTGGGCGGCCGGCTGTCGCTGGACGACATCGAGCACGGGCTGCTGCGCGCGCGCGGCGTGTACGACGAGCCGCGCGTGCACTTCGCCGTCAACTGTGCGTCCGTCGGCTGCCCGATGCTGCGCGAGGAGGCCTTCACCGCCGAGCGGCTGCCGGCGCAGTTGCAGCAGCAGGCCGAGCGCTTCATGGCCGACCGCACGCGCAACCGGTGGAACGCAGCCCGCGGCCGGCTCGAGCTGTCGAAGATCTTCGACTGGTACGGCGAGGACTTCGCGCTCGGCCACCAGGGCATCCGCTCGCTCAAGGCCTTCGCGGGCCAGCACGCCGAGCGCCTCGCCAACGCGCCGGCCGACCGCGAGCGGCTGCGCGCGGGCGCCTTCGACATCGCCTTCCTCGACTACGACTGGGCGCTGAACGACGCGCGATGAGCGGCAGGCACGACACGGCGCTGATCGTCTTCGCCAAGGCCCCGGTGGCGGGGCTGGCCAAGACGCGGCTGATCCCGGCTCTGGGCGCAGAGGGCGCGGCGGCGCTGGCGGCGCGGCTGCTGCGGCACACGCTGGCGCAGGGCGCGGCCGCGGGCTTCGGCGCGCTGGAGTTGTGCGCCACGCCCGACGCCACCCACCCGGCCTTGGTGGCGGCGGCGCGCGAGCATGGCGCGGTGCTGGCCGTGCAGGGCGAGGGCGACCTCGGCGCGCGCATGCAGCGGGCGCTGGGCCGGCGCCTGGCCACGCACGCACGGGCGCTGCTGATCGGCACCGACGCGCCCGCGCTCGACGCCGCCGTGCTGCACGCCGCCGCCGCGGCGCTGGCTGCACACGACGCCGTGTTCGTGCCGGCGCTGGACGGCGGCTACGCGCTCGTCGGCTTGGCGGCGCACGCGCCCGAGCGCCTGTTCGCGGGCATCGCCTGGAGCACGCCGCAGGTGATGGCCACCACGCTCGAGCGGGCGGCCGAGCTCGGCCTGCGCACGGCGCTGCTGGCGCCGTTGCCCGACATCGACGAGCCGACCGACCTGATCCACCTGCCCGCCCATTGGCTCGAGGCACCCGGGGCGCGGCCGTGAAGCAGCTGCTGCTCGTCGGCGCCGGCCACGCGCACGCGCAGGTGCTGCACGGCTGGGCCCGCGCACCGCTGCCGGGCGTGGCGCTCACGGTCGTCTCGCCGCAGGCGCTGGCGCCGTACTCGGGCATGGTGCCGGGCTGGCTGTCGGGGCACTACCGCTTCGACGAGATCGTCATCGACTTCCAGGCCCTGGCGCATGCCGCCGGCGCGCGCTGGGTGGCCGGCGAGCTGAACGCCCTGGACGCCGCGTCGCAGCGGGTGCGGCTGGCCGGTGGCGAGGAGCTGCCCTACACGGTGCTGTCGCTGAACGTCGGCTCCACGCTGCGGCCGCCGGCGCTGGCGGGGGCGCGCGTGCTGTCGCTGCGGCCGCTGTCGGCGCTGCGGCCGGCCTGGGAGGCGGTGCTGCACGAGTGGCGCCGCGCCGACACCGCCGCGCCGCTGCAGGTGGCTGCCGTGGGCGGCGGCGCGGCCGGCGTCGAGAGCGTGCTCGCGGCGCTGGCCCACCTGCGCCGGCTGCGGCCCGACCGCGCGGTGAGCGGCGCGCTGTTCAGCCGCGGCCCCGAG
>CAIKLM010000139.1 GCA_903828235.1 uncultured beta proteobacterium | reverse complement strand
GAGCGGGCGGAAGTCGGGGATGTGCGCCTCGTCCACCGGCGTGGGCACGGCCACGATGATCATGTCGGCCTCGCCGAGCAGGGCGGGGTCGCTGGTGTAGATGGCGTTGCGGGCCTCGGCCATCTGCTCGTCGGTGAGCTCGCGGCTGGGGTCGGTGCCGCGCTGGCAGGCATCGACCTTGTGCTGCGCGATGTCGAAGCCGATGGTGCGCACGTGCTTGCCGAACTCGACGACGAGCGGCAGGCCCACGTAGCCGAGGCCGATGACTGCTAGGGTGTTCATGGTGGGGCTCCCAGTCTGAGGTGCAGGGTCTGTGGTGGCCGCGACTCAGCGCGGTGCGGCGCGCACCAGCTCTAGGTGCGCAAGGAGGGCCGGCAATTGCTGACCGACGAAGGCCTCGACGCGACGGGCCGCCTCGGGGTTCTGGCCGTCGGTGTAGAAGGTGAGCATGGCCGCGTCGTCGCCCTGGCCGGCCAGCCGGCCCAGCAGGCCCCAGGCCGTGGCCCAGGTGCTGCGGTGCTGCAGGCGGCCGCCAGCCCAGTAGACCTGCCGCACCTCCAGGTGCTCGCGGCCCACGGTGCTGGCGGTGCGGCCGCCGAACAGCTCGTGCGCCCGCATCGCCAGGGGTTCGCTGCCCAGGGCCGGCACCGGCACGCGAGCCACGCCGAACGACACCCGGTTCCAGTGGCGGTCTTCGGAAGGAATGAGAGAGTTCATCGAACTCGTCACCTTCGCGCCATAGCCCTGGTGGCGGTAATAGGCCACGTGCACCGAGACCGCGCCGCCCTCGCCGGCGTACACGCGGTGCGCCTGTGCCGCCGCGCCCTGGAAGTGCGGCGGCAGCTTCAGGGCCTGCTCGGGGGCGTCGGGGGCGCCGGCCAGCGTGGGCAGCGTCAGCGCCAGCGGCGGCCGGTCCGTCGGGTGCTGCAGCGCCCACGCCGCCACCGGGGCCAGCGCCACGGTGATCGCGGCCAGGGCAGCGGACGGCCACACGCGGGCCGCGGGCGCGGCGGTGCCCACGGCATCGGCCGCGGCAGGGGCGCGGGGCGCGGCCGCCGGCTCCTGCCAGCGCGCGCCGATCACGAACATGATGCCGATGACGATGCCAAAGAAGACCCAGCCGTACACCAGGTGGTCCACGCCGACGGCGAGCTTGTTGCCCGAGAGGTGGCCCAGCATCACGATCATGTAGGCGCGCACCCAGTTGGCCACGATGGGAACGAGGATGGAGATGCCCACGAACACCCAGCGCCGCACGGGCGAGCTGTAGTTCAGGTAGGCGAACAGGGTGCCCACCATGAAGCTGGCGATCAGGTAGCGCACGCCCGAGCAGGCCTCGACCACGCTCCACGCCCCCGAGGGGATGATGAACTGCAGGCCCTCGCGGTACACCGGCACGCCGGTGGCCACCAGCGCCCACACGGTGAAGTCGGCGGTCCACTCCATCATCACGCCGGTGGTGAACTCGCCGATGGGCACCATGAAGAACAGGAAGGCCAGCGGAAACATCAGCCGCCGCGCCACTGCCAGGCCCAGCACGGCCGGAACGGCCAGCACCAGCAGCGCCGTCACGGCCAGCTGCGTGACGGCATTGATGCCGGCCAGGTCGCCAAGCAGCCAGCCGAAGGCCGCCACCGCCATCGGCAGCAGCACCCAGGGCGCCGGCCGCGGGGCCAGCAGAGCCAGCTCGCCGCGCAGGCGCCACACCAGCCACAGCACGATGGGCGGCACCAGCCAGGCGTGGGCGAAGGTCTCGGAGCGGCGCCAGATGCTGGCCATGGCCAGCAGGGTGTCGCTGTAGAGCAGACCGATGGCCAGCAGCACGGCCACCATGGCCGGCAAGCCCGTGCGCCAGGGGTTGGCCACGGGCGCGGCGGTGACGGCGGTGCTCATGGGGTGGCCCCCAGGGCCTGGGCACCGAAGGCCGGTGAGGCCTGATCGAGGCCCGAGAGGTGCCGGTCGATGGCCGACAGGTGGGCGCTCCATGCGTAGTGCCGCAGCACGCACTGGCGCGCCGCCGCACCCATGGCGCGGGCACGGGCCGGGTCGTCGAGCAAGGTGCCCAGTTCGCGCACGTAGGCGGGTGCGTCGGCGGCCGGCACGATGTCGCGGCCGGGCTGCGCCTGCAACACCTGCACGCAGCTCTCGGCCGCCACCACCGGCTGGCCCATGGCCATGGCCTCGAGCACCTTGTTCTGGATGCCGCGCGCCAGGCGCAAGGGGGCCACCACGGCGGCGGCGTGCTGCAGGTGGGGCCGCACGTCGGGCACGGTGCCGGTGACGTGCACGTGTTCGCCGGCCAGCGCCTGCACCGCCGGGCTGGGTGAGCGGCCCACGATCCAGAAGTGCAGGTCGGGCCGCGTGGCGCGCAGGGCGGGCAGCATCTCGCGCGCGAACCAGGCCACGGCATCGACGTTCGGCCAGTAGTCCATCGCGCCGGTGAACACGATGGCGCGCTGGCCGGCGGCGAAGGGCCGCGGCAGCGTGGGGTCGGGCGCGAAGCGCTCGGCGTCGACGCCGTTGGTCATGGCCTCGCACAGGGGCGCGGCCTCGGGGGCGTGGCTCAGGAACAGCTGGGCTTCCTGGGTCGTGGAAAAGAAGCTGCGGCGCGAGCCGCGCGCCACGGCGCGCTCGTGGGCCAGCAGCGTGCGGCCCTCGCGCCGGTACAGCCAGCTCAGCGGCCAGGCGTGGCGCTCGGCGTAGGCGCTCCACTTGGCGGAGTCGACGTCGACGAAGTCGACGATCACCGGGCGCCCGCCCAGTTCGTCGGCGTACTGCGCAACGGCCGACGAATACACCACGCCCGCGGCGATGCCCTCGCGGGCGACCGTGTCGCGCACCCAGCGGCGCAGGCCGTCGTTGCGCCAGGCGCGCACCGACAGCGGCTCGCCCGTGGCCAGGCCGGCCAGGCTCTTCAGCTTGGCCGTGCGCAGGTTCATGGGCACCACGTGCAGCCCGGCGCACCACTGGCGCAGGGCATCCAGGTGCTGCAGGTCGGCGGGGTCGTCGGCAAAGGTGCCCAGGAAGACGCGGTGCCGCTCGGCCAGGTGGCGCAGCAGGTGGTACGAGCGCACCTTGTCGCCCTTGTCGGGCGGGTACGGCATGCGGTGCACCAGGTAAAGCAGGTTGGCCACGGCGCGCCCAGCTCTAGCCCAGGCTCTTGACGATGAACGGCCCCAGCCAGTTGGCCACCGGCAGCGGCAGCCGGCGCCAGCCCTCGATCATGAGCCGATACTTGGCGTTGGACGGGTTGTTCTGGGGCACGGTGTCGCGCTTGTAGAGGCGGTACTCGTAGTGCAGCGGTTGCGGCTCGAAGCCCCAGTTCCGCTTGAAGTCGAAGGGGCCGGTGCCGCGCTTGCTGCGGCCGTAGTCGAACAAGGTGCAGCCGCGGGCCGCGGCGCGGCGCATCAGTTCCCAGTATTTGAAGTCATTGGCGGCCAGGCCGCGGGCGGCCTCGTCGTCGCCCGCGTAGTAGGGCAGCACTTCGTCACGGAAGTAGAACGTCACCACGCTCGACAGCGGCCGCCCCTCGGGCGAGGTGACGGTGAGCACCTCGCAGTCGCGTCCGAACTCGCGCTGCAGCGCCTGGAACCAGCGCCGGGGCAGCGCCGGCGTGCCGTGGCGGTGCACGTTGCCGGCATACAGGGCGAAGAAGCGGTCGACGGTGTCGTCCACCGTGCTCGCCAAGCCGTTCTTGATGCCCTTGCGCACCATCGCGCGCTGCTTGCGCGGGATGGCGTTCATGTTGGCCTCGTCGTCGGCCGTGATGGCCTTGCGGAAGGTGACGTACAGGTCCTGCTCGGGCCAGTCGGGGTGGCGGCGCGCGGTGTGGCGCAACTCCAGGTGCGGCACGTCGAGCCGCCGGGCCAGGGCCTCGGCCGCGTCTTCCAGCGCCTGCGCGCTGGCGGCGTCGTCGGCCGCGACGCCGCCATACACGCAGAACGGCAAGCTGGTCAGCGAGTTGCCGAACAGCCGGCTCTTCACGAACGCCAGCGGCAGCACGCCGGTGACGCGGCCGGCCTGCGTGGCCTGCAGGAAGTGCGTCTCGTGGCCGAACACGCCCTCGAGCGCGCGGCCCCAGCCGCTAAGGTGGCAGAACGTGGCCTCGGGGCAGGTGCGCACGAACGCGTCCCAGCGCGACGCCGCCGCCGCGTCGCCCAGCTCGAGGCGATTCACCTGCACCATGGGCCGGGCTCAGCCGCGGGCGGTGGCCGGCGCGATGCGGTGCGGGGGCGTGGCGCGCTGCGGCGGCCGGCTGGCGGCACCGCCGCCGTCGAGGAAGATCTGGTCCATGCGGCCCCAGCGGAAATCGGCCAGCAGTTGCTGCAGGCGCCCTTCCATGCGGCCGATGTTCACGTAGTGGCGGAAGCGGCTCTTGGCGTCGATGCCGGCCACCCGGGGCTGGGCGACGTCGATCTCCCAGGGGTGGAAGTAGAAGACGGCGCTCTCGGCGTCGTCGCGGTTGACCTTGCCGATGAGCCAGCGCGAGACGGCATAGGGCAGCAGCCGGAAGTAGCCGCCGCCGCTGGACGGCAGGTTGCGGCCCCACAGGCGCACCGTGGTCACGGGCACCTCGAGCAGGCCGTTGGCCAGCCGGTAGGCGAAGCGCGGCGAGTCGGGCATGCCGTAGTGGTCGTGCCGGATGGGGTAGATGCTGCTGCTGTACTGGTGGCCGGTCTCGGCCAGCACGTCGAAGGCCCAGAGGTTGCCAGTGCCGATGGAAAAGCTCGGCGCGCGGTAGCCGCGCACCGCGCGGCCCGACAGCGCCTCGAGAATGCCCTTGGCACGGGTGACGTCGTCGCGGAAGGCGGCGCGGTCGAGGTCGCTCGCGCGCTGGTGGCCATAGCCGTGGCTGGCCAGCTCGTGGCCATGGGCGACGATCTCGCGCACCAGCTGCGGGTAGCGCTCGGCGATCCAGCCCAGCGTGAAGAAGGTGGCCTTCACGTCGCGCGCTGCCAGCAACTCGAGGATGCGGCCGACGTTGCGCTCCACCCGGCATTCGCGGCTGTCCCACTCGTCGCGGCGGATGTAGGGGGCGAAGGCCGAGACCTGGAAGTAGTCCTCGACGTCGATGGTCAGGGCATTGATCGGACCCGCCTGCCGGCCGGCCGCCGTCGTGTGCGCACTCATGCGCTGGATTCTCAGGCGGCGCCGGCCGCCAGCCAGCGGTACAAATCGGCGGCGATGCGCTCGGCGGCGTGGCCATCCCAGTATTGAGGGGTGCGCCCGCGCTTGCCCTGGCCGGCCAGGATGGCGGCCACGCCGTCGCGGATGGCCTGCGCGTCGCGGCCCACCAGGGTGTTGGTGCCTTCGTCCACCGTGATCGGGCGCTCGGTGTTCTCGCGAAGCGTGAGGCAGGGCACGCCCAGGGCGGTGGTCTCCTCCTGCAGGCCGCCGCTGTCGGTGAGCACCAAGGTGGCGCCGCCCATCAGCCCCAACATCTCGAGGTAGCCCTGCGGCGGCAGCAGCGCGATGCGCGCGCCGGCCACCAGGGCCTGCAGGCCGAAGCGCTCGATGTTGCTGCGCGTGCGCGGGTGCAGCGCGAACACCAGCGGCAGCCGTTCCGACAACTCGCGCAGCACGCCCAGCAGGCGCTGCAGCGTCTGGGCGTCGTCGACGTTGCTGGGGCGGTGCAGCGTGACCACGCCGTAGCCCGCTGCACCCTGCACCAGCGCCGGGTCTGCGCCGTGCGCGGCCAGCGTCTCGGCTGGCGCCTTGGCGTGCGGGCGGCTCTGCAGCAGCGAGTCGATCATCACGTTGCCGGCAAAGCACACGCGGGATTCGGCGATGCCCTCGCGCAGCAGGTTGTCCAGGGCGCTGCGCTCGGTGGTGTAGAGCCGGTCGGCCACCTGGTCGGTGAGCACGCGGTTGATCTCCTCGGGCATGCGGCGGTCACCGCTGCGCAGCCCGGCTTCCACGTGCACCACGGGAACGCCCTTCTTCACGGCCACCAGCGTGCAGGCGAGCGTGGAGTTCACGTCGCCCACCACCAGCACGCAGCAGGGCCGGTGCTCGTCGATCGCGGGCTCGATGCGCTTCATCACCTCGGCCGTCTGCACGGCGTGGCTGCCGGAGCCGACCTCGAGGTTCAGGTCGGGGCTGGGCAGGCGCAGGTCGGCGAAGAGCCGGTCGCTCATGCTGGCGTCGTAGTGCTGGCCGGTGTGCACCAGCAGCGCGGGGATCGGGGGATCGTGGGCGGCCAGCGCGCGCAGGATCGGCGCCATCTTCATGAAGTTGGGGCGTGCACCCACGATGCACATCACCGGGGCGCCTGGGGCTGCGCCGATGCCGCTCATCGGGGGGACGCTCACTCGCCGGGCCCGCCCGGTTGCTTCAGACCGGCCACCAGCTTGGACAGCAGGCCCAGGATCTGCACGTTGGTGCGCTCCAGCCGCAGCAGGCTGCGCTCCAGGCGCTGCAGCTGGTCGCCGCGCGCGTCGGCCGTGAGGGCCGCGAGCTGCTTGCTGATCTCTTCGGCGGTGGCGCCGTCGACCTTGATCTGGGAGAGGTCCACGTCCGGCGCCAGGCCAGCCAGGCCGCCCGGGGCGGTGGGCTCCCCGCCCAGCAGCGCGGGCTGGGGCGCCGCGCCGGACGGGCGCGAGGCCGCGGCGTGCTCCGCGGTGAACTCCTTGACCACCTCGTCGACATCGGCCAGGGTCAGCGCCGTGCGGCCGGCCAGGAAGCCGGCCAGCAGCAGCCGGTCGCACACGGCGTTGATGCGGCGCGGGATGCCGCCGCTGGCCTTGAAGATGCCTTCGAAGGCGGCGGGCTCGAAGCTGGGCTTGCCCTTGCTGCCGGCGCAGCGCAGCCGGTGCTCGATGTAGCCGCGCGTCTCGTCGGCGTCCAGCGGGCCGATGTGGCAGGTGGCGGCCACGCGCTGGCGGAACTGCTCCATCTCGGGCCGCTGCAGGATCTCGCGGAACTCGGGCTGGCCGACGAGGAAGCTCTGCAGCAGCGCCTGGTTGCCGAACTGGAAGTTGCTGAGCATGCGCAGTTCCTCCACCGCGCGCGGCGACAGGTTCTGCGCCTCGTCGACGATGAGCAGGCAGCGCTTGCCCTTGCTCGTCTGGCTGATCAGGAAGGCCTCGAGCGTGATCAGCAGCTCGCTCTTGGGCACGTCCTTCACGCGGAAGCCGAAGGCCGCCCCCACCATGCGCAGGGTGTCCTCGGCGCCCAGCTGCGTGGTGACGAGGTGGCCGGTGATGACGTTGCTGCCGGCGAGCCCCTCGATCAGCGAGCGCAGCACCATGGTCTTGCCGGCGCCGATCTCGCCGGTGATGACGATGAAGCCCTCGTTGCGCGAGACGCCGTACTCCAGGTAGGCCTTGGCCCGCCGGTGCTGCTTGCTGGCGTAGTAGAAGCTGGGGTCGGGATTGAGCTGGAACGGCTTGGCCGTCAACCCGTAGAACGCTTCGTACATGGCGGCACCTAGAAGCGCGACAGCAGCGCGGCCGTGAGCGCGGCCTCGCGGTAGGGATCGGTGGCGCTGTTGAACACCGTGTAACGGGCCGACAGCGACACGCTGGCCTGGCGGCCGAACTGCTCGGTCCAGGTCAGCGAGGCCGATTTCAGGTCGTTCGCGGCCTGGGTCGAGGTGGCCTTGGTCATCTGGCGCGAGCCCATGGCCATGAGGCTGCTCGTCGGCGACAGGCTGTACGCCGCGTTGGCGCTGTAGCCGCTCTGGCGCAGCGGTTCCCGCGCAACGGCGCTCAGCCCGGTATCGATCGCCGTGGTGGCGGTCCGGTAGGCCTGCGCGCCGAAGTTCAGGCGCTGGCCTGCCCAGGCCCAGTTGAGGGCATGGCGCTGCACCACCGACACCGACGAGATCACGAAGCCGGGCCGCGCCACCGACGTCGGATCGAGCCCCAGCGTAGCCAGCAACTCGCGCACGTTGGCCTCGCGCGCGACGGGATCGGGGATGTCGGTCGCCAGCAGCGTCATGAACTGCTGCAACTGCGTCAGCGGCTCGACGGTGCCCCCGGTGCCGCTGTTGGTATCGCGGCTGCTCGTGAAGCTGATCGAGGTGCGCGGCAGCCGGTACTCGGCGACGGCGCCGTAGCCGCGGCCGAAGTAGCGTTCGTCCACGTTGAACTGCAGCCGCGTGCGCGGCGAGGGCCGCCAGGTGGCCCCCACGCCCCAGGTGTTGGTGCGCTGGCTCTCACGCTCCTGCACGTCCTGGGTCTCGGCGCCGCCGCGCACCGCGAGCGAGAGGTCGGCGTCGGCCTGCCATCCCAGCGTGGCGGTGGCGGACTCGGTGCGCGTGGTGCGGCCGATGCGGTAGTCGGTCTCGCTGCCCTGGGCCGTGAGCCCCCAGCTGAACAGCGTGCCGGGCACCAGCGACGACAGCGCCAGCGAGCCGCCGGTCTGCATGTTGTCGCCCACCAGCGTGTCGCGCGCGTTCAGGGCGGAGACGTTCAGCCGCGCCTCGGCCGTGATGGCGCCGCCGATCACGCCGCGCAGCACCGGCGAGAACGAGGCCGTGCCGACCTCGGCGCGGTTGCGATTGGCGCTGCCGCTGGCGGCCACCGACTGCTGGCCGAAGGGCGAGGTCGCCTGCTCGGCAATGGCGGCCTGGCCATCCAGGAACAGGTGGCCGGCCACGGCCTCGATGGAAAAACGCGTGTCCAGCCGGTTGACGGCCTCGCTGGCCGGCTCGCCGGCCGAGCGCCGCCGCAGCGTGAGCCCGTAGTCGAGCGAGCCGATGATGCGCCCGGTGCGGCTTTGCAGGCTGATGGTGGGCGTGACCTCGCCGATCCACTCGGAGCCCTGGGGCCCGGCCCGGGCACCTTCGAAGTAGTCGTAATAGCCGAGCCGGGTGTCGATGCTGGCCGTGACGGACTGGTTGCGGGTCTGCGCAAAGGCGCCGGCCGCCAGGGCCTGCGCCAGCAGCAGCACCAGCAGGCCCGGCGCGGGCGGACGGCAGCGGAGACGCATCCGGCGCACCGCGCTCACGACGCGCGGCCGGCGGGCCTGCCCGGCGCGGGCGCCTCCGGGGGCGCGAAGATGCTGTCGCCGGGGATGCCCTCGGCGAAGCGGCTGTCGTTACCGTAGCCGGAGCCGGGGCTGGCAGCAGGGCTGGCGCCGGAACCGGCACTGGAACCAGACCCGTAGGCGCCGCCGTAGCCGTAGCCGTAGCCATACCCGTAGCCGTAGCCCGAGTCATACGCACCGCCCGAACCGACGCGGGCCTTGTTGAGCATCATCATCTTCACCGGGCAGGTCTCGATGGTGGCCAGCGCCTGCTTGACGGTGGCCTGCAGAGTATGGTCGGCATGCACCACCACCACGACTTGGCCCATGTGGGTGGCCAGCACGCGCGATTCGGTGGTCAGCAGCAGCGGGGGCGAGTCGAAGATGACGATGCGGTCGGGGTAGCGCGTGGCGATCTCGTCGAGCAGCAGCGACATGGCCTCGCTGGCCAGCAGTTCGGTGGCTTTCGGGTGCGGCGAGCCGCTGGGCAGGATGGTCAGCTTGTCGACGTTGGTGCGCAACAGCACGCGGGAGATGTCGGCCTTGCCCTCGAGCAGCTCAAGCAAACCGGGGCCTGGCGGCAGGCCGAGCACCCTGAGGATCGAAGGCCGGGCCACGTCGGCGTCGACCAGCATCACGGTGTGGTCGAGTTCAGCGGCAATGCTCATCGCCAGGTTGATGCTGGTGAAGCTCTTGCCCTCGCCGGGCAGCGCGCTCGTCACCATGATCAGGTTGCCGTGCTTGACCCGGGCAGCGCCACGGCCCACCGCGTTGGCGATGAGCGGCCGCTTGATCACGCGGTACTGGTCGGCCAGGTGCGACCGCGGGGCCTGCGGCGTGACGATGCCGGCGGCGGCGATGGCCACCAGGTTGAGCTCGACCTGGCGCGACTTGCTGGTGCCGTCGGCCGGCTGTTGCGCCGGGGGCAGCGGCCGTTCGGCCTGCGGCGCGGGCTGCGGGGCCGCAGCGACTGCGGCTGCTTGCGCCGGAGGCGCAGCCACAGCAGGCGCCTTCGGGGCAGGCGCAGCCGCAACGGAGGCAGCCGGCGCGGCAACGGGCGCCGGCGCGTCCATCCCGGGCACCTCGACACCCGCGGCGCGCAGCTGGGCCAGGCGTTCGGCGGCTTGTTCGATCAGGCTGCTCATGGTCGGTCAGCCCCCCAGGCGCGCGCTCAACGACAGCGCGATCAGCCCCGCCAGGAAGAGGCTGACCAGCCCCCCCGAGGCAGCGACAAAGCGGAACAGGCTGGCACGCTCCCGGCGAAGGTCGTCTTCGGTGCGCAGCATCGTGACCACGCCCAGCAGCGGCAACCCCGAGACCGTGCGCAGGTCTTCGCCGCTCGAGATGGTGGGGCGCAGCTGCGCCGCCGCGAAGGCGAAAAACAGGCCCGCCCCCAGCGACCCCAGCAGCACGCCGGGCAGCAGCAGCATGCGGTTGGGCGACACCGGCTTGGGCGCCACGCGCGGGGGGTCGATCACACGGAACTCGGCCACGCCAGAGGCCACGTCAAGCTCGCCCGACATCACCGCCGACTGACGGCGGGCGACCAGGTCTTCGTAGTTCTTCTTGGTGATGGCGTAGTCCCGGTTGAGCTGGGCAGCCTCGACCTCGAGTTGAGGGGCTGTCTTCATCGCCTCGCGGGCGGCAGCGGCACGCGCACCGAACTCGGCCACTCGGGCACGCAACGCAGCCACCTGCACCTCGGTGTTGGCCACAACGCGGGTGAGTTCCTGCGCCGCCAGGCTGCCAGCCGCGCCCACGCCGGGCCCGGCGGCGGCCTGCGCCATGGCGGCCTTGCGCAACTCGGCCACCTCGCGCGTGCGCTGCGCCTCAAGGTCGGCGAGCAGGCGGCGGGTCGAGATGACGTCGGGATGGCGGTCGGTGTAGCCCTGAAGCAATGCATCCAGCCGCTTGCGCAACTCACTGATGCGGGCATCGAGTTCGGGCGTGGCGACGTTGACGGTAGACTCCTGAAGCAGGCTCTGAGTGGCGATGTTGGCCCCCTGCCCACGCTCCATGGCCAGTTGCTGCTTGGCTGCATCGCGGGCGAACTCGGCCTCCCGCAATTGCAGCTGCGCGCTCTGCAACTGGGCGTTCACCTCGGACAAGCGGCTGGCGGCGTCCTTGCCGTCGGCCGACTGCATGGCGAGGTTGCGCAGCTGAAACTCTTTCATACGAGCCTCGTCCTCCTGAAGCTTGGCCTCGTACGTCTTGATCTGCTCGTTGAGGAAGGTCTTGGCTGCGTCGGTGTCCTTGCGGCTGTTGCCCAGGCCCGACTCGAAGAAGATAGACGAAATAGCCTGGATCACGCGCTTGGCGCGCTCCGGCTCGGTGTCGCGGTACGACATGATGTAGAGGTTCAGGCCCCCTGCGGTGCGGATCTCGATGCCCTTGGATAGCCTCTCGATCAGCGCTTCCTGGTCGTTTCGGTTGGCGTTTCGCAGGTCCAGGTCGGCCATGCGCACGAGCTTTTCCAGGTTGGGACGGCTCAGCAGCGTGCGACTGAGCATGCCGATCTGCTGCTCGACATTGGGTGTCACGGTCATGCCGGCCATCAGCGGCTTGAGGATCGAGTCGGTGTCGACGTAGATGCGCGTCGTGGCCTCGTACTGGTCGGGAATCTTCATGACCACGACGACTCCGACGACCGCCGCGGTCCAGGCCACGACGAGTCCGGGCCAGCGGAACTTCCACATCCCCCGCAGGATGACGAGGGCTTGCTGGACGATCTCTTGCATGCGACTAGGCCGGCAGCTTTACGAAGCCAAAGCGGTCAGAACAGGCCCTGGGGGATGACGAGGATGTCGCCGGGGCGCATCTCGACGTTGGCGCTGAGGTCGCCGCGCTTGATGAGGTCCTTCAGGCGCACGGCGTACTGCTTGTTCCCTTCGGAGGTGCGCTGGATGATGGCGCGGTTGCCGTCGGCGAAGTCGGTCAGGCCGCCGGCGGCGATCATCACGTCGAGCAGGGTCATCTTCTGCTTGTAGGGCAGGAACAGCGGGCGCGCCGCTTCGCCGACAACACGGATCTGCTCGCTGTAGGGCCCCACGAAACTGGTGACGATGACCGTGACGACGGGGTCGCGGACATAGGTGGAGAGCTTCTTCTCGATGTCGCGCGCCAGCTCAGGCGGCGTCTTGCCCTGGGCCACCAGTTCGTCGACCAGCGGCGCCGCCAGCTTGCCGTCGGGGCGCACGGGGAAGGTGCCGGACAGCTCGGGATTGCGCCAAACCACGATGTTGACGGCGTCACCGGCGCCGATGACGTAGTTGTAGTCGGCGCTGCCGGCGCGGGAGGGCGCCGGGGGAGCGTCGGATGTCGCGCAGCCTGCCAACAACAGAGCCAGCGCCGCCAGAGAAGCAACTCGCAGGCTGCGGAAACACCACGACAAACCGTTCACGCGCGACTCCTTGTCAGCTTCATGATTCGAAGAGTAGGACGCCCAGCGCCCTGGCTCGGGGTTCGAAACGGGCAGGCTTGCACGCAGCCCGCGGCCAGTGTCCTAACCCCTTCGGCATGATGGCACAGCCCGTCGACAGTCTGCGCGGCAGGATTGCCAAGAGCCCGGGGGAGGTAGCCGTTCGTCACGAAAATCCCTGGTCTGGTTGCTCGGCGACGGACGCCTTGCGAACCAGCCATCGGTGCGGGTGCAACCCGGCACTCGGGTTCGCGACTTCTTCCCGCATCCAGATGCCAATCCCCGAGCGCAGGGATTGCTGCGGCCGCGGCTGGACGCCTACAGTCGTCGAGTCACTCGGTATTCCGCGCCGGACCCGAGCATCGGTTGTCTCGGTGCTCCGCAGCTCCAGCACTCGGGTGGCGCACCAAGGCACCTGCTGCCCTGCCATGATCCGCCTCTTCAACCACTACATCCCCCGTGCCGCGCTGGGTGCGCTGGGCTTCGACCTTGGCCTGGTGCTGGTGCTCGTCATGCTGGCGGTGGCCATCAACGTGGGCGGCCTGGCGCAGGCGTTGCCGGCGGCTGGGACGCACGTGGTTTCGTTCGCCGCCTGCCTGGCGGTGGTGGGCAGTGCCTCGGGGCTGTACGAGTCCGGCTCGCGGGGCAGCGCCGCCCGCTCAACCGCGCGAGCCGCCCTCGTGCTGCTGGTGCTGCTGCCGGTGGCCTACGTGATCTTCGGGCTGCTGCCGGCCGAGCATGGCCCGCTGGGCACAATCCAGTTCTCAGTGATGGCCGGCGTGGCCGCGCTGGTGGTGCGTCGGGCGTACCTGTCGCATGCGCATTCGGCGACATCGGCGCGCGCGCGCATCCTGATCTTCGGCGCCGGCACGGCCGCCCGCGACGTGAGCGAGACGCTGCGGAAGAACGATCCCAACGCCGACATCGTCGGCTTCGTTCCCGGCCCCAACGAGCGCGAAGCCGCCGTGCCGGCCCAACGCATCCTGCCGCTCGACGACACCCTGCCCGCCTTGGCGCGCCGTCTCGGCGTCGACGAGATCGTCGTCGCGCTCACCGAGCGCCGGGCCGGCAGCATGCCTCTGCGGCAACTGCTGGACTGCAAGGTCGCGGGCGTGAAGGTGCACGACCTCAACACCCACTTCGAGAAGACGCTGGGCCAGATCCGCATCGACTACCTCAACGCCAGCTGGCTCATCTTCGGCGATGGGTTCAACCAGGGCCTTTGGCGCACCGCCGTCAAGCGCGTGTTCGACCTGTTCTGCGCCATCATCCTGCTGGTGCTGTCGCTGCCGGTGATGCTGGCGACGGCCGTGCTGATCAAGCTCGAAAGCCCCGGCCCCGTGCTGTACCGGCAGGTGCGCACCGGCCTGCACGGCCGCAGCTTCAGCATCGCCAAGTTCCGCAGTATGCGCAACGATGCCGAGAAGGACGGCAAGCCCGTCTGGGCCGCGGCCAACGACGCGCGCGTCACCCGGGTGGGCGCGGTGATCCGCCGACTGCGGATCGACGAGTTGCCGCAGTTGTTCAACGTGCTGCTCGGCGAGATGAGCCTTGTGGGGCCGCGCCCGGAGCGGCCCTACTTCGTGGAGCAGCTGACGCAGGAGATCCCCTTCTACGCCCTGCGGCACAGCGTCAAGCCGGGCGTCACTGGCTGGGCGCAGGTGCGCTACCCTTACGGCGCCACGGTCGAGGATTCGCAGGAAAAGCTGCAATACGACCTGTACTACGTCAAGAACCACACGCTGTTCCTGGACCTGCTCGTCCTGATGGAGACCGTCAGCGTGGTGCTCACCGGCAAGGGCGCCCGATAGGGCGGCCGAGGAGCCGGCGCCCGCGCTGCGCCACCCTGGTGGCCGGGCTGCTCCCAACGCATCGCTGAGGCATGGACCTGCCGCCGTTCACCGTAGCCTCGGCCTCCTACACCGTCGGGCTCGCCGCGCACCTTGCTCTGGCCTTCGTCCTGGCGCGCCGCGCGGGCTCGGTGACGGGCGCGCCGGGTGCCCGCTGGCCGGTGCTGGCCGCCGTGCTGGCCTCGGCCGCGTGGTGTGCGGCCTCGCTGCTGGGCCTGGCCTGGAACGACCTCGCGGCCGACTACCTCGCCCAGGCGGCCGACCTGCTGCGCTACGGGCTGTGGTTCCTGTTCCTGGTGATGCTGCTGCCGCGTCACGACGACGGCACGCCGTCGCCAGCCGCGCGGCTGATGCGGCGGGTGGCCGCCGGCAGCCTGGGTGTGGCAGCCGGCCTGCTGGTGCTGCTGGCCCTGGGCGTGCTGGCCGGCGACT
This sequence comes from uncultured beta proteobacterium, assembly GCA_903828235.1. GTDB lineage: Bacteria > Pseudomonadota > Gammaproteobacteria > Burkholderiales > Burkholderiaceae_C > Rubrivivax. The sequence continues at coordinate 16,658 of CAIKLM010000139.1, read as the reverse complement.
GGTCGCGGCTGGCGATCGGCGGCGCACTGGCACTGCCGGTGTGCGGCCTTCTGATGGTGGAACAGCTGTTCCGCAACCTCCGCGAAGACCAGCGCTGGAACGCCAAGCCCGTGTGCCTGGGCCTGGCCTGCGTCTTCGTGTTCGACATCTACCTGTTCTCCGAGGGGCTGCTGTTCGCCAATCTCGACGCCGACGCGCTGGCGGTCCGCGGCGCCGTGCACGCGCTGGCCGTGCCCTTCCTGCTGGTGGCCGCCAGGCGCAGCCCGAACTGGATCGCCAAGCTGCACGTCTCGCGCACCGCGGCCTTCTACTCGGCCTCGCTGCTGCTGGCCGGTGCCTACCTGCTGTTCATGGCGGCGGTGGGCTACTACGTGCGCTTCTTCGGCGGCGAGTGGGGCCGCGCGCTGCAGCTGGGCCTGGTCGTGACGGCCCTGGCCCTGCTGGGGATGCTGGCGTTCTCGGGCGCCTTCCGTTCGTGGCTGCGGGTGTTCGTGGGCAAGCACTTCTACAGCTACCGCTACGACTACCGCGAGGAGTGGCTGCGCTTCACCGCCATGCTCTCGGCCAACCGCAGCCCTCAGGAAACGGGCGAGATGATCGTGCGCGGCCTGGCCAAGATGCTGGAATGCCCCGCCGGCAGCCTCTGGACGCGCCAGGGCGGCGGCAGCGGCTATGCGCAGTCCGCGGCCTGGAACATGCCCGTCATCGCCGAGAGCGAGGCGGCCGATTCCTCGCTGGCGCGCTTCCTGGCCGAGCAGGGCTGGGTGATCGACCTTGACGAGTTCCGCTCGTCGCCGCGCAAGTACGGCGAGCTGGCCCTGCCGACCTGGCTGCTCGGCGCGAAGAACGGCTGGCTGGTGGTGCCGCTGATGGTGGGCGACGAGTTGCAGGGCTTCGTGGTGCTGGCGCGGCCGCTGACGGCGATCAAGCTCAACTGGGAGGTGCTGGACCTGCTGAAGACCGCGGGCCGCCAGGCTGCGGGTTATCTCGCCCAGATGCAGGCCACCGAGGCGCTGCTGGACGCCCGCAAGTTCGAGGCCTTCAACAAGATGTCGGCCTTCGTCGTGCACGACCTGAAGAACATCGTCGCCCAGCTGTCCCTGATGCTGAAGAATGCGGAACGCCTGCACGACAACCGGGAGTTCCAGCAGGACATGCTGTTGACCGTCGAAAGCTCGCTTGAGAAGATGAAGCGGCTCATGCTGCAGTTGCGCGAGGGCGCCAAGCCTCCGGGCGGCGGCCGCGGCGTGGAGCTTCATCCCATCGTGCGCCGGCTGGTCGCGATGGCCCGGGCCCAGGGCCGCACCCTCGAGACCGATGAAGGCGAGCACTTGTTCACCCGTGGCCACGACGACCGCCTCGAGCGCGTGCTGGGCCACCTGGTGCAGAACGCGCTCGATGCCACCCCGGTCAGCGGCCGCGTCTGGCTGCGCACGTCCCGCGCGGCCGGTAGCGTGCGCGTCGAGATCGGCGACACTGGCGCCGGCATGACCGAGGAATTCGTGCGCACGCAGCTCTTCCGGCCCTTCAGCAGCACCAAGGCCAGCGGCATGGGTATCGGCAGCTTCGAGAGCGCGCAGTACGTGCGCGAGCTTGGTGGCACGATCGACGTCGCCAGCCGCCCCGGCGAGGGCTCGGTCTTCACCGTGCTGCTGCCCGCCTTCGAGGCGCCGCAGGGCTCGGACCTGATGCGCCCCGCGGCGCGCTGAGCGAGGCCGACCCGATGAGCCAGGACTCCCCGCTGCTGATCGTCGAGGACGACCTCGCGCTGCAGAAGCAGATCAAGTGGACGCTGGACCGCTTCGAGTCCGTGACGGCGGCCGACCGCGAGAGCGCGCTGCTGCAGCTGCGCCGCCACCAGCCGGCCGTGGTCACCATGGATCTCGGGCTGCCGCCCGACCCCGACTCGGTGTCGGAGGGCTTCCGGCTGCTGGAGCAGATCCTCGACCTCGAGCCCGCCACCAAGGTGATCGTGCTCACCGGCCAGAACGACCAGGCCAACGCGCTGCGCGCGGTGTCGATGGGCGCCTACGACTTCCTGGCCAAGCCCTTCGAGCCCGACGTGCTCAACCTGGTGGTCGAGCGCGCCAGCCGCCTGGCCGAGCTGCAGGCCGAGAACCGCCGGCTGCAGGCGCTGCACCAGCCCGACGCCCTGTCGGGCCTGATCACGCGCGACGCCGAGATGCTGCGCATCGGCCGCCTGGTCGAGCGCGTGGCGGGCTCCGACGCCACCGTGCTGCTGCTCGGCGAGAGCGGCACCGGCAAGGAGGTGCTGTCGCAGGGGCTGCACACGGCCAGCAAGCGCCAGGGCCGCTTCGTCGCCATCAACTGCGCGGCCATCCCCGAGAACCTGCTCGAAAGCGAGCTCTTCGGCTACGAGAAGGGCGCCTTCACCGGCGCCGCCAAGACCACGCCCGGCAAGATCGAGACGGCGAACAGCGGCACCCTGTTCCTCGACGAGATCGGCGACCTTCCGCACAGCCTGCAGGCCAAGCTGCTGCGCTTCCTGCAGCAGCGCACGATCGAGCGGCTGGGTGGGCGCAGCGAGATCCCGGTCGACGTGCGCGTGGTCTGCGCCACCCACCAGGACCTGAAGGGCCAGATCGCCGAAGGCCGCTTCCGCGAGGACCTGTACTACCGGCTCGCCGAGATCGTGGTGAACATCCCGCCGCTGCGCAGCCGCCACGGCGACGCCGTGCTGTTGGCGCACGCCTTCCTGCGCCGCTTCGCGCAGGAGCAGCGCCGCGGCTCGCTGCAGTTCAGCGAGGACGCGCTCGAGGCGATCGACCAGCACGCCTGGCCGGGCAACGTGCGCGAGCTGCTCAACGCCGTCAAGCGCGCATCCATCATGGCCGACGGCGAGCGCATCACCTGCGACGACCTCGGCCTGCCCCGCCCGCGGCGCGACGACGCAGGCGGCGCCGCCGAGCTCGACCTGCGCGCTGCGCGCGAGGCCGCCGAGCGCCAGGCCATCGTGGCCGCCCTGGCGCGCGCCAATGGCAACATCGTGAAGGCATCCGAGCTGCTGGGCGTGAGCCGGCCGACGCTGTACGACCTGATGAAGAAGCTGGCGATCAAGTAGCACCCGCCGGCTCCGGAGACCACCATGACCGCGCGACCTCTCATCCGCCACACGGCCCGCGAACGCCAGGCACCCCTGGCCGCTGCCGTGCTTGTCGTCGCCATGGCCCTGGCGGGTTGCGGCGGCATGAGCGGCGAAGACCTGGCCAATGCCGGCAAGGCCGCGATGAAGCAGCGCGACTACGCCTCGGCCGTCATCCAGTTCAAGAGCGCGCTGCAGAAGCAGCCCGATTCGGCCGACTTCCGGCTGCACCTGGGCCTGGCGCTGCTGGAGGCGGGCGACCCCGTCTCGGCCCTGGTCGAGCTGCAGAAGGCACAGGAGCTGCAGGCCCCTGGCGAGCAGGTGATTCCGCCGCTGGCCCGCGCACTGGTGGCGGTGGGTGACGAGACGCGGCTGCTGGCGCAGTTCAACGAGACCCAGCTGGCCGACCCCCAGGCCCAGGCCGACCTGCTCAGCTCGCTGGCCAGCGCCCACCTGGCGCGCAGCAACACGCAGCGCGCCAGCGAGCTTGCCGCGGCTGCGCTGAGGCTGTCGCCCGGCTTCGCCCCAGCCATCGTGCTGCAGGCCCGCATGAAGGCCGCCGAGGGTGATTTCGCCGGGGCGCTGGCCCTGCTCGACGGCGTGCTGGCCCAGGACGCCGGGCACCAGAGCGCCGGCATCTTCAAGGGTGAGGTGCTGTGGTTCGGCCAGAACAACCGCGACGCCGCCCTGGCTGCCTTCAAGCGCGTGCTCGAGAGCAACCCCCGCTCGGTGGCCGCCCACACGTCTGCGATCACCCTGCTGAATGAGCAGGCACAAGGTGAGGCCGCACGCGCCCAGTTCGCCGAACTGAAGAAGGTGGCGCCCAACCACCCCGACACGGTGTTCCTGGAAGCCCAGTTCGCCTTCGCCGACGGAGACGCCCGCAAGAGCCGCGAGCTGACCGCGCGCCTGCTCAAGGTGATGCCCGACAACGCCCGGCTCCTGGAGCTGGCGGGTGCCGCCGACTTCCGGCTCGGCCGCTACATCGAGGCCGAAGTCTCCCTGGCGCGCGCCATCAAGAACGCGCCAGGGCGCCTGCTGGCGCGCCACCTGCTCGCGCAGACCTACCTTCGCCTGAACCAGCCCGGCAAGGCGGTGACCGCGCTCGCGCCCGTGATCGAGGGCCAGACGCCGGATGGCACCAGCCTCACCCTCGCCGGCGAGGCCTACCTGCAACTGGGCGACAACCGCCGCGCCGACGCGGCCTACGCCGCCGCAGCCCGCGTGGCCCCCAAGGACACCCGCGTGCGCACCAGCATCGCGCTGGCCGAGATGGCACGCGGCAACAGCGGTTCGGCCATCGCCAAGCTGGAATCCGTGGCCGCCGAGGACAAGGGCACGCGCGCCGACATCGCGCTGGTCAGTGCGCGCATGCGCGCGAACGACCTGTCCGGTGCGCTCAAGGCCATCGACAACCTTCAGAAGAAGCAGCCCGACCGCGCGTTGGCCTACCAGTTGCGCGGCCGCGTGCAGCTGATGCAGCGCCAGATCCCGGCGGCGACGCAGTCGTTCGAGGCGGCGCTGGCCAAGGAGCCGGGCTTCTTCCCGGCCATCGCCAGCCTGGCGGCGATCGACCTGGACGCCGGCAGGCCCGAGGTCGCGCGCAAGCGCTTCGAAGACCACGCCAAGGCCGACCCCAAGAGCCACCAGGCGCACCTGTCGCTGGCCGAGCTGGCCCAGCGCACCGGCGCCGAACCGGCCGCCGTGCTGCAGCATCTGCGCAACGCCGTGAAGGCCAACGCCGGCGAACTGCAGCCGCACCTGTTGCTGGTCAGCCACCTGCTGGGCACCGGCGACACCGCGGCGGCCCTGACCGCCGCGCGCGAGGGGGCGGCGGCCCTGCCGACCAGCCCCGAGATGAAGGAGACGCTGGGGCGTGCCCAGATGGCCGCCAAGGACGCCGCCAGCGCCGTCGTCACCTTCAGGCAGCTGACCGCGCTGCACGACACCAACCCGGTCTACCGGGTGCGCATGGCCGAGGCCCTGGTGGAGACCCAGGACTTCGCCGGCGCCCGGCGCGCCCTTGAAGAAGCGCTGACGCTGCGCCCGGACTTCACGCCGGCGCGCCGCGCACTGATGACGGTGGCGATGCGCGAGAACAAGCCCCAGGAGGCGATCGCGCTGGCGCGCGAGATCCAGAAGGCCGTGCCCAGGGATCCGGAAGGCTTCCTGCTCGAGGGCGATGTCGAGAACGCGAGCCGCAACCACGACCAGGCGGTCGCGGCCTACCGCAAGGCGCTGGACCTGCGCAAGACCAGCGACATCGCGATGCGCCTGCACATGGCGCTGCTCAACGCGGGCCGCCAGGCCGAGGCCGACAAGCTGGCCACCGACTGGAACCGCGGCAACCCCAAGGACGCAGCGTTCCGCTTCTACGAAGGCGACATCGCGCTGCAGCGCGGCGACTTGGCCGCCGCCGAGGGGCACTACCGCGCCGTGCTGGCCACGCAGCCGCGCAACGCCCTCGCGATGAACAACGTGGCCTACCTGCTGGTGAAGCAGGGCAAGCCTGGCGCGCTCGACCTGGCCAAGAAGGCCAACGAGCTGCTGCCCGGCCGCCCCCAGATGATGGACACGCTGGCGCTGGCCCTGGCCGCCGACAAGAAGCTGCCGCAGGCCATCGAGGTGCAGAAGTCGGCGATCTCGCGGGCGCCCAACGACCCGAGCCTGAAGCTCACGCTCGCGCGGCTGCTCATCCAGTCGGGCGACAAGGCCTACGCCCGCGCCGAGCTCGAGGACCTGGCCAAGCTCGGCAGCCGCTTCCGCGACCAGGCCGAGGTCGGCAAGCTGCTGGCCACGCTGTGACGCCGCTGCGCCGGCGCTGCCTGGGCGCCACGCTGGCGCTGGCCCTGGCCCCGCTGCACGCCCTGGCGCAGGCCGACCTGCCCGGGCTCATCGCGTCGGCGCGGCCTTCGGTTCTGCCGGTGGGCACCTTCAGCCCCACCGACAGCCCGCGCTTCGGCTTCCGGGGCACCGGCTTCGTGGTCGGCGACGGCACGCTGGTGGCGACCAACTTCCACGTGCTGCCGCCCGGCGCCGACACGGCCGACCCTGCCAGCGGACCGCAGCTGATGGTGCTGACCGGTCGCAGCGGCGATCTGGTCAGCGGCCGCCGCGCCCGCGTGGTGGGCACCGACCGCGTACGCGACCTGGCGCTGCTGCGCATCGAAGGCCCGCCGCTGCCGGCGCTGCCGCTGGCCGAGCCCGGCAGCGCGCGCGAGGGTGCCGAGATCGCGCTCATGGGCTTCCCCATCGGCGGCACGCTGGGCTTCGCGATGGTCACGCACCGCGGCATCGTGGCCAGCATCACCACGGCCGCGCTGCCGGCGCCGACGGCGTCCAACCTCGACCCGCGCGCGCTGCTGCGCCTGCGCGAAGGCAACTTCGAGCTGCTGCAGCTCGACGCCACCGCCTACCCCGGCAACAGCGGCGGGCCGGTGTTCGACACCGCCACGGGCCGCGTGATCGGCCTGGTGAACATGGTGCTCGTGAAGGCCGGGCGCGAGAGCGCGCTCAGCGCGCCCACCGGCATCAGCTACGCCGTGCCGGTGGCGGCCTTGCGGGCCCTGATGGCCGAAGTGCGCTGATGGCCGGGCGTTGACGTCGACCGCTCGGGGGGGGGTGGCGCCTGCAGAGCGCCTGGCGGCCCCTCACACCTTGTAGTAGCCCCGGTACCACTCGACGAAGCGCCCGATGCCCGTGCGGATGTCGGTGCCCGGCGCGAAGCCCACCCACCGGGTGAGCGCATCGACGTCGGCGTAGGTGGCCGGCACGTCGCCGTCCTGCAGCGGCAGCAGGTTCTTCTCGGCCTTGCGGCCGAGCGCGTCCTCGATGGCCGCGATGAAGTCCAGCAGCGGCACCGGCTGGTGGTTGCCGATGTTGAACACGCGGAACGGCGCGTGGCTGGTGCCGGGGTCGGGCGTGTCGGATCGGTAGTCCGGGTCGGGTGCGGCCACGCGGTCTGTGACGCGGATCACGCCCTCGACGATGTCGTCGACGTAGGTGAAGTCGCGGCGCATGTTCCCGTGGTTGAAGACGTCGATCGGCCGGCCCTCGAGGATGGCCTTGGTGAACAGGAACAGCGCCATGTCGGGCCGCCCCCACGGGCCATACACCGTGAAGAAGCGCAAGCCCGTGGTCGGCAGCCCGAACAGGTGGCTGTAGGTGTGCGCCATCAGCTCGTTGGCCTTCTTCGTGGCGGCGTACATGCTCACCGGGTGGTCGACGCTGTCGTGCTCGGAAAACGGCATGCGCGTGTTGCCGCCGTAGACGCTGGAGCTGCTGGCGTACACGAGGTGCTGCACGCGGGCATGGCGGCAGCCCTCGAGGATGTTCATGAAGCCGACGACGTTGCTGTCGACGTACGCGTGCGGGTTGACGAGCGAGTAGCGCACGCCGGCCTGGGCTGCAAGGTGGATGACGCGGTCGAAGCCGCCGTCGGCAAAGAGCTTCTCGATGCCGGGCCGGTCGGCCACGTCGAGCTGCACGAAGCGGAAGTTCGGGTGCGGCGTCAGGCGCGCGAGGCGGTCGCGCTTGAGCTGCACGCTGTAGTAGTCGTTGAGGTTGTCCAGCCCCACGACGGTGTCGCCGCGGGCCAGCAGCTTCAGCGTCGTCGTCATGCCGATGAAACCGGCGGCGCCGGTGAGCAGGATCTTCATGGGGTACCTGGGGGCCTGGATCGGAGCCCCTGATTGTCCCCGGCCGGCGGGCCGCGGCGGGCCACGGCAGGTGCCGAGCAATTCACGCCGCAGGCCGCGTGCGGTAGAAGCGGATCGGCTGCGGCGTGGCCAGCGAGGCCTTTTCGTCGCGGCGGGCCTGCTGCAGCACGTTCCGGCGCATCGAGCCCACCACGTGCATCTCGCAGGGCTTGCAGTCGAAGCGCAGCGTCAGCAAGTCGTCGCCGTGGCGCAGCGTCAGCGGCTCGGCGCGGATGGTGCCCTGCACGCCCTGCACGCCCTTGGCCTGCTTGGGGCACAGGCTCAGGCTGTAGCGCACGCAGTGGCGCGTGATCATCAGGCTGACCTCGCCGAGCTGCTCGTGGCTTTCGTAGGCGGCCTCGACGAGCCGCACGCCGTGGCGCGCGTAGAAGGCCGCCGCCTGCGCGTTGTAGACGTTGGCCAGGTAGCTCAGCGTGTCCTCCGGGTAGGGCGCGGGCGGCTCCACCGGCGCGGCGCGCGGCAGCCGCTGGAAGGCGGCGGCGCGCGCGGCCTCCAGCGCCGCGACGCCGTCGCGCCGCAGCGCGTTGGCCACGCTGGCGGGCACGAACAGCGGGCCTTCGGCGCCGCGCCACCGCAGCTGCACCCGCCGCGCCTCGAACAGCGTGCCGCCCAGGCGGCCGAGGTTCTCGCGCAGCGTGGCCTCGGCGCGCGCGGTGTCCTTGGGTGGCTCGTGCGCGTGGGCGACGGCCACGCGGGCCTGGTGGCCATCGGCATCGGCCAGCGCCAGCGCGAAGCCGTCGGCGGTGGCCTCGAAGCGCAGGTCCAGCGCGATCGTGCGCTCGGCGCTCTTCTTCTCGAGCAGCCGCTCCCAGGCCATGTCGCGGTTGCGGCTGACGGGCGCGTCGCGCCGCAGGCCCTTGAGCACGGCGGTGGTCTGCCCCGGCGCGATGTTGGGCTCCACGCGCCACAGCCGGCCGGCCACGTGGCGCGCCACGTTCACCGGCACGCCCTGCAGCTCGCCCTGCAGGTCGACCCAGGTCAGCGCGTCGCCGTTGTTCAGCTGCAGCTCCGGCGTCAGCAGCTCGATGTCGAAGGACTGCGGCGCCACCTTCACGACGTGGCCGATGGCGATGCCGGCGTGCTTGGGCGTGTCGAAGGCGCCGATGTCGTCCTTGCGGCCGCCCACGAAGTAGTCGGTGCCGCCGCGGTTGTAGGCGCGCTCGGGGTCGGGCGCGAAGGTGTAGCGGCAGCGGCCGCTGCTGCCGGGCCTGGTGGGCGCGGGCCCGCCGGCCCGCTCCTCGAGCAGGCGGTCGCACAGCTGCCGGTAGTGCGCGGTGACGTTCTTCACCGTCGCCATGTCCTTGTAGCGGCCCTCGATCTTGAAGCTGCGGATGCCGGCATCGACCAGCGCGTGCAGGTTGGCGCTCTGGTCGTTGTCCTTCAGGCTCAGCACGTGCTTGTCGTGGGCCACCACGCGGCCCTGCGCGTCGGTCACGGTGTAGGGCAGCCGGCACTCCTGGCTGCAGCTGCCGCGGTTGGCGCTGCGGCCGGTGTGGGCGTGGCTGATGTAGCACTGGCCGCTGTAGGCCACGCACAGCGCGCCGTGCACGAAGAACTCCAGCACCGCCTGCGGCACCTGCGCCTCGATGGCGCGGATCTCGGCCAGCGTGAGCTCGCGCGCCAGCACCATCTGCGAGAAGCCCGCGTCCTGCAGGAAGCGCGCCTTCTCGGGGGTGCGGATGTCGGTCTGCGTGCTGGCGTGCAGCTGGATGGGCGGCAGGTCGAGCATCAGCAGGCCCATGTCCTGCACGATCAGCGCGTCGACGCCGATGTTCCACAGGCTCCAGGCCAGCTGCCGGGCCGCGGCCAGCTCGTCGTCGCGCAGGATGGTGTTCTGGGTGACGAAGATGCGCGCGCCGAAGCGGTGCGCGTGGCGCACCAGGCGCTCGATGTCGGCCAGGGAGTTGCCGGCCTTCTCGCGCGCGCCGAAGGCCGGGCCGCCGATGTAGACGGCGTCGGCCCCGTGGTTGACGGCCTCGATGCCGATGTCGGCGTCGCGGGCGGGGGCGAGCAGTTCGAGTTCGGCGCGCGGCATGGCGGGGCGGATTGTTCCTCAAGCCGCCCGCGCCGGGCAGGCCCGGCCGGCCGGTCAGGCGTCGCCGGTGTCCGCCTCGGCTGCGGCGGCGCGGCGCGGCGCCCAGACCTTGTGCCAGGTGTGGCGCACCAGCAGCGGCAGCGGCATGCGGCGCCAGTGGTGGCGCACGAGCAACGCGGTCTCGGCCAGGCGCACGCCCAGGCCGGGCTCGGCCTCGGGGTCGCGCGGCGCCAGCACGGTGGCGAAGCGCCGCTGCAGCGTGGCCAGGCGGCGCTGCGCCATCGCCTGCCGCACCACCGGCTGCAGCGCCGGGTCCAGCGGCGCCTTCAGGCCCTCGGCCACCAGCGCGGCGCACAGCACCAGCGCGTCGTGCAGGCCCAGTTGACGGGCGCGAGTCACCAGGCGAGCCCCGAAGCCGGGCTCGGCCGCGCCGTGCGCCGCCATCAGCACCTGCAGGTCGACGAGGTCGCGCAGCCGGTCGCGGTGCTCGGAATCGTTGATCAGGTGGGCGGCGCAGTGCAGCACCTGATCCTCGGGCCCCAGCACCCACCAGGGCACGGCGTCGACATCGGCCACCGGCCGCGCGGCCTGCAGCAGCACGGCGGCGTCGACGCGGTCGCGCGCCACCGGCGGCAGGATGTTGTGGTGCACGTCCAGCTCGATGGCGTGCAGGGGGTGCCTCATCGGCGGCAGCTCGTGGCTCCACTCGCGGTAGTAGCGCTGGTCGTGCTCGTCGAGCTCGACCTCCTGCCAGCCCGCGTCCATCAGCCGGCGGCGTGCCTCGGGCAGCGCCTCGGCGGGCACGAGGATGTCCAGGTCCGAGGGCATTCGCCCCGCGGCGTTGGGCAGGCGCTGGGCCATGTACGCGGCGCCCTTGAGCAGCACCAGCGGCGCGTCCAGGCCCTCCAGCGCCTGGCCAGCGCTTTCGCGGCACCACAGCAGCGCCTGGCAGCGGGCCCGGGCCAGGTGGGCCTCGGCCTGCAGGGCGTGGACCACCGGCTGCGGCAGCCGGTCGGCCAGCCCGGCGCCCAGCACCGACTCCGCCAGGCGGCCCAGCAGGCGCAGTCGGCGGGCCACGCGGACGCGGTGGTCCCACTCGGCCAGCGTCCAGGCCAGGGCCGATTCCGGCTGTGCCAGCGCCTGCAGCCACGAAAGATCGGGCCAGCGGCCCACGGGCCTGCTCACGTGCGGCCTCCGGGCGCGGCGGCGGCCTGCGCGTGCAGCGTATCGAGCAGGCCGATGGCCTCGGGCAGCCGGCCGTAGGTGAGCTGCCACGCCGGCACCTCGCGCGCCAGCCGCGCGACCACCTCGAAGCCGGCCTGCCCGCAGACGCGGTAGTTGAAGGCGTTGAAGGCCAGCGCCGAGCAAGCCAGGCCCGGCGTCACCGGTTCCAGCCGCGCCTCGGCCCCTTCCTGCCAGTGCGGCAGCACGATGGCGAAGGGCTGCGCCGGGCGGTGGCGGCCGGCCACCGCGTCGGCCGGCGGGGCCACGTGGGCGACGTCGCCCTTGCGCGTGGCCGGGTAGACGCGGCCCAGCACGGCCTGCGGCGCGAACTGCCGCAACACCTCGATGGACCGGTTCTTCATCACCGGCGGCTTGATGAGCGGCCACAGCGCGCCCGTGGCCATGTCCAGGGCGCCGAACTCGTCGGAGAGCAGCCGCCAGCCGGCGTGGGCCATCGCGGCCGTGAGCGTGCTCTTGCCGGCACCCGGCACGGCCGGCATCACCAAAGCCCGGTCGTCGCGCGCCAGCACGCCGGCGTGCAGCAGCAGCCGGTGGTGCAGGCGCAGGCCGATCAGCCAGTTGGCGCCCCACTCGAACATGGGCAGCGCCGTGTCGGCCGGAAAGGGCTCGAAGGGCTCCGAGCCGTCGCAGAAAAGCCGGACCTGCGGCCGCCAGGGCACGAACCAGCGCCGGTGTCTGCGCACCTGCAGGTGCAGGTCGGCCCAATCGCCCTGGGTCTGCAGCGGGAAGTGGCGGTACACGTCGTGCACCGCGGCGGCCAGCCGGGGCGAATCGCTGCGCAGGTGGATCAGCGCGCTGCCGACGTCGAGCCACAGGCCGCGGCCGACCAGCGCCGCGCGCACCGCGGCTTCGCCGGACTCGGCCAGCGTCGCCATCAGCTCAGCGCGGTGGCGGGTGGGTCAAGCCGCGGCGCGCAGGCGGCGCAGCAGCCCGCTACCGAGCAGCGTCGTCCAGACGTCGCCCAGCGTGTCCTGCACCTCGCGCTCGGAGGTCTCGGCTTCGTTGGCGATCTGGCGCACGACATCCTGGGGATCATGCCAGCCCGGCTCGGCCAGCACTTCAAGCACCCAGATCGCGGTATTGTTGAGAAGCAGGGTTTCGCCCGACAGCGGGCTGTAGACCGCGTGCAGGGCATCGTCCAGCGGACGCCAGATCACCCCGTCGACGAGGCGACATGCCAGGTCGGTCACGGACCCGCGAAGAACGAGGCCCAGCAGGTCCCAGTGATCATCGAGCTCGTCGTCAGATTGTTCACGCCCGCGGACGTGATGTAGCCGTGCTGGTCCATCTGCAACACCACCCAGCGATTGGTCACCGGAGGGGCGGAAGGCAAGGTGACGTTGAGGCCGGTCAGCGAATTCGAGGCCAGGACGAATTCGCGGTACTCGTTGTTGCCGATCCAGGTCACCTGACGGTTTGGATGCGCGAGAGCGCGGACTTCCGAACCCCGGATGTAGTACTTGCCCCCAGTGAGGCGAAGCCGCACGTTGACGCGGTTGACGGGCACTGCCGCACTGGGCGCCTGGGTGCGCGGCACGCTCGTGGGGTTGTTGACCTGATTCGCCACGCAACGCAGGCTCGACGCCATCTGCGCGCCCGCCCCGTTGCTGATCGTCAGCACAACCGGCGCGGCGAGCGCGCCGCGCAGCACGCGCCGGCGCCGTTGGGCGTGGGCGTCGTCCGCAGGCTTGTTCTCGTTCACTCGATCGCTCCCGACATCTCGAACCGTGGTGGGCACTCCGCAGCCGCAGGCCGCTGGGTACAGGGCGAACTCTGCCGTCTTAACGCTCGAATTATCCGCCCTGCCTCCACCGCTGCGGTCCCCGAAGCCAGGGGTGTCGGTGAACTTGCCAATCGCCCCGCGCAGTCTGTCACGCAGCCGGCCGAAGAGAGCGCCTACTCACCGGCGGCCAGTCGTGTTTCCACGTTCCGCGAACGGCCCTCCCGCCACACCGTGAGCGTGACCGCCTCGCCGGGCTGCCGGCGCTCCAGCGCCGCGAGCATGTCGTCGAGGCCCTCCACCGGTTCGTCGTTGATCGCGGTGATGACGTCGCCCATCACGATCTCGCCGCGGTTGCCACGGCTGAACGGCTGCAGCCCCGCCCTCGCCGCCGGGGTGTTGCGGCCCACCTGAACCACCGCCACGCCCTTGGGCAGCCTCAGCGCCCGCTGGAGCTGCGGCGGACCCGCCGTCACGCCCAGGGCCGGGCGCACGAACCGGCCGTCGCGGATGAGCCGCGGCACGATGCGGTTGACCTCGTCGACCGGGATCGCGAAGCCGATGCCGGCGCTGGCCCCGCTGGGGCTGGCGATCTGGGTGTTCACGCCGATCAGCCGGCCAGCCGAATCGAGCAGCGGACCGCCGGAGTTGCCCGGGTTGATGGCGGCGTCCGTCTGCACCACGCCGCGGATGGTGCGGTTGTTGAAGCTCTCGATCTCGCGGTTGAGGGCGCTGACGATGCCGATGGTCAGCGTCTGGTCCAGGCCGAAGGGGTTGCCGATGGCGTAGACGCGCTGGCCGACCTGCAGGTCGCGGCTGGTGCCCAGCGCCAGCGGCGGCAGCTTGTCCTTGGCGGCGTCGATCTTCAGCACCGCCAGGTCGCGGTCGGGGAAGGCGCCCACCAGCGTGGCGTCGTAGGTGGACTGGTCGGCCAGCGTCACCTTGGCACCGTTGGCACCCTGGATGACGTGGAAGTTGGTGACGATGTGGCCCGACGCGTCCCACACGAAGCCGGTGCCGGTGCCGCGCGGCACCTGCTGCACGTTCATGCTGAACACGTCGCGCTGCGCGCCCAGGCTGGTGATGTGCACCACCGAGGGGCTGGCCTTCCTGAACAGCTCGATGTGCGCCAGCTCGTCGGCCGCCAGCGGCCCGCGCGGCGTGACGGCGCGCGGTTGCGCCTCGGTGCGTCCCTGCACCAGCGCCGGCAGCGCCAGGAAGGCAACGGCGGCCGCGGCGCCCACGAGGGCGGTGGCGGTGAGCAGCAGGCGGCGCGGATGGGCGAGCGGCATGGCGATGAAGCGGGGGAGTGGAACGGACGAGACTCCAGACATGGGGCCGAGTTCCCCGGGGTCAAGCCCGGGCCGGGTGGATCAGCCGCCGGGCGGCCGCTCGAACACCAGGCAGGTGGTGGTGGCGTGGGCATAGACCCGGCCGGCGGCATCGACGATGCGTCCCTCGGCCGTGGCCAGCTGCCGCCCGCTGTGGATGACCTGGCCGATGGCGCGCAGCGGCTCGCGCCCGGGCACGGCGCCGCGCACCAGGTTCACGCTCAGCTCAGCCGTGGTGTAGCCGCGGCCCGGCGGCATGGTGGTGTGCACGGCGCAGCCCAGGGCCGAGTCCAGCAGGGTGGCGTACCAGCCCCCGTGCACGGTGCCCATCGGGTTGAGGTGCCGGGTCTGCGGCAGGCCCTGGAACACGGCGCGGCCCGGCGACACCTCGATGAGCGAGAAGTCCATGGTCTCGCCGATGTGGGGGTAGGGCAGCTCGCCGCGCAGCATGGCCTGCAGCAGTTCCAGGCCGCTGCGGCCGGCCGCCTCGGCCAGAGTGGCCACGCCCACGCCGCGGCCGCGCGACAGGCGCTCGCGCAGCTCGGCGGCCTCGCGGGCCCAGTCGTCGGCGGTGGGTGGGGTGGTGCTCGTCATGGGGGCCGATGATGCCCCCGGATCAGGCCACCACGTAGGCCGCCGCCCCCGTGGAAAGCAGCGTGCCCTCGTCGTTGACCAGCCGCATCTGCGTGCTGCCGATGCGGCCACCCAGCCGCGTGACCTCGGCGGTGGCGACGAAGTGCTGGCCCAGCCCCGGGCGCAGGTAGTCGATGCGCAGGTCGATGGTGCCCATGCGCGAGAAGCGGTGCATCACCTGCAGCGCGTTGTCGTGCGGGTGCCGCTCGGCGATGCCCACCATCAGCGCCAGGCCGCCCATCGCGTCGAGCGTGGCGGCGATCACGCCGCCGTGCAGCCGGCCGTAGGCGTAGTGGCCCACGAGCTCGGGCCGCATCGCGATGCGCGCGCGCACGTCGCCGGGCTTCACGCTCAGCACCTTCAGGCCCAGCGTCTGATTGAAGGTGATGCGCTGCTCGAACAGCTCCACCAGCGCGGCGTCGAGCCGGGCCTGCTCGTCGGCACCGCGGGGCACCAGCGGGGCGGTGGTCATGCGGTGGCCACCTCGCGCAGCCCCAGCAGCGCCCGCGCCTCGGCCGGCGTGGCGATCTCGCGGCCGGCGCGGCGCGCGCAGGCGGCCAGGTCCTCGACGAGCTCGCCGTTGCCGGCCGCGCGCGAGCCGTCGGGCCGGTAGAAGGTGTCCTCCAGCCCCGTGCGCAGGTGGCCGCCGAGCTCGGCCGTCTTCTGGTGCACCGGCCACACCTCGGCGCGGCCGATCAGCGTGCTCTGCCAGACCGCGCCCTCGGGCATCCAGCGCGGCAGCAGCGCCAGCAGCTCGGCGTCGCAGGGCATGCCGCTGGCCACGCCCATGACCAGGTTCACCTCGGGCACGCCGCGCACCATGCCGGCGCCCACGTACATGGCCACGCTGCGCAGGATGCCCACGTCGAAGCACTCGAACTCTGGGTGCGTGCCGGTCTCGGCCATCACGTCGAGGAACTGCTGCACCTTGGCCACCGGGTTGTCGAACACCATCGGCGGCCAGGCCCAGCTGCCGTCGGCCTTGAGCTTGAGGTAGTTCAGCGTGCCGGCGTTGCAGGCCGCGATCTCGGGCCGCACGCGCCGCAGGCAGGCCGCGGGGCCGGAGATGTCCTTGCCCAGCACCCCGGTGGTGAGGTTGATGATGACGCCCGGGCAGGCGGCGCGGATGGCGTCGCACACGGCGGCGGCGACCTCGGGGTCCCAGCTGGGCATGTGGCCGAAGCCGGGCTCCTGGCTGCGCAGGTGCACGTGCATGATGCTGGCGCCGGCGTTGAAGGCGTCGCGCGCCTCGGCGGCCATCTGCGCGGGCGTGACCGGCACCGGGTGCTGCCGCGGGTCGGTGAGCACGCCGGTCAGCGCGCAGGTGAGGATGGCCTTGTCGGGGGCGGCTGGCGCGGTCATGGGTCGATCTCCAGGGTGAGCAGCCGGGCGCCCGCGGCCACGGTGTCGCGCGGCGCCACGTGCACCGCGGCCACGGTGCCGGCGGCGGCGGCAGACTGCCACATCTCCATCTTCATCGCCTCCACGCACACCAGCGGCTGGCCGGCGGCCACGCGGTCGCCGGGCTGCACGGCCACCTGGGCCACGACGCCGGCCACTGGGGCGCGCAGTTCGCGCGGGTCGGCCGCGGCGGTGGCGGCGGGCCAGGGCGAGGGCTCGTCGAAGGCGAAGACGGCGGCCTCCCAGGCCAGCCGCAGCGTGGCGCCGTCGGCCAGCGCGACGACGCGGCGCTCGACGCCGTCGACGGCGACCACGGCATCCGGGCCGTCCCACGCCCGCACTTCCACACCGGGCACCGGCGCGCGCAGCGTGCGGCGCGTGCCCTGGCACTGCAGCGCAAGGTCGAAGCCGCGCACGCTGGCCGGGCGGTGGCCGCTGCCGCCAGCGGCGGCGTGCGCGCGCAGCGCGGCGG
>CAIKLM010000138.1 GCA_903828235.1 uncultured beta proteobacterium | reverse complement strand
GGTTGCCGATCGACTGCACGCCCAGCATGCTGACTCCACTGCCTCTGTCGGTACGAAAGTGCCAGCCGTCACCGGCTCCGCCATGGGCGCCTGAGAACCCCTCTGGTGGATTCCTCTAGACACTATCCGAACAGTATTGGGAGCAGACCGTAGCTGCGCTGCTCCAAATCTGCTCCAGATGACCCTCGCGCAACGTCGTGCAACGCCATGCAAATCCGCGCTAAGATGTTGATTCTTCGTTCAGAAGAAGCCCGAAAAGGCGTCCGGATGGAATTCGGGACGTAGAGGCCGGAGGTTCGAATCCTCTCACCCCGACCAGGAGTCTTCTCCCGGCGCCGCCCGGCCCCGGGTACCCACACAAGCCCCGCTTCGCCGGGGCTTTTTCATTCCCGGGCCCCACCACGACGGGACGCGCGCGTTTACACCCCGTGGCGAATCGGTGATGATGGATGGTCCTTCCAACCCGTACGCTTGCCGATGGCCGCAGAAACGCAGGTCGAGTCCCCCCCCTCATCGCTGTCAGCGTCTCTGACGGGGGTTGCTCGTGTGCTGGTCAATGCCGGCAAGCTATCTCCCAAGGCCGCCGAGGAACTCTCCAAGAGCGCGCGCGACCGCAAGGCCAACTTCGTGGCCACCGTCGTCGGGGCCAACGCCGCGAAGCCCGACGAGATCGCGCATGCGCTGTCCGCGGCGCTGGCCCTGCCGCTGCTCGACCTCAACGCGGTCGACATGCAGAGGCTGCCGCGCAACATTCTCGACGCGAAGATTGCCAACCAGTACCAGCTGATCGCGCTGGGCAAGCGCGGCAACCGCGTCTTCATCGGCGCCGCCGACCCCACCGACCAGGAAGCCGGCGAACGCATCAAGTTCGCGCTGCAGCTGCAGCCCGACTGGGTGATCGTCGAGTACGACAAGCTGGTCCGGCGGCTCGAAGCCCAGAACACCAACACCAACGAGGCGCTGGAGTCGCTGGCCGGCGGCGACTTCGAGTTCGATGTCAGCGAGGAGGAGGCCACCCCGCAGGACAGCCAGGAGGTCACCTCCGAAGTCGAGGACGCGCCGGTCGTGCGCTTCCTGCAGAAGATGCTGATCGACGCCATCAACATGCGCGCGTCGGACCTGCACTTCGAACCCTACGAGTACAACTACCGCGTCCGCTTCCGCATCGACGGCGAGTTGCGCGAGATCACCCAGCCGCCGATCGCCATCAAGGACAAGCTGGCTTCGCGCATCAAGGTCATCTCGCGGATGGACATCGCCGAGAAGCGCGTGCCGCAGGACGGCCGCATGAAGCTGAAGTTCGGCACCAAGGCCATCGACTTCCGCGTCAGCACGCTGCCCACGCTGTTCGGCGAGAAGGTCGTGATCCGTATCCTCGACCCGTCCAGCGCCAAGCTCGGCATCGAGGCCCTGGGCTACGAGAAGGCCGAGAAGGATCGCCTGATGGTCGCCATCCAGCGGCCCTATGGCATGGTGCTGGTCACCGGGCCCACAGGCTCGGGCAAGACGGTGTCGCTCTACACCTGCCTGAACATCCTGAACCAGCCGGGCGTGAACATCGCCACGGTCGAGGATCCGGCGGAAATCAACCTGCCAGGCATCAACCAGGTCAACGTCAACGACAAGGCCGGCCTCAGCTTCGCGGCAGCGCTCAAGAGCTTCCTGCGCCAGGATCCGGACATCATCATGGTCGGCGAGATCCGCGACCTGGAGACGGCCGACATCGCCATCAAGGCCGCGCAGACCGGCCACCTGGTGATGAGCACGCTGCACACCAACGACGCCCCGACGACCCTGACGCGCCTGATGAACATGGGCGTGGCGCCGTTCAACATCGCCTCGAGCATCCTGCTGATCACGGCGCAGCGCCTGGCGCGCAAGCTCTGCGAAAACTGCAAGAAGCCGGCCGACTTCCCGCGCGAGAGCCTGCTCAAGGCCGGCTTCAAGCCCGAGGACCTCGACGGCAACTGGAAGCCCTACCGCGCCGTGGGCTGCGGTTCGTGCACAAATGGTTACCGCGGACGGGTCGGCATCTACCAAGTGATGCCGATAACCGAGGCGACACAGCGCATCATCCTCACCCAGGGGACGGCGCTGGACATTGCCAAGCAGGCCGAGGCCGAGGGCGTCCGCGACCTGCGCCAGTCCGGGCTGGTCAAGGTCCGTGCCGGCGTCACCACGCTCGAGGAAGTGATCACGGTCACCAACGAGTGAGCCACCGCCCCGCCGCCATCCACGAAGACACCCAGCGCACGAGCCCATGGCCACAGCAGCGACCCTGAGAGACCCGAAGGAACTCATCTTTGAGTGGGAGGGCAAGGACCGCAACGGCAAGATCGTCCGCGGTGAGATGCGCGCCGGCGGCGAGGCCGCGGTCAACGCCAGCCTGCGGCGGCAGGGCGTGCTCGTCACCCGCGTGCGCAAGCGCCGCACCAGCGGGGGCCGGTCCATCAAGCAGAAGGACATCGCCATCTTCACGCGCCAGCTGGCCACCATGATGAAGGCCGGCGTGCCGCTGCTGCAGGCCTTCGACATCGTCGCGCGGGGCGCCACCAACCCGCGGATGACGAAGCTGCTCACCGACATCCGCTCCGACGTCGAGACCGGCACCAGCCTGTCGAGTGCCTTCCGCAAGCACCCGATGCACTTCGACGCGCTGTACTGCAACCTCGTCGAGGCCGGCGAGGCCGGCGGCATCCTCGAGCAGTTGCTCGACCGCCTGGCCATCTACCAGGAAAAGACGATCGCCATCAAGCAGAAGATCAAGTCGGCGCTGATGTACCCGGTCGCGGTCATCATCGTCGCCTTCATCGTGCTGACGGTGATCATGATCTTCGTGATCCCGGCCTTCGAGGACGTGTTCAAGAGCTTCGGCGGCGAGTTGCCGGCACCGACGCTGGCGGTGATCGCGATGTCGAAGTTCTTCGTCAGCTGGTGGTGGCTGATGGCCATCGTCATCGGCGGCGGCGGCTTCTTCTTCTTCGAGAGCTGGAAGCGCTCCGAGAAGATGCAGATCGCGATGGACCGGCTGCTGCTGCGCCTGCCGGTGTTCGGCGACCTCATCCACAAGTCGGTCATCGCGCGCTGGACGCGCACGCTGTCGACCATGTTCGCCGCGGGCGTGCCGCTGGTAGAGGCGCTCGATTCCGTCGGTGGCGCGTCGGGCAACGCGGTCTACCAGATCGCCACCGACCAGATCCAGCGCGACGTCTCCACCGGCTCCGCCCTGACCACCTCGATGACTTCCACCGGGGTGTTCCCAACGATGGTGCTGCAGATGGCCGCCATCGGCGAGGAGTCCGGCTCGCTCGACCACATGCTCAACAAGGCGGCCGAGTTCTACGAGGAAGAGGTCGACGACATGGTCAAGGGCCTGTCGAGCCTGATGGAGCCGTTCATCATCGTCATCCTGGGCACGCTGATCGGCGGCATCGTCGTCTCGATGTACCTGCCGATCTTCAAGCTCGGCGCGGTGGTCTGACGCCGCCGTGCTCGACGGTCTCGTCGCCGGGCTGCCGCTCGACCTGCTGCTGTCGCCCTGGGCGCTGGCGCTGCTGGGGTTGGCGGTCGGCAGCTTCCTGAACGTCGTCGCGCACCGGCTCCCGCTGATGCTGGAACGGCAGTGGTGGGGCGACGTCGGCGCGCAGCTGGCCGACGCCGAGTCGTACCAGCGCACGTTCGGCTCGGCGATGCCCGAGCGGCTGGCGCTGGCGTCGTCTTCGCTCGAGAAGTCCATCTCCGGGCTGCCGGGGCTGGGCCTGGCGCGGCCGGCCTCGCGCTGCCCGGCCTGCGGCCACCGCATCCGCTGGTTCGAGAACATCCCGGTGCTGAGCTGGCTGGCGCTGCGCGGCCGCTGCTCGGCCTGCGGCACGGCCATCGGCCTGCGCTACCCGCTGGTGGAGATCGCCACCGCCGCGCTGTTCGGCGCCCTGGGCTGGATCGTCGGCCCGCAGCCGGCGGTGCTGCTGTGGTGCGGCCTCGTGGCGGTGCTGCTGGTGCTGAGCCTGATCGACTGGGACACCACCGTGCTGCCCGACGCGCTGACCCTGCCGCTGCTGTGGGCCGGCCTCGTGGCGGCGGCGCTGGGCTGGCTGCCCGGGCTCACGCTGGCGCAGTCGGTGGCCGGGGCCGCCGCGGGCTACCTGTCCTTGTGGGCGGTGTACTGGCTGTTCAAGCTCACCACCGGCAAGGAGGGCATGGGCTTCGGCGACTTCAAGCTGCTGGCGGCCCTGGGCGCCTGGCTGGGTGCCACGGCCATCCTGCCCATCGTGCTGATGGCCTCGGTGCTGGGCGCCGTGGTGGGCCTGGCCATGAAGGCCACGGGCGCGCTGCGCCAGGGCCGGTTCGTGCCCTTCGGTCCCTTCCTGGCTGGGGGGGGCGTGGTCGTCGTGCTGGCCGGGCTGCCCACGGTGCTGGGCTGGATCGGCTGGTAGGGGCCGCTGCCGTGGTGGGCCGGCCGGAGCCCGGCGCCGCAGCGCCGCCGACGATCGGCCTGACGGGCGGCATCGGCAGCGGGAAGAGCACGGTCGCCGCCCTGCTCGTGGCGCAGGGCGCGCAGCTCGTGGACACCGACGCCATCGCGCGCAGCCTCACGGCCCCGGGCGGCGAGGCCATGCCGGCCGTGGCGCAGGCCTTCGGCCCCGGGTTCGTGGCGCCCGATGGCGCGCTGGACCGCGCCCGCATGCGCGCCCTGGCCTTTGCCGACGCCGGCGCGAAGGCCCGGCTGGAAGCCATCCTGCACCCCCTGATCGGCGCCGAGGCCAGCCGCCAGGCGGCCTCGGCGGGCGGTCGCCCAGTGGTGTTCGACGTGCCGCTGCTCACGCCCGGCTCGGCCTGGCGCGCGCGGGTGGCGCGCGTGCTGGTGGTGGACTGCAGCGAGGACACACAGGCCGCCCGCGTCGCCGCGCGGCCCGGCTGGGACGAGGCCCTGGCGCGCAGCGTCATCGCGCAGCAGATCCCGCGCGGTCAGCGCCGCGCGCTGGCCGACGCCGTCATCCACAACGACGGCCTCACGCTCGAGGCGCTGGGCGCCGAGGTGCAGGCCCTGTGGAGCCTGTGGTTCGGGACCCGGCCGCGCTGACGGCGGCCGCCGAGGGGCCGAGGCCCTGTGGAACAATGCGGCCGTGCAGTCACACGAGCCAGGCCGGGAGCGCACCCGGGTCTTGTACGAGTACCCGTTCAACGAGGGCATCCGCACGATGCTGCGGCTCGAGCACCTGTTCGACCGCCTCGGCGTGCTGGCCTCGCGCGAGGCCCCCGTGGATCACCATTTCGCGCTGGCCACGCTGTTCGAGATCATGGACGTGGCGGCGCGCGCCGACCTCAAGAGCGACCTCCTCAAGGAACTCGAGCGCCACCGCGCGCATCTGCAGGCCTACCGCGGCCTGCCCGGGGTCGACGAGCGCGCGCTCGACGCCATCACCGGCCGCATCGACCAGGCCTTCGCGGGGCTGAACGCGCTGCAGGGCAAGGCCGGGCAGGCGCTGGCCGCCAACGACTGGCTGATGAGCATCCGCAGCCGCATCAGCATTCCCGGCGGGACCTGCGAGTTCGACCTGCCGGCCTACTACGCCTGGCAGCAGCACCCGGCGGACCGCCGGCGCGCCGATCTGCAGGGCTGGATCGCCACGCTGCTGCCGCTGGCCAAGGCGCTGCAGGTGCTGCTGGGGCTGCTGCGCGACAGTGGCACCCCGCAGCGCATGGTGGCACCGGGCGGGCAATACCAGCAGAGCCTGCAACCGCCGGGCGCGGCAGCGGCCAGCGGCCCCAAGGTCTACCAGCTGCTGCGCGTGCGCGTCGATGCCGAGGACGGCCTGGTGCCCGAGATCAGCGGCCACCGGCTGATGGTATCCATCCGCTTCATGCGGCCCGACGCCGAGGGCCGACTGCGCCCCGCCGGCAGCGACTGCCGTTTCGAACTGAGCCTGTGCGCATGACGGCGTCGCCGCGTGGCGGCGGCGCCCCCGAGCGCCGCGTCACCTGCCCGCACTGCCGGGGCTCGGCCCTGTACGGGCCGTCCAATCCCTGGCGGCCGTTCTGCAGCGAGCGCTGCCGCAACGGCGACCTCGGCGACTGGGCGTCCGAGCGCTTCCGCCTGCCGGCCGAGGCGCCGCCCGACGGCGTGCCGCCGCCCGAGGCGACGTGATCGAGATCGCCGCCGCCGCGCTCACGCCCGGGGGCTGGCGCAGCGGGCCGGTGCGCGTGGCCGGCGACGGGCGCATTGCCCAGGTGGGGGGCGAGCCGCTCACCGAGCCACAGGCCCGCCAGGGGCCCTGCCTGCTGCCGGGCTTCGTGGACCTGCACGTGCACGGCGGCGGCGGCGCCGACACCATGGAAGGCGGCGAGGCCGTGGCCACGCTGGCCCGCACGCACGCCCGCCACGGCACGACGGCGCTGCTGGCCACCACGATGACGGCCCCGCGCGACGAGATCGAGGCGGCACTGCGCGCCCTGGCCCCGCACGTGGCCACGCGGCCGGCCGGCGGCACGCGCGTGCTGGGCGTACACCTCGAGGGGCCCTACATCAACCGCGAGCGGCTCGGCGCCCAGCCCGACTTCGCCACGACGGCCACATTGGCCGACGTGATGGCGCTGCACGCGCTGGCGCCGATCCGGCTGGTGACCATCGCCCCCGAGCTGCCCGGGCACCTGGCGCTGATCGTGGCGCTGCGCGGCGCCGGCTTCGTGGTGCAGGTCGGCCACTCGGCCGCGCGCTACGAGGACGGCGTGGCCGCGCTGGCCGCCGGCGCCAGCGGCTTCACGCACCTCTTCAACGCCATGACCGGCCTGCACCACCGCGAGCCGGGCCTGGCGGGGGCAGCGCTGGCGCACGCCGAGCGCGCCGAGCTCATCGCCGACGGGCAGCACGTGCACGAGGGCGCGATCCGCGTGGCGCTGCGCTGCATCCCGGGCCTGTACTGCGTGACCGACGCCACCGCCGCCGCCGGCATGCCCGACGGCGACTACCGGCTGGGCCGCCACACCGTCTTCAAGTGCCTGGGCGCCGTGCGCCTGGCCGACGGCACGCTGGCGGGCAGCGCGCTGACGATGGACCGGGCGCTCGGCGCCCTGCTGCGGCTGGGCTTGCCGCTGGCCGAGGCCTCGGCGCGCACGGCCACGCTGGCGGCCCGGCACCTGGGCCTGGTCGACCGTGGCGTGCTGGCCCCCGGCGCCTGGGCCGACCTGGTGCAGGTGGACGGCGCCAGCGGCGCGCTTCAGCGCGTCTGGGTGGAAGGCGAGGCCGTCGAGCGCTGACGGCCCGATCCGGCCGGCGTGCTCAGCGTGCGCAGGAAGGCCTCGAGGTCCGCGGCCTGCCCGGGCGACAGGTTCAGCCGCCGCAGGATGCGCTCGCCGTCGGCGTGCAGCCGGTCCTCGTCGAGCAGGCTGTAGTGGCGCACCACCTCGGCCAGCGTGGCGGCGCTGCCGTCGTGCCAGTAGGGTGCGGTGTGCCCGAGCTGGCGCAGCCCCGGCACGCGGAATTCGCCAAAGTGCCGCGGCTCCATCGTCAGCTGCCGGGTGAGCAGCGCGCGCGGGTCCGCGGCGGCATCGCCGTCGTGGTGCGGGCCGGCTCGCGTGATCCGGCTGGCCTGCAGCGCACGCAGCCCGGCGTGGCGGCCGCTGTCGACGCCGCCACCCTTGGCGGCGGGCACGAAGAACGGCACGCCGACGTCGGCGAACTCGCCGTTGGAAAAGCGCGGGCCGACGTGGCAGACGCTGCAGCGGGCCTCGCCGACGAACAGCCGCAGGCCGCGCTGGGCCGCCAGCGGGTACTGCGCCGCCGCCTTCACGTCGCCGCGCGCCAGTGCGTCGCGGAAGTCGTCGAAGGGCGTGCGCGGCGACACGATCGTGGCCTGCCAGGCCGCCAGCGCCTTGGCCAGGCCCACGACCACGACCTCGTCGTCGGCCGGAAGCTCTTGGCCGGGCGGGCCGCCGTGGGCGCGGCGCCAGCCGGCGGCCAGGTCGGGAGCGGCCCGCACCCGCGAGGCCAGCGCCGGCACCGTGTGCGCCATCTCGCCGGTGGCGAGCAAGGGCACCATCGAGGCCGCCCACAGCGAGTCGGTGGCGCCGCCCCAGCCGAACCAGCGCTGCTGCGCCACGTCAAGCAGCGTGGGCGTGTTGCGCGGGCCCTCGCCGCGGCGGGCGCTGGCCGTGGCGCGGCGGTCGCTGAAGCCCGTGGCCGGCACGTGGCAGCCGGCGCAAGCCACTCGGCCATCGGCCGACAGCCGCCGGTCATGGAACAGGCGGCGGCCGAAGGCGACGGCCTCGGGTCGGCCTTCCAGCGCGTTGGCCGGGTCGCGCACCGGCGGCGGCGGCCAGGGGCCGTGCGACAGGATGGCCGCGATCTCGTCGGGGCCGAAGTCCAGCAGCCGGGGCGCGGCCGTGGCGGCGGCCACGCCGGCGGCGAGCAGCAGGCCGAGCGCGGCGCGGCGCATGGCCCTCAGCGCAGTTGCACCGACTGCACGAGCCGCCGCTCCTGGCCGTCGACTCGCGCCACCAGCAACAGCTCCCAGCGGCCGGGCATGTGCCACAGCAGGCCGTCGGCCGTCCAGGCGCCGGGCCCGGCGGGCTGCAGGCGCGGGCGGTAGTTCATGCCGTGGCGGTGCTCGGGCATGGTCGCGTCCACGCGCAGCAGCTCGGCCCGCGCGGGGCACAGGGTGATGCGCAGCGCAAACGGCCTGGACACCGCCGGCACGGGATCGGCACGCCAGGTGGCGCGCAGGCCTGGCTGCTCGATGACGGCGGCGCCGGCCTCGGGCGCGGGGCAGTCGCCCGGGGCCGGTTGCGCCGCCGCGGCGCCGCAGGCCAGCACCAGGGCCGCGGCCAGGGCCTTCACCGCGCCACCAGCGCCGGCAAGGCGGCCAGCAGCGCCTCGCCGTTCCGCCAGGCGATGCGCTCGGCCAGCTCGGCCGGCAACGTGGCCAGCCACTCGCGCGACCAGCGCGCGTGCTCCCCCACGTAGTACCAGCGCTCGGGCGTGAAGGTGTCGGTGCCCAGCAGCACGCGGTCGGGGAACTCGGTGAACAAGGCGCGCCAGCCGGCGTCGACCGCGCTGCCGCTGGCGTGGTCGCTGCGGAAGGCGAGGTCCACCCACAGGCGGGCGTGGCGGCGCAGCATCGCGGCCACCCGGTCGGGCGGCTCGAAGCCGGCGTGGGCCCACAGGATGCGCGCCTCGGGCCACTGCGCGAACTGCCGCTGCACGGCCTCGGCGTCGGAGTGCGAGTGCAGCAGCAGGCCGCGCTCGCGCGCCAGCTGCACCACGCTGCGCATCACCGCGCCGTCGGCATCGGCGCCGAACACGTGGTACTCGCCCAGCCCGACGTAGCGGTATCGGGCGAGCCGGTCCTCGAGGTGGCCGACGATGGAGCGGTCGTGCACCCAGGTACCGATCTCGTTGCGGCTGCGGTAGGGCCGCAGCACGGGCACCACGAGATCGGGCGCCAGCGCGTACAGCTTCTGCGTGCCTTCGTCGCTGCTGCTGGAGACCATCGCCTTCTTCAGCCCGGCCTGCCGCAGCAGCGCCAGCGCCTGGGGCGGCGGGATGCGCTCCCAGGCGTCGTGGCTGTAGTGAAGGTGGGCGTCGAAGATGGGCAGCGGCCCGGCCTGTGCGCGCAGCAGCCCCGGCAAGGGCAGCAGCGCGCCGGCGGCCAGGATCCGGCGCCGCGCGGGATCGGGGGCCGGAGCCCTCGCGCCCGCGCCGGCGGCGCGGAGCGGGCGGTCCAGCCAGCGGGGGAACGTGCGCATGGCGGCAGACGGTATCGCCCCGCCAGCCCGGCCGCCACCCGGGCCAGCCAGGGGCCGGAGGCCCGGCGGGATTTGCGGCGGGGCTCTTGAAGCCCGACGGTGCAACCCTATAATCCGTCTGCTAGCACTCACCGAAGTCGAGTGCTAACGAAGGTCGGGGGCGTCCGCTCCACCTTCCTACTTTGTCAGCGGGTACTGACTTCCAGCGCCCGCCCCATAGAGCCTCAAGGAGATCTTATGAAGCTGCGTCCGTTGCACGACCGCGTGATCGTGAAGCGTCTCGAGAACGAAACCAAGACCGCCTCGGGCATCGTCATCCCCGACAACGCCGCCGAGAAGCCCGACCAGGGCGAGGTGCTGGCCGTCGGCCCCGGCAAGCGCAACGACAAGGGTGATTTCGTCGCCCTGAACATCAAGGTCGGCGACCGCGTGCTGTTCGGCAAGTACAGCGGCCAGACCGTCAAGGTCGACGGCGACGAACTGCTGGTGATGCGCGAAGAGGACCTCTTCGCCGTGGTCGAGAAGTAATCGAGCCCCCAGGCTGTGGTCGCGGCGGTGCCGCGATCCTCGCCACCCCCCGAGGGGGCTCAGGCAGCGGCCCGGCGAAGCCGGCTCCGCGCCTGCCCCTTGGCTGAATCCACATTCATCGGAGATTGATACATGGCAGCAAAAGAAGTCGTTTTCGGCGGTGACGCCCGTGCCCGCCTGGTCGAGGGCGTGAACGTCCTGGCCAACGCCGTCAAGGTGACCCTGGGCCCCAAGGGCCGCAACGTCGTGCTCGAGCGCAGCTTCGGCGCCCCCACCGTCACCAAGGACGGTGTATCGGTGGCCAAGGAGATCGAGCTCAAGGACAAGCTCCAGAACATGGGCGCGCAGATGGTCAAGGAAGTCGCTTCCAAGACCAGCGACAACGCCGGTGACGGCACCACCACCGCCACCGTGCTGGCCCAGGCCATCGTGCGCGAGGGCTTCAAGTACGTGGCCGCCGGCCTGAACCCGATGGACCTCAAGCGCGGCATCGACCGCGCCGTCCACGCCCTCGTGGAAGAGCTGAAGAAGGCCAGCAAGCCCACGACCACCAGCAAGGAAATCGCCCAGGTCGGCAGCATCTCGGCCAACAGCGACGAGTCCATCGGCCAGATCATCGCCAGCGCGATGGACAAGGTCGGCAAGGAAGGCGTCATCACCGTCGAGGACGGCAAGAGCCTGGACAACGAGCTCGACATCGTCGAGGGCATGCAGTTCGACCGCGGCTACCTGTCGCCCTACTTCATCAACAGCCCCGAGAAGCAGGTTGCCCTCCTGGACAACCCCTTCGTGCTGCTCTACGACAAGAAGATCAGCAACATCCGCGACCTGCTGCCCGTGCTGGAGCAGGTGGCCAAGGCCGGCCGCCCGCTGCTGATCATCGCCGAAGAGGTCGAGGGCGAGGCGCTGGCCACGCTGGTGGTCAACACCATCCGCGGCATCCTGAAGGTCGTCGCCGTCAAGGCGCCGGGCTTCGGTGACCGCCGCAAGGCCATGCTCGAGGACATCGCCATCCTGACCGGCGGCAAGGTGATCGCCGAGGAAGTGGGCCTGACCCTCGAGAAGGCCACGCTGGCCGACCTGGGCAGCGCCAAGCGCGTCGAAGTGGCCAAGGAGAACACCACGGTCATCGACGGTGCCGGCGCGGCTGCCGACATCGAGGCGCGCGTCAAGCAGATCCGCGTCCAGATCGAGGAAGCCACCTCCGACTACGACCGCGAGAAGCTCCAGGAGCGCGTGGCCAAGCTGGCCGGCGGCGTGGCCGTCATCAAGGTCGGTGCCGCCACCGAGGTCGAGATGAAGGAAAAGAAGGCCCGCGTCGAGGACGCGCTGCACGCCACCCGTGCCGCCGTCGAGGAAGGCATCGTGGCCGGTGGCGGCGTCGCGCTGCTGCGCGCCCGCCAGGCCGCCGGCACCATCAAGGGCGACAACGCCGACCAGGACGCCGGCATCAAGCTGGTGCTCAAGGCCGTCGAGTCGCCGCTGCGCGAGATCGTCTACAACGCCGGCGGCGAGCCGAGCGTGGTGGTCAACAACGTGCTGGCCGGCAAGGGCAACTACGGCTTCAACGCCGCCAACGACACCTACGGCGACATGATCGAGATGGGCATCCTGGATCCCACCAAGGTCACCCGCACCGCGCTGCAGAACGCCGCCTCGGTGGCCAGCCTGATCCTGACGACCGAGTGCATGGTCGCCGAGGCCCCGAAGGACGAGGCCCCGGCCCCGGCCGGCGGTGGCATGGGCGGCATGGGCGGCATGGGCATGGACATGTAAGTCCCCGCCCAGGGCACACGCTGCACGAGGCCCGCGCCGCCAGGCGCGGGCCTTTTTTCATGCCCCGGCGCCACGGGGTCTGGCCGCGTTTGGCTGCGCTGTTCGGGCGATCGACGCTGCGGTCCGCTGGCCAGAATGGCAGCCCACCATGAGACCGCCCGCGCTGTCGCCGCAGTTCCAGCAGTTCGTCGATGACGAACTGCTGCGCGCGCCGATGCTCTACGACCGCGTCCTGGAGGCCGTGTTCGACCGCACCCGCCGGAGCCTGGCCGGGCTGCACGGTGCGCAACTCAACACGGTGGGCGACCTGCTGCGGGCGATCCAGGCCCAGCGCCAGCGGCTGTCGGAGTACTTCGTGCACAGCCTGCGCGATCAGGTGCAGGCCGAGCTGCGGCTGGCGTCCCTGCCCGGCGCCGGCGCGGCGGACGCGCTGCGCCCGAAGGCGCTGGCGCTGGTGGACGAGGAGGAGGTGGCGGCCGAGGTCGAGCTGTCGCACGCCATCGAGGCCATCAAGGACAACGCCGAGTACGAGCTGCGCGAGCTGCAGACCTATGTGGCGGCCATCGTCGGTGACCTCGACATGTCGACCGACCACAACCCCTTCCGGCCGGCCACCTTCGCACGGGCCGCCTGGGCCGCGGCGCAGGCGCTGCCGCTGTCGCGCACGCACCAGATCGCGTTCATGCGCGAGTGCTCGGCGCCGCTGGCCCAGCTGCTGCGCACCAGCTACGCCGCCTCGACCACGCGGCTGGAGGCCCAGGGCGTGGAGCCGGCGACCCACCGCACGCTGATCCTGCCTTCGGGCTCGCGCGTCGGCGGGCGGTCGGTGACGACGACCTTCAGCCCCGACCTGCGGCGCATGCGCGAGACCATGCCGGCGCCCCTGGACACGGCCCATGGCGAACGACTGCCCGCGGCGCCCGCGGCGGCGCTTCGCGCGGGCATCGAGCCGCTGGAGCACTGGCACGACGTCGCTCGCGGCAGCACGCAGCGCGCCGACCGGCAGGCGGTGGAACTGGTCGGCCGACTGTTCGAAGCGATGATCACCAACAAGCGCGTGCCGCAGGACGTGGCGCTGCTCGTCTCGGGCCTGCGCGGCCCGGCCATGCGGCTGGCGCTGCACGAACGCAGCCTGCTCGACCAGGACCAGCACCCGCTGTGGCGCTTCATCAACCAGCTGGTGTTCGTGGCGTCGATGTCGCCCGAGGCCGGCGACCCCGAGCGCCGCGCGCTGCTGCGCACCGCCAAGGCGACCATCGAGCAGCTGGCCAGCGAGAGCGTGCAGACCACGAGCCTGTACCGCTGGGCCTGGGAACGCCTGCAGGCCTACCTGGCCAAGCGGCTGGAACGCCGGCTGGCCGCGCTGGCGTCGCAGATCGCCACGCTGCAGAAGGCGGACGCCCGCAGCGAGCGGCGCGAGGCGGCGCCCAGCACGCTGAGCGGCCCGCTCGAAGGCCACCAGCTCGACACCGTGCCGGCCGACATGATGGCCTCCGGCCTCGTCCCGCACGCCGACGCCACCGATGCCGCGCAGGCCTGGCTGGACAGCCTGGCGCTGGGCGACTGGGTGCGGCTGTTCCTCAACGGCCGCTGGCTGCAGGTGCAGCTGCTGTGGCGCGGCGAGCGCCAGGGCCACGTGCTGTTCGGCGACGGCGCGAGCGACGCCACCTGGGCCGTGCGCCGCAGCGCGCTGCTGCTGCTGCACGGCCACGGCCTCGTCAAGACCCTGCGCGTGCGCTCCATCGTGGGCACCGCGGCGCAGCGGGTGCAGCAGGACGTGGCGACGGAGAAGGCGGCCTAGCGCCCCGGCCGCGCCCGCAGGCGCGCGGGACCTCTCTCAGGGGCCGCGGTCGATCAGTTCCTCGATCGTCGACGCGACCAGGGCGGGTTGCTCGTGCACCAGCCAGTGCGAGCCCTCGGGCACGCGGCGCAGGTCGAGCCGGGGCACCCAGCGCTCGAGGCCGCGCAGCAGGCCCGGGCGCAGCGCCACGTCGCGCTCGCCCCACAGCACCGTGGTGGGCACGCGCACCGTCACCGCCTCGTCGGGCAGTTCCACGCGGGCCAGCGAGGAGTCGCCCGGCAGCGCCGGCCGCAGCGGCGAGGCGCGGTACCAGGCCAGCATGGGGTCGAGCCCGCGGCCGCCGTTGCGCCAGGCCTCGCGGTAGCGCTCGCGCTGGGCGGCGTCCAGCCAGGAGGCGCCGCCGAAGAAGGGCCAGAGGCGGCGGAAGTCGTCCTCGGCCAGCAGCGTGGCGGCGTCGGGGCGCACGAGGAAGTTCATGTAGGCGCTGGCCGCGATCTGGTCGGCATCGTGCCGCAGCTCGCGCAGGAACGTGGCCGGGTGCGGCGAGTTGACGATGAGCAGTCGCCGCAGCAGATCCGGCCGCTGCGCCGCCAGGTTCCAGGCCACGGCCCCGCCCCAGTCGTGCGCGACGAGCAGTGGCAGCGGGGCGCCGAGCTGCTCGATCAGGGCCGCGAGGTCGGCCACGAGATGGCGCGCGCGGTAGGCAGCGTCGCCAGCCGGCGCCGAGCTGCCCGGATAGCCGCGCTGGTTGGGCGCCATCGCGGCGTGGCGCGGGGCCAGGCGGCGCAGCACCTCGTCCCAGGCGAAGGCGGCCTCCGGAAAGCCGTGCAGCAGCAGCGCGCGCACCGGGCCCTGGCCGGCGCTGCGGCAGGCCAGCACCGTGCCGTCGGGCAGGCGGGCCTCGCTCAGGCGGATGGCGTCGGGGGGCGTCATGGACCCGGCTCGGCAGGGGTCGCCGCGGGCGCGGCGGGCGGGGCGACGGCCGGCGCGGGCGGCTCGATCCAGCCGCGCAGCGCCTCGGCCACGTCGGCCACGCCCTGCCCCGTCAGCGCCGAGAAGGTGGCCACGCCGATGTCGGCCGCCTCGGTGCCCAGCGGCGCCAGCGCCTCGGTGGCGTCGCGCAGCGCCCGCTGCGCCTCGGAGCGGTTGATCTTGTCGACCTTGGTCAGCAGCAGCAGCAGGCGAACCTCGCCGTTGGCCACGCGCGGCGCCACCAGGGCCAGCAGGCGCTGGTCGAGGTCGGTCAAGCCCAGGCGCGCGTCGGCCAGCAGCACCACGCCGTGCAGCGCCCGGCGCAGCTCGAGGTACTGCGCCATCACCTCCTGCCAGCGCAGCTTGGCGGCACGCTCCACGGCGGCGTAGCCATAGCCGGGCAGATCGGCCAGGCGCGCCTCGGGCGCTTCGCGCGGGCCGAGGTCGAACAGGTTGATGTGCTGCGTGCGCCCCGGCGTGCGCGAGGCGAAAGCGAGCCGCCGTTGCTGCGTCAGGCGGTTGATGGCGCTGCTCTTGCCGGCGTTGCTGCGGCCGACGAAGGCGATCTCGGGCAGGTCGCCCTGGGGCAGCTGGTCGAGCCGGCTGGCCGTGGTGAGGAAGCGCGCCCCGTGCAGCCAGGCCAGCGCGGCGCGCGCCTGCGGCGACACGGCGGCGGCCGCTTGACGCGGGCTTGGCGCGGCCGCGGGGCCGGCCGGGGGGGCACGAAAGGACGTTGTCATGGTGCATTGTAAAATTTGCGGGTTTGTCCGGCCCGTGGCGTCGCCGCCGCGGGATCGCCCGCCCCCGAAAGCCCCTGCATGAAGCTGCTGAACGCCCTCTTCCGGAGCCCCACGGCCCGCCCGGCCCTCGTCGCCTCGGCCGCCTTGCTCGTGTCTGCCACGCTGCAGGCCGCCACGCCGGCCGCACCGGCGTTCAAGGCCGACATCGCCCGCGGCCAGCAGCTGGCCGCCGCCTGCATGGCCTGCCACACCGCCGATGGCACGCGCGGGGCGCCGGCCAACCCCATCCTCCAGGGCCAGCACCCCGAGTACATCGTCAAGCAACTCGCCGAGTTCAAGAGCGGCAAGCGGCGCAACGCCATCATGCAGGGCCTGGCCGCCGGGCTGTCCGAAGAGGACATGAAGCACATCGCCGCGTTCTACGCCAGCAAGCCCGCGCCCAAGGGCTTCGCCGGCAACAAGGACACGGTGGCGCTGGGCGAGGCCATCTGGCGCGGCGGCATCAAGGCCAAGGGCGTGCCGGCCTGCGCGGCCTGCCACGGCCCGGCGGGCAGCGGCATCCCGGCGCAGTACCCGCGCATCGCCGGCCAGCACGCCGCCTACACCGAGGCGCAGATGAACGCCTTCCGCCTGGGCGAGCGCGCCAACAACGCGCAGATGATGACCATCGCGGGCAAGATGAACGAGCGCGAGATCAAGGCCGTATCCGACTTCGCCGCCGGCCTGCGCTGACGCCCCGCCGCACCCCCTGCCAGGGTCGGCCTCGCGCCGGCCCTTTGCGTTTCTGCAGCCGTCTTGCGTGGCCGCGGCACCCATAATGCGCCGCATGGCTGTATCCACGTCCGGCGTCGAGGTCCGCTCCGGCTCGCACGCGCTGCGCGAGGCCGTCGAGCTCGTCTCGTCGATGCGCTTCTCGATCTCGCTGCTGTCCGTCATCTGCATCGCCAGCGTCATCGGCACGGTGGTCAAGCAGAACGAGCCGGCGATCAACTACGTCAACCAGTTCGGGCCGTTCTGGGCCGACGTCTTCGGCGCGCTGCAGCTGCAGACGGTGTACAGCGCGCCGTGGTTCCTGCTGATCCTGGCCTTCCTGGTGGTGTCCACCAGCCTGTGCATCGCGCGCAACCTGCCCAAGATCGTCAGCGACTGGTCGCAGTACAAGGAGAGCGTGCGCGAGCAGAGCCTCATGGCCTTCGCGCACAAGGGCCAGGCCGCGGTGGCCGAGGCGCCGGCCGAGGCGGTGGCGCGCGTCAGCGGCCTGCTCGTGGCCCAGGGCTGGCACGCGAAGGTCCAGACGCGCGACCACGGGGTGATGATCGCCGCGCGCAAGGGCCGGCCGAACAAGATCGGCTACCTGGCCGCCCATGGCGCCATCGTGCTGATCTGCATCGGCGGCCTGCTCGACGGCGACATGATGGTGCGCACCACCATGGCCGTGCTGGGCAAGAGCGTGTTCTCCGGCGGCGGCCTGATCCCCGACGTGCCCGAGCAGCACCGGCTCTCGACCAGCAACCCCACCTTCCGCGGCAACCTGTTCGTGCCCGAGGGCATGACCGCCGGCACCGCCGTGCTCACCATGCCCGGCGGCGTGGTGCTGCAGGACCTGCCCTTCGACGTCGAGCTCAAGCGCTTCATCGTCGAGTACTACCCCACTGGCATGCCGCGGCTGTTCGCCAGCGAGATCGTCGTCCACGACCGCGAGACCGGCGAGAAGATCGAGCACCGCGTCGAGGTCAACAAGCCGGCCTACCACCGCGGCATCGCCATCTACCAGAGCAGCTTCGACGACGGCGGCTCCAGCGTCACGCTGCGCGCCCACCCGCTGGGGCCGGGCGAGCCCTTCGAGGTCAAGGGCACCATCGGGGGCTCGACGCAGCTGGTCAGCACGGGCCCCAGCGGCGAGGAGAAGAAGACGCTGGAGTTCGCCACGCTGCGCGTGATCAACGTCGAGAACCTGATGGCCTCGGGCCCCGACGCCGCCGGCGCCGACGTGCGCCGTGTCGACCTCGTGCACTCGCTCGACCAGCGCCTGGGCGCCGGCGACAAGGTCGTCACGAAGCGCGACCTCACCAACATCGGGCCGAGCATCACCTACCGGCTGCGCGATGCCGCCGGCCAGGCCCGCGAGTTCCAGAACTTCATGTCGCCGGTGACGCTGGAAGGGGCCAGCGTGTTCCTGTTCGGCATGCGCGAGACCGCGCAGGACGAGTTCCGCTACCTGCGCGTGCCGGCCGACGACCAGGGCCGCATCGACGGCTGGATGCGCCTGCGCGCCGCGCTCGACGATCCCGCCCAGCGCGAGCGCGCCGCGCGCCGCTACGTGGCGCTGGCGGCGCCGGGCGAGCGCCCCGAGATGGCCGAGCAGCTGCTGGGCACCACGCGCCGCGTGCTGGGCCTGTTCGCCGGCGTCGAGCAGGGCAAGCTGCCGGCCACGCAGGGCCAGCGCGTGAGCGGCGTGCAGTCGCTGGCCGACTTCCTCGAGAGCACGGTGCCCGAGGCCGACCGCCAGCGCGTCAGCGAGGTCATGCTCCGCATCCTGAACGGCGCGCTGTTCGAGCTGACCAACCTGACGCGCGAGCAGGCCGGCCTGAAGCCGCTGGTGCCCGGCGCGGACGCCGAGCGCTTCATGATGCTGGCGGTGACGTCGCTGTCGGACAGCTACTTCTACCCGGCGCCGATGGTCTTCCAGCTCGCCGACTTCAAGCAGGTGCAGGCCAGCGTCTTCCAGGTGGCGCGCGCCCCGGGCAAGACGCTCGTCTACGTGGGCTGCGCGTTGCTGATCATCGGTGTGTTCGTCATGCTCTATGTGCGCGACCGCCGGCTGTGGGTGTGGCTGCAGCCCGACCCGGCCGCGCCCGCCGACGCCGGGCGCACCCGCATCACCACCGCCTTGTCGAGCACGCGCCGCACGCTCGACGGCGACCATGAGTTCGAGCGCTTGAAGCAGGCGCTGCTGAAGGAGACTGCCGCATGAACACGACGACGCTCATCCTGGGGCGCAGCGCCAACCCGCTGGCGCGGCGCACGGCGTTCGACTGGGTCTTCGCCGCCCTCGTGGTGGCCGGCACGGCGTACGCGTTCCACCGCTACGGCAGCAAGCTCGACGTCTACGAGACCTGGATCCTCGCGCTCACCGCCCCCAGCCTCATCGCGCTGGGCTGGTTCTGGAGCCCGCTGCGCGGCCTGAGCCTGGGCGTGGGCGCCTCGGTGCTGCTCGCCATCGCGCTGTACGCGCGCACGACCGACGACTTCGGCGCCGACCTCGCGGCCGGCGAGAAGGTGTTCCTGCTGAAGTACTTCCTGTCCAGCCAGAGCGCCATCCTGTGGATGAGCCTGCTGTTCTTCCTGAGCACGCTGCTGTACTGGGTCGGCCTGCTGGCGCCGCGCCTGGCCGGGGCGGGGGACGGCACCGCTGGCGGCGACGCGGGCGACAACACCGCGCTCAAGCTCGGCAGCCTGTTCGCCTGGTCGGCCGTGGTGATGGCGCTAATCGGCTCGCTCGTGCGCTGGTACGAGAGCCACCAGATCGGCACCGGCATCGGCCACATCCCGGTGAGCAACCTCTACGAGGTGTTCGTGCTGTTCTGCTGGATGACGACGCTGTTCTACCTGTACTACGAGCAGCACTACCGCACGCGCGCCCTGGGTGCCTTCGCGATGCTGATCGTCAGCGCGGCCGTCGGCTTCCTGCTGTGGTACACGCTGGTGCGCGAGGCGCACGCCATCCAGCCGCTGGTGCCGGCGCTGCAGAGCTGGTGGATGAAGGTGCACGTGCCGGCCAACTTCGTGGGCTACGGCACCTTCGCGATCGCGGCCATGGTGGCCTTCGCCTACCTGATCAAGCAGCAGGCCGCCGAGACGCGCTGGTGGAAGCTGGCCCCGCTGTGGCTGCTGGGCGTGGTGCTGTGCTTCGAGCCGATGGTGTTCCGCCGCAGCGTCGACCCGCTGTCCACCTACTGGGCCGTGTACTTCGGCGTCAGCGCGCTGCTGGTGGCCGGCATCCTGTCGCTGCGCGGCCGCATCGCGGCGCGCCTGCCGTCGTTCGAGGTGCTCGACGACGTCATGTACAAGGCCATCGCGATCGGCTTCGCCTTCTTCACCATCGCCACCATCCTGGGCGCGCTGTGGGCGGCCGAGGCCTGGGGTGGCTACTGGAGCTGGGACCCGAAGGAAACCTGGGCCCTGATCGTGTGGCTGAACTACGCCGCCTGGCTGCACATGCGCCTGATGAAGGGCCTGCGCGGCGCGGTGAGCGCGTGGTGGGCGCTGGTGGGCCTGGCGATCACGACCTTCGCCTTCCTGGGCGTGAACATGTTCCTCTCGGGACTGCACTCCTACGGCGAGCTGTAACCCGGGCGAGGCGGGCGACGACCCTGCGCCCGAACGCCCCCAGGACCCCCACCATGCACCTCATCCCCGACCGCGGCTTCCAGCACCCGGTGCCGTCCGAGATCACGCCGCGCGATCTGGCGCTCAACCGGCGGCAGTGGCTGGCCGCCGCCGGCGCCGCCGCGGTGGCGCTGCCGGCCGCCGCGCAGACCCCCCGCCCGGGCAAGCTGGCGGCGCTGCCGGGCGCGCCCAGCGCCGTGCCCGGCGCCAGCACGGTGGAGAAGATCACCGCCTACGTCCACGCCAGCACCTACAACAACTTCTACGAGTTCGGCACCGACAAGAGCGACCCGGCCCGCTACGCCCACACGCTGAAGACGCGGCCCTGGACGGTGTCGGTGGAAGGCGAGGTCGCCCGGCCCGGCCGCTTTGACATCGACGCGCTGATGAAGCTGGCGCCGATGGAGGAGCGCGTCTACCGGCTGCGCTGCGTCGAGGGCTGGAGCATGGTCATCCCCTGGGTGGGCTGGTCGCTGGCCGAGCTGATCCGGCGCGTCGAGCCCACGGGCAACGCGAAGTTCGTCCAGTTCGTGACGCTGGCCGACCGCGCGCAGATGCCGGGGCTGAGCTCGAGCGTGCTCGACTGGCCCTACGTCGAGGGCCTGCGCCTGGACGAGGCCATGCACCCGCTGACGATGCTGGCCTTCGGCATGTACGGCGAGGTGATGCCCAACCAGAACGGCGCGCCGGTGCGGCTGGTGGTGCCCTGGAAGTACGGCTTCAAGAGCGGCAAGAGCCTGGTGGCGATCCGCTTCGTGCAGGCCCGGCCCAAGACGAGCTGGGAAGTGGCGGCGCCGCACGAGTACGGCTTCTATTCCAACGTGAACCCGCGCGTCGACCACGCGCGCTGGAGCCAGGCCACCGAGCGCCGCATCGGCGACGATGGCGGCCTGCTGGCCCGGCGGCGGCCGACGCTGATGTTCAACGGCTACGAGCCCCAGGTGGGGCAGCTGTACGCCGGCATGGACCTGCGCAAGTTCTTCTGAGGCCGTGGCGGCGCCGCGCGTGCAGCGCTGGCTGCTGCACCCCCTGGCCAAGCCGGCGGTCTTCGCGTTGTCGCTGGCGCCCTTCGCGGCGCTGCTGCACGGCGCCGTGACGGACACGCTGGGCGCCAACCCGGCCGAGGCGCTGATCCGCGGCACCGGCGACTGGACGCTGCGCTTCCTGTGCCTGGCGCTGGCCGTCACGCCGCTGCGGCAGGCCCTGGGGCTGCCGGCACTGGCGCGGCTGCGGCGCATGCTGGGGCTGTTCGCCTTCTTCTACGGCGCCCTGCACTTCCTGTGCTACGCCTGGCTCGACATGGGGCTGGACCTCGGGCTCATCCTGCCCGACATCGCCAAGCGCAACTTCATCCTCGTCGGCACGGCCGCGCTGCTGCTGATGCTGCCGCTGGCGGCGACCTCGTTCAACCGCGCCATGCGCGCGCTGGGGCCGGCGCGCTGGCAGATGCTGCACCGGGCCGTGTATGCCGTGGTGCTGCTGGGCCTGCTGCACTTCTTCTGGATGCGCAGCGGCAAGAACGACTACGCGGAAGTCGCGGTGTATGCCGCCGTGATCGCGGTGTTGCTGGGCTGGCGGCTGTGGTGGCGCTACGCCCGACGAGTGTCATGACCACTTGACAATCAGTGGTGTCAACTTGGATTGATTTCCACC
This sequence comes from uncultured beta proteobacterium, assembly GCA_903828235.1. Taxonomy (GTDB): domain Bacteria; phylum Pseudomonadota; class Gammaproteobacteria; order Burkholderiales; family Burkholderiaceae_C; genus Rubrivivax. The sequence continues at coordinate 27,713 of CAIKLM010000138.1, read as the reverse complement.
CTCGAACGCGTCAGACTGGTGCCCTTCCGAAGCGAGGAGCCCGCCATGACCTTTCCTGTCGTCATCACGCTGTTCACCTTGTTCGGGGCGCTGTTCGGCCTCGCCACCTACTCGCGCCGGCACCTGTTCAGCGAGGGCCACACCAAGCGCGCTGCGGCTGACCTGTCCGACCCGATGCAGAGCCGCCTGGCCTGGGTGCTGCTGTGCGTCGCGCTGTGGCCGCTGATGGGGCTGACCGGCGCGTTCTCGTGGTGGGTGAAGCGCCCGCGTTGAGCGCCGCCCGCGGCACCTGAACACTCGGCCCGGGGCTCAGCCCCGCGCCAGCACCGGCGCCAGCGCGCGCCCGGTGTGCGTGCCACGCGCCACCACGTCCTCGGGCGGGCCCTCGGCCACCAGCCGGCCGCCGGCGCCACCGCCCTCGGGCCCCAGGTCGATGACCCAGTCGGCCTCGGCCACGACGTCGAGGTCGTGCTCGATCACGACCACGCTGTGGCCGCCGTCCACCAGCCGGTGCAGCACCTGGATCAGGCGCTGCACGTCGGCCATGTGCAGGCCCACGGTGGGCTCGTCGAGCACGTACAGCGTGCGGGGTGCACGCTGGCCGCGGCGCGTAACATCGTCGCGCACCTTGCTGAGCTCGGTGACGAGCTTGATGCGCTGCGCCTCGCCGCCGCTGAGCGTGGGGCTGGGCTGGCCCAGCGTGAGGTAGCCCAGGCCCACGTCCTGCAGCAGCTGCAGCGGGTGCGCGATGGCGGGCATGCTGGCGAAGAAGCCCACGGCCTCGTCGACCTCCATGCGCAGCACGTCGCCGATGCTGCGGCCACGCCAGGTGACGGCCAGCGTCTCGGGGTTGAAGCGCGCGCCGTGGCAGGCGTCGCAGGGCACCTTCACGTCGGGCAGGAAGCTCATCGCGATGGTGCGCAGGCCCTGCCCCTCGCAGGCCGGGCAGCGACCGTCGCCGGTGTTGAAGCTGAAGCGCGCCGCGCCGTAGCCGCGGGCCTTGGCCTCGAGCGTCTCGGTGTAGAGCTTGCGGATGGCGTCCCAGAAGCCGATGTAGGTGGCCGGGCAGGAGCGCGGCGTCTTGCCGATGGGCGTCTGGTCGACCTCGAGCACGCGGTCGATGGCCTCGAAGCCCTCGAGCGCGGCGCAGCCCTGCAGCGCCGGGCGGCGGCCGGCCGCGGCGGCGTCGCGCCCGGCCTTGGTGGCCCGGTGCGCCACCTGCGCCGCCACGTTGACCAGCAGCACCTCGCGCGCCAGCGTGCTCTTGCCGGAACCGCTGACGCCCGTCACGGCCACCAGGCGGCCCAGCGGCACGGCCAGGTCGAGCTGCTGCAGGTTGTGCAGCGAGGCGCCGCGCAGGCGCAGCCGGGGCGCGTCCGCCGGCACCGGGCGGCGGGGCTTCAGCGGGTGCCGCAGCGGCGCGGCCAGCATGCGGCCGGTCACGGAGTCGGGCGCGTTCATCAGGTCGGCCGCCGTGCCCTGGGCCACCAGCCGGCCGCCGCGCACGCCGGCGCCGGGGCCGATGTCGATCAGGTGCTCGGCGCGGCGGATGGTGTCCTCGTCGTGCTCCACCACCACCAGCGTGTTGCCGCCCTCGCTCAGGCGCGCCAGCGCGTCGAGCAGGATGCCGTTGTCGCGCGGGTGCAGGCCAATGGTGGGCTCGTCGAGCACGTAGCACACGCCCTGCAGGTTGCTGCCCAGTTGCGCCGCCAGCCGGATGCGCTGCGCCTCGCCGCCGCTGAGGGTGGGCGCGGCGCGGTCCAGCGTCAGGTAGCCCAGGCCCACGTCGTGCAGGAACTGCAGGCGGCTGGCGATCTCGCTGACCACGTCGCGGGCGATGCCGGCGTCGCGGCCCAGCAGCGCCAGGCCCGCCACCCAGGCGCGCGCCTCGTGCACCGACAGCCGGGCGATGGCCTCGATGGGCCGGCCCTCGAAGGTGACGGCGCGCGAGGCCGGGTTCAGCCGCGCGCCGTGGCAGTCGGGGCAGGGTTCGTCGACCAGGCCCTCGACCTCGGCCTCCTCCGACGGGAAGCTCACCTCGCGGCCCTGCGCGTCGTCGTCCTTCACGCTGTCGTCGAAGGCCTTGCGCTGCTCGCGCGTGAGCTTCAGGCCCGTGCCCACGCAGGTGGTGCACCAGCCGTGCTTGCTGTTGTAGCTGAACATCCGCGGGTCCAGCTCGGGGTAGCTGGTGCCGCACACCGGGCAGGCGCGCTTGGTGCTGAAGACCTTGACCGTGCCCACGCCGGCGCCGGTGCCGCCGAAGTCCATGGCCACGGCCAGCTGGTCCAGCGGCGCGAGCAGGTGCACGACGCCGCGGCCGGCCTCCAGCGCCGCCGTCAGCAGGCGGCGCAGCTCGGCCTCGTTCGCGGCGTCGACCACCAGGCTGCCCACCGGCAGCTCCAGCGTGTGCTCGCGGAAGCGGTCGATGCGCGGGAAGGGCTGCGTCGGCAGGAACTCGCCGTCCACGCGCAGGTGGGTGTGGCCGCGCGCGTGCGCCCACTTGGCCAGGTCGGTGTAGACGCCCTTGCGGTTGACGACCAGCGGCGCCAGCAGGCCCACGTGCTGGCCGGCGTGGTCGCGCAGGATTTGGTGCGCGATGCTCTCGGCGCTCTGCGCCTTCACGGGCGCGCCATCGTGCACGCAGTGCTGCAGCCCCAGCTTCACCCACAGCAGGCGCAGGAAGTGCCAGACCTCGGTGGTGGTGGCCACCGTGCTCTTGCGGCCGCCGCGCGACAGGCGCTGCTCGATGGCCACCGTGGGCGGGATGCCGTAGACGGCATCGACCTCGGGCCGCCCGGCGGGCTGCACGATGCTGCGCGCGTAGGCGTTGAGGCTTTCGAGGTAGCGCCGCTGCCCCTCGTTGAACAGGATGTCGAAGGCCAGCGTGCTCTTGCCCGAGCCCGACACGCCGGTGACGACGTTGAACACGCCGCGCGGCACCTGCACCGACAGCGACTTGAGGTTGTGCTCGCGCGCGTTGACGATGTGGATGGCGTCGTCGGTGGCGGCGGCGCGGCGCTCGCGAACCACGGCCTGCAAGGGGCGGCCTTCTCCTTCTCCCACGGTGGCAGCCGGCACCAGCCCCATCGCCCGCTCGTACTCGCGCAGCGCCTCGCCGGTGTGCGAGCCGGGGTGTGCCTTCACGTCGTCGGGCGTGCCGGTGCAGACGACGAGGCCGCCGCCCTCGCCGCCCTCGGGCCCCAGGTCGACGATCCAGTCGGCGGCGCGGATGACGTCGAGGTTGTGCTCGATGACCAGCAGCGAGTGCCCCGCCGCCAGCAGCTTGCGGAAGGCCCGCATCAGCTTGGCGATGTCGTCGAAGTGCAGGCCGGTGGTGGGCTCGTCGAAGAGGAACAGCGTGCCGTGCCGGGCCACGCGCTGCGCCGGCGAGGCCGCCGCCTCGGCAAGGAAGCCAGCGAGCTTCAGGCGCTGCGCCTCGCCGCCGCTGAGCGTGGGCACCGGCTGGCCCAGGCGCACGTAGTCCAGGCCCACGTCGATGATGGGCTGCAGGCGCGCCACGACCTCGCGGTCGCCCTGGAACCAGTGCGCGGCCTCGGCCACGGTGAGCTCCAGCACGTCGGCAATGCTGAAGCGGTGCGGCCCGCGCACCAGCTTCACGTCGAGCACCGGCGCGCGGTAGCGCGTGCCGTCGCAGTCGGGGCAGCGCAGGTACACGTCGGAGAGGAACTGCATCTCCACGTGCTCGAAGCCACTGCCACCGCAGGTGGGGCAGCGGCCGTCGCCGGCGTTGAAGCTGAAGGTGCCGGCCGTGTAGCTGCGCTCGCGCGCCAGCGGCGCGTCGGCGAACAGCGTGCGCAGGGCGTCGAAGGCGCCCACGTAGCTGGCCGGGTTGCTGCGCGCCGTCTTGCCGATGGGGCTCTGGTCGACGAACACCGCGTCGGCCAGCTGCTCGGCGCCGAGCAGCCGCTCGAAGGCGCCCGGCGCCTCGGTGGCCTTGCCGAAGTGGCGCGCCAGCGCGGGGTACAGCACGTCCTGCACCAGCGTGCTCTTGCCGCTGCCGCTGACGCCGGTGACGCACACCAGCCGGTTCAGCGGCAGCTCCAGGTCCACGCCCTGCAGGTTGTGCTCGCGCGCGCCCTGCAGCAGCAGCTTCGGCGTGGCCGGCTCCACCAGCTTGCGAAAGCCCGCCGAGACCTGCTTGCGCCCGCCCAGGTAGGCGCCGGTGAGCGTATCGGCCGCGCGCGCCGCCTCGGGCGTGCCGTCGAAGACGATGCGGCCGCCGCGCTCGCCCGGTCCCGGGCCCATGTCGATCAGGCGGTCGGCGGCCAGCATCACGGCCGGGTCGTGCTCCACCACCACCAGCGTGTTGCCGGCGTCGCGCAGGCGCAGCATGGCCTGGTTGATGCGGTTCATGTCGCGCGGGTGCAGGCCGATCGAGGGCTCGTCGAGCACGAACATCGTGTTGACGAGGCTGGTGCCCAGGGCCGTGGTGAGGTTGATGCGCTGCACCTCGCCGCCGCTGAGCGTGCGGCTCTGGCGGTCCAGCGCCAGGTAGTGCAGGCCGACGTCGCACAGGTACTTCAGCCGCGTGCGGATCTCGCCGAGCAGCAGCTTCAGCGCCTCGTCGAGCATCGAGCCCGGCAGCGTCAGGCCGTCGAAGAAGCGGCGCAGGCGCTCGATGCTCAGCTGCATCAGGTCGTGCAGGCCCAGGCCGGGCAGCGCCTCGAGCTGCGCGCGGCTCCAGGCCACGCCCACGGGCATGAAGCGCCGCTCGCGCGGCAGCACCGCGTCGGCATCGGCCGCGCTGCCCAGGCGCCACAGCAGCGCCTCGCGCTTGAGCCGCGCGCCGCCGCAGGCCGCGCAGGGCGTGTAGCTGCGGTACTTCGACAAGAGCACGCGGATGTGCATCTTGTAGGCCTTGCTCTCGAGGTACTCGAAGAAGCGCCGCACGCCGTACCACTGCGTGTTCCAGTTGCCCTTCCAGTGCGGCGTGCCCTCGGTGACCCACTCGCGCTGCGCCGGCGTGAGCTGCCCCCAGGGCGTGTCGCGCGGGATGCCGGCCTCGCCGGCGTACTTGACGAGGTCGTCCTGGCAGTCCTTCCAGGCCGGCGTCTGCATCGGCTTGATGGCGCCGTTGCGCAGCGTCTTGCGGGCGTCGGGGATCACCAGGCCCATGTCGACGCCGATGACGCGGCCGAAGCCGCGGCAGGCCTCGCAGGCGCCGTAGGCGCTGTTGAAGCTGAACAGCGCGGGCTGCGGCTCGGCGTAGCGGATGTCACTCTCGGGGCAGTGCAGGCCGGTGCTGTAGCGCCAGGGCTCGGCCGCGTCGCCCGCGAAGACCGTGAGCCGCCCGCCCCCGCGCTTGAGCGCCAGCTCGATGGCCTCCATCACGCGGACGCTTTCGGTGCCGGCCAGCCGGAAGCGGTCGGCCACCACGTCGAGAATCTTCCGATCCCCCACCACGCGCTCGCCCTGAACGCGCGTGAAGCCGCTGGCGGCGAGCCACTGCTCCTGCTGCGCGGCGCTGGTGTCGGCCGGCAGCTCGGCGGGGAAGGTGAACACCAGGCGCGGGTCGCCGGCTGCCTCGGCCCGCGCGCGCAGGTCGTCGAAGATGGTCTGCGGCGTGTCGTGCCGCACCGGCAGCGCCGTCTCGCGGTCGAACAGCTGCGCACCGCGCGCGAACAGCAGCTTCAGGTGGTCGTTCAGCTCCGTCATCGTGCCCACCGTCGAGCGGCTGGTGCGCACGGGGTTGGTCTGGTCGATGGCGATGGCCGGGGGCACGCCCTCCACCTTGTCGACGGCGGGCCGGTCCATGCGGTCGAGGAACTGCCGCGCGTAGGCGCTGAAGGTCTCGACGTAGCGGCGCTGGCCCTCGGCGTACAGCGTGTCGAACACCAGCGAGCTCTTGCCGCTGCCGCTGGGGCCCGTGACCACCGTCAGCTCGCCGGTGCGGATGTCCAGATCCAGGTTCTTCAGGTTGTGCTGGCGGGCACCACGGATGCGGATCAGACCGGTCGACATGCAGGCCTTCGGGGTTGAAGGCGGGGGATTCTAGGGACGCGGTCGCGCCGCGCGGGCGCGCGGCCGCGTCGTCCCGGCGTCAGCGGCGCGGGTTCAGGCCCAGCGGAAAGGCAGCTCGCGCTGGCGGCGGCCCGTCAGGCGCGCCACCGCGTTGGCGAAGGCCGGCGCCAGCGGCGGCAGGGCCGGCTCGCCCATGCCGGTGGGCGGCTCGGCGCTGGGCACCAAGTGCACGTCGACGCGCGGCATCTGCGCCAGCCGCGGCAGCGTGAAGCGGTCGAAGTTGCGCTGCTCGACGCGGCCGTCCTTCAGCGTGATGGCGTGGCCGGGCAGCGTGGTGGCCAGCGCCATCAGCACCGAGCCCTCCACCTGCGCCGCCACGCTGCGCGGGTTGACGCAAAAGTTGCAGTGCACGCCGGCGGTCACGCGCGTGAGCACCGGCCGGCGCTCAGCGCCGCGCCCGCGCAGCGCCGCCTCCACCACGTAGGCCACCACCGAGCCAAAGCTCTCGTGCACGGCCACGCCCCAGGCCGTGCCCGCGGGCAGCTTGCGCCGGCCGTAGCCGCTGGCCTCGACGGCCAGCTGCAGCGCCGCCTTGTGGCGCGCCGCCTTGGCGTCGCTGCCCATCAGCGCCATCCGGTAGGCCACCGGGTCCTGGCGCGTGGCCGCGGCGATCTCGTCGATCAGCGTCTCCATCACGTAGGCCGTGTGGGTGCTGCCGACGGCGCGCCACCACAGCACCGGCACATTGACCTTCGGGTGGTGCACGCTCACGTTCATGGGCAGCGCATAGGGCTCGCGCAGGCCCTCGACGGTGGTCACGTCCACCCCCTGCTGCACCATGAAGGCCTCGAAGGGCGAACCGGCCAGGATGCTCTGGCTGACGACGCGGTGCTCCCAGGACAGCACCTTGCCGGCGGCGTCGAAGCCGATCTCGGCGCGGTGCACGGTGAAGGGGCGGTAGTAGCCGGCGGCCATGTCGTCCTCGCGGCTCCACATCACCTTCACCGGCGCACGGCGGCCGCGCTCGGCCAGGCCGCGGGCCACGGCCGCGGCCTCGCGCACCCACTCGCCGGTGGGCGTGGCGCGGCGGCCGAAGCCGCCACCGGCCATGTGCACGACGATCTCCACCTGCTCGGGCTTGAGCCCCAGCACCGAGGCGGCCGCCGCGGCGTCCGAGCCCGGCATCTGCGAGGCGGCGTGGATCACGGCGCGGTCGGCCTGCAGGTCGACCGTGCAGCACAGCGGCTCGAGCTGCGCGTGGTTCAGGTAGGGGAAGACGAACTCGGCGGCGATGGTGCGCGGCGTGCCGCCGGCCGGCGGCGATGCCGGCGACGCGGCGCGCAGGCCCGGCTGCGGCGCCGGCGTGCCCGGCTTCTGCGCCAGCGCCAGGTACTCGCGGCGCAGCGCCTCGGTGTCGGCGCGCGGCGCCTCGGCCAGCGCCCAGTCGACCTTCAGCGCGTCGCGGCCCAGCTTCGCGGGCCAGTAGCCCTCGGCCACCACGGCCAGACCCTGGCCGCCGCGGTCCAGCGCCACGGGGAACACCTCGACCACGCCCTTGACGCGCCGCGCCGCGGCGGCGTCGAAGCCGGCGACGCGGCCGTTGAACACCGGCGGGCGCTGGATCACGGCCGTCAGCATGCCCGGCAACCGCACGTCGATGGCGTAGCGCTGCGTGCCGTCGCTCTTGGCGCGGGCCACTGTCAGCGCCTGCGGCTTGCCGAGCAGCCGGAACTCGGCCGCGGGCTTCAGCGTCACCGCCTCGGGCACGGGCTGGGCCATCGCGGCCTCGAACAGCTCGCCGTAGCCGGCCTGCCGGCCGCCGCCGGCCACCACGCCTTGCGCGGCCCTCAGCTGCGCCACGGGCACGCCCCACTCCTGCGACGCCGCCGCCAGCAGCATGGCCCGGGTGCGCGCGCCCAGCTCGCGGTACTGCTGGCAGCTGTTCTTGACCGAGTTGCTGCCGCCGGTGAGGTGCATGCCCATGGCCGGGTCGACGTAGGCGCCCTGCTGGTTGCCGAAGCCGGTGACGACGCGGCTCCAGTCGGCGTCGAGTTCCTCGGCGCAGGCCATGGCCAGCGCGGTCTCGATGCCCTGGCCCATGTCCAGGCGATTGCACAGCACGGTGACGGTGCCGTCGCGCGCGATCGACACGAAGGCGCGCGGCTGCTCGTGCGGCCGGCTGCCGGGCCGGGCGGCGCCCTGCGCGCGGCCGGCCGCGGGCCACAGGCCCAGGCCGAGCAGGCCGCCGACGGTGGCGGTGGCCGCCAGGAAGCGGCGGCGCGGCAGGGCCGGGCCGGGCGCGGCCTGCTGGAGGAGGCGGTCGACGATCACGGCGGGCTCCCTCAGACCAGCGACGCCGCGGCGTCGTGGATGGCGGCGCGGATGCGCTGGTAGGTGCCGCAGCGGCACAGGTTGCCGGCCAGGGCCTCGTCGATCTGCGCGTCGGTGGGCTTCTTCGCGCGCCTGAGCAGCGCCGTGGCGGCCATCACCTGCCCGCTCTGGCAGTAGCCGCACTGCGCCACGTCGTGCTTCACCCAGGCCGCCTGCACCGCGGCGCCGACGCGGTCGCTGCCGATGCCCTCGATCGTGACCACCGGGGCGCCAGCCACCGCCGCCAGCGGCGTGACGCACGAGCGCACCGGCGCGCCGTCGATGTGCACCGTGCAGGCGCCGCACTGCGCCAGGCCGCACCCGAACTTGGTGCCGGTCAGGCCGAGCTCGTCGCGCAGCACCCACAGCAGCGGGGTGGACGGGTCGGCAGCCAGCGTCGTGTCGCGGCCGTTGAGCTTGAGGGTGGTCATGGGGCGTTGCCCGCGGTGGCGGGCCGGGGTGGAAGCGAAGGCCTGGGGGTTCTACCGGCCCGCGCCGGCAATGGCAAGGCGCAACCCCGCGTACGACGGGGCGCTGGCACTCTCAGGCCAGGAACGCAGCCGGCAGAGCCTCGCGCGTGGCGTGCAGGTCGGTGTGGCGGGCCAGCCCGGCCAGCAGCGCGTCGACCGTGACGCGCACGCGCGGCGCCAGATACAAGCGGTGCGGGTAGTGCAGCACGATCTCGCGCTCGCCGGGGTCGTGCAACTCGGTGAGCACGGCCTTCAGCCGCCCGCTGCGCAGGTAGGGCATGGCGTGGTGCAGCCCCACCTGCGCGATGCCGGCGTGCTCGAGCGCCAGGTCGAGCAGCGCCTCGGGGTCTGACAGCCACAGGCGCGCCGGCGTTGCCAGCTCCACCGTGCCGCGCCCGGACGGCCGGCGCAGCCGCCAGGGCAGCTCGCTGCCACCCGGCAGCCGCACCCCCAGCCGCTCGTGCCCGGCGAGGTCGGCCGCGCTGCGCGGCGCGCCGTGCCCGCGCAGGTAGGCCGGAGAGGCCACCAGCACCAGCGGCAGCCGCGCGATGCGCCGCGCCACGAGGCTCGACGCCTCGACGACGCCGCCACGCACGCCGATGTCGTAGCCCTCGGCCACCAGGTCGACGGCGCGGTTGTCCAGGCTCACCTCGACCTGCAGACCGGGGTGCCGCGCCGCCAGCGCCGGCAGCAGCGGCAGCAGGTAGCGGCGGCCGAACGACACGCCCACGGAAATGCGCACGCGGCCGACGGCGGCGCCGCGCGCACGGCCGACCTCGGCGACCGCCTCGTCGAGCGCGCGCAGCGCTGCCGCCGCGCGCTCGTGGAACAGCTCGCCCTCGGCGGTGAGGCGCAGCCGCCGCGTCGAGCGGTTGAACAGGCGCACGCCGAGCTGCGCCTCCAGCCGCGCCACGTTCTTGCTGACGGCGGCCGGCGTGAGGTCGAGCTTGGCCGCTGCCGCCGTGAAGCTGCCGGCGACGGCGGCCTCGGTGAAGGAGACGAGGGCCGCGAGGTTTGTCATTCAACTTTGGGTTGAAGATCTTGGGAAATTGTATGTCTTCATGTCCGCCATGTCGGTGCCTACAGTGCGTCTCGTCGTCACACCCAACTCCCAAGCAAGGACCCCTTCATGAGCAACCGCATCCTCCTGACCGGCGCCACGGGCACCATCGGCACCGAGCTCGCCGGGCAGCTTCGCGCCCTCGGCGCCGACTTCGCCGTCATGAACCGCACGACCGGCCGCGCCCCGCAGGGCGTGCGCGAGGTGCAGGGCGACTTCATGGACCCGGCCTCGCTGGCCCGCGCCTTCGCCGGCGTGGACACCCTCTTCCTGCTGTTCCCGCTGGTGCCGGAGATGCCGGCGATGGCCACCAACGCCATCGCCGCCGCCAAGGCGGCCGGCGTGCGCCACGTCGTGCGCTCCTCGGGCGCCGGCGCCGACCCCGCGAGCCCGGCCGCCATCGCCCGGCTGCACGGGAGCATCGACGCGCAGCTGGCCGCCAGCGGCCTGCCCTACACGCTGCTGCTGCCGACCAGCTTCATGCAGAACGCGATCAACTTCCACGGCGCGGCGATCAAGGCCGGCACGCTGCACGCGCCGCGCGGCAACGGCGCCATGGCCGTGATCGACGTGCGCGACATCGCCGAGGCGGCCGCGCGGGTGCTGGCCGACCCGGCGGCACACGCCGGCCGCAGCTACACGCTGACCGGCCCGGAAGACCTCACCGACGCGCAGATGGTGGCCCTGATCGGGCGCGAGACCGGGCGCGAGCCGCGCTACGTCGACGTGCCCGAGCCGGTGGCGGCCGATGCGATGGCGCAGGCGGGCTTCCCGCCGGTGGTCGTGGAGTGGTTGATGAGCCTGAACCACGTCATCAAGCAGGGTTGGGCGGCCGGCGTCTCGCCCGCGGTGGAGCAGCTCACCGGCCACCCGCCGCGGCGCTTCGAGAGCTTCGCGCGCGAGCACGCGGCGGCCTGGCGCTAGGCGCCCGGGCGGCCGCGATCGGGTTGGCCGTGCCGGGCGTGCCGCCGCGCGGCGTGGTGCGCCCACATCCCGTGCATCGCGCGATGAAGCACCGGTGCAGCGCCGGCAGCGGTGCCGGCTCAGCCGGGGCCGTTCAGGAAGCGCTCCACCAGGCCGATCTGCGCCGGCGTGTTCAGCGCCGGTGCGTGGCCGCAACCCGGGATGGTGGCCACCACGGCGCGCGGGCCGCGGCTGCGCATGGCCTCGGCCACTTCCGGCAGCAGCAGGTCGCTGGCCTCGCCGCGCAGGCACAGCACAGGCAGGTTCAGCGAGTCGTACTGCGGCCACTGCGCGTAGTCGTCCGGGTGGTGCTCGAACTGGCCGACCATGGCGGGGTCGTAGTGCGGCGTCACGCGGCCGTCGGGAAGGCGGCGCAGGCTGGTCTCGGTGAGCTGGCGCCACTGCGCGTCGGACAGCCAGCCGTAGGGCTCGTAGACCCGGCGGAAGAAGCCCTCGAGCTCGGCCACCGTGGCAAAGGCCGGCGGCTGGCCGGCATAGGCGCGGATGCGGGCCACGGCAGGCGCGGCGAGCTCCGGCCCGATGTCGTTGAGCACCAGCCGCGTGATGCGCCCGCGCAGCGGCCCGGCGGCGGCGCGCAGGCCGATGGCGCCGCCCATGGAAGTGCCCAGCCAGGCGCAGCGCGCCACGCCAAGCTGCGCCAGCAGGTCCACCGCCACGCGCACGTAGAAGTCCAGGCAGTACTCGGCGGCGGGCTCGGGGCTCCACTGGCTGAGGCCGCGGCCGGGCGTGTCGGGGCACAGCACGCGCCAGCGGCCGGCCAGCGCGGCGGCGATGGGATCCATGTCGCGCCCGGTGCGCGCCAGGCCGTGCCAGGCCACCAGCACCGGCGCGCCGGCCTCGCCCCAGGCGGTGATGTGCACCTCGCGCCCGGCGCAGGTGAGGAACAGCGACTGCGGCGCGGCGCTCACGGCCGGCGCTCCAGCGCCATGGCGCGCAGCCGGCCCACGATGCCCGAGGGGAAGTGGTAGACCGAGAGGACGAACAGCAGCCCCAACCACAGCAGCCAGCGGTCCGGCGAGACCAGCTGCGACAGCACCGGCACGCCCTCGAAGGCGCCGGCGCCCAGCTTGAGCAGGTCCTGCAGGTAGTTCTGCGCCAGCACGAACAGGGCGGCGCCGACCACGGCGCCGTACAGCGTGCCCATGCCGCCGATGACCACGATGAGCAGGATGTCGAGCATGATCTCGAAGCTCAGCGTGGTGTCGGGCCCCACGTAGCGCAGCCACAGCGCGAGCAGCACGCCGGCCAGGCACGCGAACAGCGCCGAGAGCACGTTGCTCCAGGTGCGGTAGACCACGGTGCGATAGCCCAGCGCCTCGGCGCGGAAGTCGTTCTCGCGGATGGCCTGCAGCACGCGGCCGAAGGGCGAGTTCACGATGCGCAGCAGCGCCAGGAACAGCACCAGCACCGCGACGTACAGGCCGTAGTAGGTGATCAGCCGGCCGTCGACGGCGCGGCCCAGGATCTCCAGCGGGCCGTCGGGGCCCGCGAAGGGCGCAAAGCCCGGGCTCAGCCACTGCGGCACCTTGAAGCTCAGGCCGTCCTCGCCGCCGGTGAAGTCGCTCAGCTGCGAGGCCAGGGTCTGGAACGCACTGGCCACGGCCAGCGTGATCATCGCGAAGAAGATCGCCTTCACGCGCAGCGAGAACAGGCCGATCAGCAGCGACAGCAGCAGCGAGATCGCCAGCGCCGCCGCGGTGCCCGCCCCCACGCCGGCCCAGCCCGGGCCGAGGGCCGTGCTGCCGATGGCCACGCCGTAGGCGCCGATGCCGAAGAACATGGTGTGCGCGAAGCTGACGATGCCGGTGTAGCCCAGCAGCAGGTCGAAGCTGGCCACCAGCAGGATGAACACCAGCGCCTTGGCCGCCACCGACAGGGCCTTGGCCCCGGGGAACAGGAAGGGCGCCAGCAGAAGCGCCAGCGCCACGACGACGAGCGCCAGTGCCAGCCAGCGGCTGCGCGGCAGGTCGTGGGACAGCAGGCGCGACATCATCGGTTGGTGACCGGGTACAGGCCCTGCGGGCGCCACAGCAGGATGGCCACCATCAGCGCGATGTTCGAGAACAGCGCCACCTTGGGCGCCAGGAAGCCGGTGTAGTTGGCCATCAGCCCCACCAGCAGCGCGCCGATGAAGCAGCCCAGCGTGGAGCCCAGGCCGCCGATGATGATGACGATGAAGATCAGCACGTTAACCTGCGCGCCGATCTGCGGCGACACCGCCTGCTGGTACAGCCCCCACATCACCCCGCCCAGCCCGGCCAGCGCCGAGCCGGCCGCGAAGACGCCCACGAACAGGCGGCTGATGCGGTAGCCCAGGCTCTCGACCATCTCGCGGTCCTGCACGCCGGCGCGGATGAGCAGGCCGAGCTTGGTGCGCGCCAGCGTCCAGGCCAGCAGCACGAACACCGCGGCGCCGATCACGCTGGCCAGCACGCGGTACTTCTCGATGGCGGCGTCGCCGATCAGGAACGACCCGCGCAGCGGCTGCGGCAGCGGCAGCGCGATCTGCAGCGGCCCCCAGATGGCCTTGATCAGCTCTTCGCCGACGATCATGCCGCCCATCGTGATGAGGATCTGCTTCAGGTGCAGGCCGTAGACCGGCCGCACGATCACGCGCTCGAAGGCCAGGCCCACGCCGCCGGCCACCGCCATGGCCACGAGCATGGCGCAGAAGATGGCCAGCAGCGCCGGCCCCACGCCGCTGTCGGCGAACACCGCCATGCCGCCCATCACCGTGGTGGCCATGAACGCGCCGAGGGCGATGAACAGGCCGTGGCCGAAGTTCAGCACGTCCATGAGCCCGAACACCAGCGTCAGGCCCGAGGCGATGATGAAGATGATGAATCCCATGGCCAGGCCCGCCACGGTGAGCGTGAGCCAGCTGCTGCCGCTGCCCACCAGGGGAAAGGCCAGGGCCATCACGGCCGCCAGCAGCATCACCGGGGCCCAGTCGAACCGGCTCTCCGGGATGGCCGCCGGGGCCGCGGGGTCGACCGCCGCGCTCACCGGGCCCGCCTTTCAAACCGTGCACTCATGCGTGCGCCCCCAGCGACAGCCCCAGCAGCCGCTGCTGCAGCGCGGCGTCGGCCGCCAGCGCGTCCATGCGGCCGCTGTGCACGACGCGGCCGTCGTCCATCACGGCGACGAAGTCGCCCAGGGTCCGGGCCACCATCACGTTCTGCTCGACCAGCAGGATCGTGGTCTTCTGCGCCTTCAGCTCGCGCAGCGCGCTCACCAGGTTCTGCACGATGGCCGGCGCCAGGCCCTTGCTGGGCTCGTCGATGAGCAGCAACGCGCGCGGCTCGCAGATGGCGCGCGCCACGGCCAGCATCTGCTTCTGCCCCCCGCTGAGCTTGCCGGCCGGGTGCAGCCAGAAGGTCTTCAGCGCGGGGAAGTGGCCGAAGATCCAGTCCAGGCGCGCGCGGTCGAGCTCGCCCTCGTGGCGCGCGCCGCGCGCGGCCAGCACCATGTTCTCCTTGACCGTGAGATCGGTGAAGATGCCCATGCTCTCGGGCACGTAGGCGATGCCGGCGGCCGCGATGTCCGGCGTGGCCAGCCGCTCCAGCGGCTGGCCGCGGAAGCGCACGCTGCCCTGCGTGGCCCGCCACAGGCCCATGATGGTGCGCAGCGTGGTCGTCTTGCCGGCGCCGTTGCGGCCCAGCAGCATGGTCACGGCCCCCTCGGGCACGCTGAGGTCCACGCCGTGCAGGATGTGGTACGCGCCGATGTGCGTGTGCACCCCGGACAGCTGCAGCAGGGGCTCAGGCATCACGCGCGGTCCCGGCGACGCCGAGGTAGGCCTGCTGCACCACCGGCGAGGCGATGACCTCGGCCGGCTCGCCGTCGGCCACCAGGCGCCCGTGGTGCAGCACCACGATGCGGTCGGCCAGCTCGCGCACCACGTCCATCTTGTGCTCGACCAGCAGGATCACGATGTCCCGGCGCGCCTTCAGGGCGCGGATGAGGTCGAGCACCACGGGCACCTCGTCCACGCTCATGCCGGCGGTGGGCTCGTCGAACATGTAGACCTTGGGGTCGAGCGCCATCAGCAGGCCCACCTCGAGCTTGCGCTGGTCGCCGTGCGGCAGGCTGCTCGCGGGTTGCGTGGCCTTGTCCGACAGGCGCACGCGCTCGAGCAGGCGGTCGGCCTCGGCCATCCAGTCGCGGTGGTCGCTCCACACGCGCCACAGGTCCATGCCGATGCCGCGGCGGGCCGACTCGCGCGCCTGGATGGCCAGGCGCACGTTCTCGTGCGCGCTGAGGCCGGGGAACAGCTGCGTCAGCTGGAAGGCGCGGCCCAGCCCCTTGTGCGTGCGCACGGCCGCCGGCAGCCGCGTGAGGTCCTCGCCCTGCAGCCGCACGCGGCCCTCGCTGGCCGGCAGCTGGCCCGAGACGAGGTTGAAGTAGGTCGTCTTGCCCGCGCCGTTGGGCCCGACGATGGCCGTCAGCGTGCCGGCCTCGAAGCGGCAGGACACGCGATCCACCGCGACGTGGCCGCCGAAGCGGATCGTCAGGTCCTGCGTCTCCAGCACGGTGCGGCCCTGCGGCAGGCTCAGCGCTTGTTGCGGATGGGGATCTGCAGTTCGGACGCCGGGATCACGCGCACCAGCTCCGGCACCCCCCAGGCGAACGCCGGGTCGTTGCGGATGCGGAAGTGGAACATGTCCTGCATCGCCTGGTGGTCCTCCTTGCGGAAGGTCATCGTGCCCTTGGGCGTCTCGAAGCTCATGCCTTCCATTGCGGCGATCAGCTTCTCGGTGTCGCTGTCGCCGCGGGTCTTCTTCAGCGCCTCCACCACGGCGATGGCCGCGCTCATGCCGCCGGCGGTGAAGAAGTCGGGCGGGGCCTTGAACTGCCGGTAGTGGTTGGCCACCAGCCACTCGTTGACCTTGTTCTTCGGGATGCCGAAGTAGTAGTACAGCGCGCCTTCCATGCCGGGGAAGTTCTTGTACGCCACCATCGCCGGCAGGATGTTGCCGCCGGTGGCCAGCTTGATGCCGAAGCGCTTGTCGAGCTCGAGGTCGGCGATCTTCGGGAACGGCGTCGGGTTGCCCGACCACACCACCGAGACGTACTTGTTGCCGGGCTGGTCCTTCAGCCGGTCGATGATGCGCTGCAGCCCGGCGGTGAAGTCGGTGGTGCCCACCGGCAGGTACTCCTCGTGGACGATCTTCGCCTTCTTGATGAAGTCCTTGCTGGCCTTGACGGCATCGCGCCCGAAGGCGTTGTCGTTGGCCAGCACGGCGATCACGTTGCCGGCCTTGTCCAGCGCCGCCGCGTTGGCCGCCGCGTCCTGGCTGCTGTTGCGGCCGGTGCGGAAGATGTAGCGGTTCCACTTGTCGCCGGTGATGCTGTCGGCCACCGCCGGCTCCACCAGCAGGATCTTCCGGTACTCCTCGGCCACCGGCAGCATGGCCAGCGCCACCGGGCTGCCGGTGGTGCCCACGGCGATGTCGACCTTGTCGTCGGCATAGGCCGCGGCGAGTTGCGCCTTGCCGATGTCGGGCTTGCCCTGGTCGTCCTTCTCGATGACGACGATCCTGCGCCCGGCCACCGCCATGGTGCCGCCGGTGGCGTACTCCAGGCCCATCATGAAGCCGGTGACGGTCTGCTTGGCGTAGGCCTCCAGCGGGCCGGTCTTGCCGGTGAGCAGGGCGATCTTGAAGTCCTTGCCGGCCTGCGCGGCGGCGGGGCCGGCGGCCAGCGTGGCCGCCAGGGCCAGGGTGGAAAGGGCGAGCAGGAAGCGGCGCTGCATGGGGTGTCTCCTGTGGTGTGCCCAGGACACCGCAAGCGCCATGCCGGTGCGGGGTGGCCGGGTTTCCCCCTGGCTTTGGGACATTCGAACCTGTCCGATGACCGCCGCGCAGACACAGGGCCCGGAGAGTGTTTGCCTTTCAGTCATATGGCTGTGATCCGGTCATCCCGCCACGCAGCGGGCCCGGCGGCACAATCGCGGCCCCATGGCCACCCCCGCCCTCAACACCGTCGAGCTGTTCCTCATCGCGATGGCGGTGATCTTCTTAGTGCCCTACGCGCTG
Organism: uncultured beta proteobacterium; assembly: GCA_903828235.1. GTDB lineage: Bacteria > Pseudomonadota > Gammaproteobacteria > Burkholderiales > Burkholderiaceae_C > Rubrivivax. The sequence goes on along the minus strand of CAIKLM010000138.1, from coordinate 10,809 downwards.
TGGCGGCTGGGCCGCACCGACTACTGGGCACCGCTGGTGGTGGTGCAGATCGTCACCGGCATCCTGCTCGGGCCGGGGCTGTTCGGCGCCGCCTTCCCCGAGCTGTACGCCGCGGTGTTCAAGCCCGCGGTCGTGCAGTCGCTGAACGGCCTGGCGTGGTGGGCGGTGAGCCTGTTCGTGTTCATCGCCGGCCTCGAGCTCGACCTGAAGTCGGCCTGGACCCACCGCGTCGAGAGCGCCATCACCGCCGGCTGCGCGCTGCTGGTGCCGCTGCTGCTGGGCTCGCTGTTGGCCGCCGGCCTGCTGGCCCTGACCGGCACGGGCTGGCTGGGCCCGCGCGCCGAGCCCTGGCAGTTCGTCGCCGGCATCGGCATGGGCTGCGCGGTGACGGCGCTGCCCATCCTGGTGCTGCTGATGGAGAAGATGGACATCCTGCGCCAGCCGCTGGGCCAGCGCATCCTGCGCTATGCGAGCCTGGACGACATCCTGATCTGGACCGTGCTGGCGCTGATCCTGCTGGACTGGACGCGGCTGGGCCGGCAGGCCGTCTTCGTTGTCGTGTTCGCGCTGGCGGCCTGGGCCTTCCGGCGACTGCTGGTGCGGGTGCCGCAGGGCGACCGCTGGTTCCTGATGCTGCCCTGGCTGGCGCTGGTGTCGCTGGGCGCCGACTGGTGCGGGCTGCACTTCATGGTGGGCGCGTTCCTGGCCGGCGCGGTGCTGGAGCGCGACTGGTTCCCGCTGCCCCAGCTGGACGCGCTGCGCGCCAACGTGCTGCTGGTGATGATGCCGGTGTTCTTCCTGTCCACCGGCCTGCGCACCCAGTGGGGCGTGGGCGGCGTGGCGGTGTTCGCGGTGACGGCGGCGCTGGTGGCGGCCTCGGTGGGCGGCAAGCTGCTGGGCGTGGCCATCGCCGGGCGGCTGCTGAACTGGGCGCCGGGCGAAGCGCGCACCGTCGGCTGGCTGCTGCAGACCAAGGGCCTGATCGAGATCATCTTCGCCAACATCCTGCTCGACCGACAGATCATCAGCGCCGACACCTTCACGGCGCTGCTGCTGATGGCGGTGGTGAGCACGATGCTGACGATGCCGATGGTGGCGCCGCGGCTGGCGCGGCAGCGCGACGTGATCGCCAAGTCGGGCTGAGCGCGGCCCGGTTCAGCGGCCGCCGGCCAGCTCGGGCCAGCGCGCCAGCCGCTCGTACAGCGCGGCGCGCGACATCCTCAGCAGCCGCGCCGTGGCGACGCGGTTGCCGCCGGTGGCCATCAGCGCGGTGCGGATGGCCTCGCGCTCGAGCTCGGCCACCTGCTCGCCCAGCGGGCGCAGGCGCGGCGGCGGCGCTCCCTCCGGGCGCGGGGCCGACCGTGGCGTCGCGGGCGCCGCCGCCGGCAGCAGCGCCGGCGCGGCCAGCCCGCCGTCGGCGCCGAAGTGCCGGGGCTCCAGCAGCAGGTCGTCGCTCATCAGCGCCGCCTGCTCCAGCACGTTGCGCAGCTCGCGGATGTTGCCCGGCCAGGGCCGCCGCGCCAGCAGCGCCAGCGCCGCCGGGCTGAGGCTGCGCGGCGGCAGGCCGCTGCGCCGGGCGATGTCGTCGGCCAGCGCGTCCACCAGGCCCTCGAGGTCGTCGAGCCGCTCGCGCAGCGGCGGCAGGCGCAGCGGCAGCACGTGCAGCCGGTAGAACAGGTCGGCGCGGAAGCTGCCCTCGGCCACCATGGCGCCGAGGTCGCGGCTGGTGGCGGCGACGATGCGCACGTCCACGCGCTCCACGCGGTCGCTGCCCAGCGGCTCGATCTCCTGCTCCTGCAGCGCGCGCAGCAGCTTGCTCTGCAGTGCCAGCGGCATGTCGCCGATCTCGTCGAGGAACAGCGTGCCGCCGTCGGCGAGGCGGAACTTGCCCTCGCGGCCCTTGCGCTCCGCGCCCGTGTAGGCGCCCGGGGCGACGCCGAAGAACTCCGCCTCCAGCAGCCCCTCGGGCACGGCGGCGATGTTCACGCCGACGAAGGGCCTGGCGGCGCGCCGGCTGGCGCGGTGGATGCCGTGCGCCAGCAGCTCCTTGCCGGTGCCCGTCTCGCCCAGCAGCAGCACCGGGCTGTCGGCCATGGCCACGCGGCGCGCCTGGCGCCGCGTCTCCACCGCCGCGGGGCTGTTGCCGATGAAGCTGGCGATGGTGTGGCGGGTGCGGCGCTGCGCCGCGATCTCGTCGGCCAGCCGGCGGCGCGACAGGTCGAGCTCGGCCTGCAGCGCGCCGAACTTGGCCATCAGCGGTTGCATCGTCGACTCGGGGTGGTCCATCAGCACGAAGCCCACCGCGCCGATCACATGGCCGGCGTCGTCGCGCAGCGGCAGCCGCGTCACGAGGAAGGTACCGGCCTGGTTGGTGAGCAGGTCCACCAGCACGGGCTGGCCGGTGTCGACCACCTGGCCCATCAGCGTGTTGGGCACCACCTCCTCGACGCGGCGGCCGACGAAGTCGTGCTCCTCGCGGCCCAGGGCCGGCAGGAAGCGGCGGTAGCCGTCGTCGATCCACACGATGCGGTGCTCGCGGTCGACCACCATCGTGCCCATCGCCGTGCGCGCGAAGGTGTGGAACATGCTGCGCGCGGCCAGTTCCACGGCGCTGGCGGCGTCCAGCGTCGGCGGGGCGGGGGCTTCGGGCGGCAGCGGCACGTCGGGCGGCACTGTAGCGGCAGCGCCGGGCCCCGCGGGCCAAGGGTCAGCGGCTGCGTGGCAACATCGCGCCCCGACGTCTGCCCCCCACGAAAACCACACGGAGACCCACGATGACGCACCTGACCCGCCGCCAGGCCCTGCTGGGCACCGCCGGCACCGCCGCCACGCTGGCCCTGCCCTCGCTCGCCCGCGCCCAGGGCGCCTGGCCCGCCAGGCCGGTGACCATCGTCGTGCCCTTCCCGCCCGGCGGCGGCACCGACGCCTTCGCGCGGCCGCTGTTCGCCAACATCTCCAAGGCCAGCGGGCGCCAGTTCCTCATCGACAACAAGGGCGGCGCCGGCGGCACGCTGGGCGCCGGCATCGCGGCCAAGGCCGCGCCCGACGGCTACACCTTCTTCATGGGCGCGGTGCACCACGCCATCGCGCCCAGCATGTACCCGCGGCTGGACTACAACATCGAGACCGACTTCATCCCGGTGGGCCTGGTGTCCAGCGTGCCGCAGGTCATCGTCGTGAACCCGCAGAAGGTGCAGGCGACCACGCTGCCGCAGCTGCTGGAGTTCATCCGCCGCAACCCCGGCCGGCTCAACTACGGCTCGGCCGGCAACGGCACCAGCCACCACCTGGCCGGCGAGCTGTTCAAGCTGCAGACCAAGACCTTCATCACCCACATCCCCTACCGCGGCGCCGGCCCGATGCTGCAGGACCTGATCGCCGGCCAGGTGGACCTGTGCTTCGACGGCCTGGGCTCCAGCGCGGCGCACATCCGCGGCGGCCGCATCCGCGCCATCGCGGTGGCGGCCGAGCGCCGCGCGCCGGGCTTCCCCGACCTGCCCACCTCCGCCGAGGGCGGCGTGCCCACCTACAAGGTGGCCACCTGGTACGCCATCTGGGCGCCCAAGGGCACGCCGGCCGAGGCCGTGGCCGGCATGCAGGCCGAGATGCGCAAGGCGCTGGCCAGCGACGAGATCAAGTCCACCTGGACCAGCCTGGGCACCGAGCTGCCCAACACCTGGGGCGCCGACATGGGCCAGTTCGTCAGCGCCGAGGTCCGGCGCTGGGCCGAGGTCGTCAAGAGCAGCGGCGCGAAACTGGACTAACCCCCGAAGCGCCTTGCGGCGCTTCCCCCTTGGAAAGGGGGCGCCGCCAGCAGCCCGGCGGAGCCGGTTCCGCGGCGGCCGCTTGATTCCCACGCTCGCAGCATCCCATGACCAACGCCAACCTCTTCGTCGCCCTGCGGGGCGGCTTCCCCGCCGACCTCGACGCCGTCGCGGTGGAGACCGTCGACACGCCGTCAGCGCTGGCCTACACCTGGCGCGACCTCGACCGCGCCAGCGCGATGGTGGCCAACCTCATCGACTCGCTGGACCTGCCCGCGCAGTCGCGCGTGGCCGTGCAGGTGGACAAGAGCGTCGAGGCGCTGGTGCTGTACCTGGCGGTGCTGCGCGCGGGCCACGTGTTCCTGCCGCTGAACAACGCCTACCAGGCGGCCGAGATCGAGTACTTCGTCGGCAACGCCGAGCCGGCGCTGGTGGTGTGCACGCCCAAAGCCTTCCCGTGGCTGTCGAAGATCGCGTTCCGGGCCGGCACGATCCACGTGTTCACGCTCGGCGACGACCGCACGGGCTCGCTGCTGGAACGCGCGGCGCAGCACGCCGACGTGCACGAGCCGGCCGTGCGCGGCGACGACGACCTCGCCGCCATCCTGTACACCAGCGGCACCACCGGCCGCAGCAAGGGCGCGATGCTCACGCACGGCAACCTGCGCAGCAACGCGCAGGTGCTGAAGGACTTCTGGGGTTGGCGGACAGGCGGCACCCGCGGCGGCCCCGAGGGCCGCGACACCCTGATCCACGCGCTGCCCATCTTCCACGTGCACGGCCTGTTCGTGGCCTGCCACGGCGCGCTGCTGGCGGGCGCGAAGATGCTGTGGCTCAACCGCTTCGACCCCCGGGCCGTGGTGGCGCGGCTGCCCGAGGCCAGCGTCTTCATGGGCGTGCCGACGCTGTACGTGCGGCTGCTGGCCGAGCCCGGCCTCACGGCCGAGGCCTGCCGCGGCATGCGCCTGTTCATCAGCGGCTCGGCGCCGCTGCTGCTGGAGACCTTCGAGGCCTGGCGCGCGCGCACCGGCCACGTCATCCTGGAGCGCTACGGCATGAGCGAGACCGTCATGCTCACCAGCAACCCCTACCGCCCCGAGGCCGCGCGCCGCGGCGGCACCGTGGGGCCGGCGCTGCCCGGCGTGGGCCTGCGCGTGGTGGGCGACGATGGCACGGCGCGGCCGCCGGGCGAGGTGGGCCACATCCAGGTGCGGGGGCCCAACGTCTTCAAGGGCTACTGGCGCATGCCCGAGAAGACGGCCGAGGAGTTCACCGCCGACGGCTGGTTCCGCACCGGCGACGTCGGCAAGGTCGAGGCCGACGGCTTCTGCACCATCGTCGGCCGCAGCAAGGACCTGGTCATCACCGGCGGCTACAACGTCTACCCGGCCGAGATCGAGGGCTTCCTCAACGCCCTGCCCGGCGTGGCCGAGAGCGCGGTGGTGGGCGTGCCGCACCCCGACTTCGGCGAGGCCGTGATCGCCGTGGTGGTGGCGCGGCCCGGCGCCACCGCGCCCGAGCCGGCGGCGCTGATCGGCGCGCTGAAGGGCCGCATCGCCGGCTTCAAGGTGCCCAAGTTCGTGGAGGTGGTGACCGAACTGCCGCGCAACGCCATGGGCAAGGTGCAGAAGAACCTGCTGCGCGAGCGCCACCGCGGGCTGTTCGGCGGCGGCGCCTGAGCGCCGCGCGCCCGCGGGGCACCCTCAGGCGCCCAGCCGCATGGCCAGGCGCCGCCACAGCGGCTGGCGCTTCCACTCGGCCACGGCGCGGTCGGCGAAGTCGCGGCCGCGCGGGCTGAGCCGGTAGCAGTGCATGCGGCCCTGCCGCGGTTGCGGAGGCAGTTCGTCGAGCAGGCCGAATTCGCTGAGCGGGCGCCAGCTCGCGTACAGCATCTGGCCCTCGATCACGCAGCGCTCGTCGTGGGCATCGGCCGGGCGCACCAGCACCTGGCCGCGGCGCAGGCGCGCCAGCGCGTCGATGAACTCGCCGCGGTCGGCGATCAGGGGTTCGGCGGGCTGCGGCCAGGGCGCGGCGCTGTCCTGCGTCGGAACACGATGCGGCGAATCGAACAGCTGCATGCGGGCGGCCCTCCGGCGGCACCGGCCCCACGGGCCGGCATCGACGCCATCTTGCGTGAAACTGACAAGCCCCGGGTCCTTCAAGTGAGGGTTCTTCGGGGGTCAGTTCCGCGCCGGCCGACAATGTGGTGATGACCCGGCCACTGAAGCTGCTCGTGCTGGGCGGCACGCGATTCCTGGGCCGCCACCTCGTCGACGAGGCCCTGCGGCGCGGCCACGCGGTGACGCTGCTGCACCGCGGCCTGAGCGGGCCCGGGCTGTTCGCCGGGGCCGAGCACCGCATCGCCGACCGCAACGGCGACCTCGCCGCCGCACTGCACGGCGGCCCCTGGGACGTGGCCATCGACACCAGCGCCTACGTGCCGCGCCACGTGGCCAGCCTGGCCGCAGCCCTGGCCGGCCGCGTGGGCCGCTACCAACTGGTGTCCACCGTCAGCGTGTACGCCGAGGACGCCCCCGCCCCGCTGGCCGAAGACAGCCCGCGCGCCCGCCTGGCCGGGCCTGCCACCGAGGCCGTCACCGGCGAGACCTACGGCGCGCTGAAGGCCCTGTGCGAGGACGCCGCCGGCCAGGCCTTCGGTGCCGGGCGCTGCCTGATCGTGCGGCCCGGGCTCATCGTCGGCCCGCACGACCCCACCGGGCGCTTCAGCTGGTGGGTGCGGCGCTTCCTGCGGGCCGCGGCCGTTGGCGGCGAGGTGCTGGCCCCCGGCGACCCCGACGCACCGGTGCAGTTCATCGATGCGCGGGATCTCGCCGCCTGGATGCTCGACCAGGCCGAGGCCGGCGGCCACGGCACCTTCAACCTGGCTGGCCCGGTGGGCGGCACCACGATGGGCGCCCTGCTGGAAACCGCCCGGGCCCAGTTGAGCCCGGCGGCACGGCTGACCTGGCTGAGCGAGGCCGCCCTGCTGGAGGCCGGCGTCAGCCCCTGGACGGACCTGCCGCTGTGGCTGCCCGCCGCGCAGGCCGCGCTGCACCGCACGGCCATCGGCCGCGCGGTGGCCGCTGGCCTGGCCACGCGCCCGCTGGCCGAGACGCTGCGCGACACCGCCGCCTGGCTGGCCACGCTGCCCGGCGACGAGGCCGTGATGCCGGCCACGCCACCCGGCGGGCCGCCGCGGCCGCAGCCGGGGCTGCCGGCCGCCACCGAGTTGGCGCTGCTCGCGGCCTGGAACCGGCGCTGAAGGCCGGGAGCGCCAGCCTGTCCCTGCTGCCGGCGCTTCACCCCGCCCCTCCCGCAGCCCGTCGCAACGCCCGCGCACCTCGCGGGGCCGCTGCCTACAGTGCGATCCATCGGTTCCCGATCCCGGGGGCCCTCCACCAGGAGATCGCCATGTTCAAGCCCCCCGCCGCCCGCTTCCACACCCCGGCCCTGCTCGGTGCCGTGCTCGTCACGCTGGCCATGCTGGGCTTCGTCGACGGGCTGGCCCGGCACGAGGCGCAGGCCCTCGAGATGGCCGCCAAGGCCAGCACGCCGGTGGCCGCCGCCACCGTGGCGCCGCGCGGCTGAGCCGGCGGCTAGTACTGCACGCGCGCCAGCCAGGTGGCGCGGCTGGCTTCCAGCACCTGGCCCAGCGTCACCAGGCCGCGCTCGCGCAGCAGCGGCATCATCTTCACGAAGACCTCGGCGGTGACGATGGCGTCGCCCAGCGCCGTGTGGCGGCCCAGCACGGGCACGCCCAGGCGCTCGGCGATGGCCTCCAGGCCGTGACTGCCCTGCCCGGGGTGCAGCACGGCCGACAGCAGCAGCGTGTCGAGCACCGGCTGCTCGAAGCGCACCCCGGTGCGGGCCTCCTTGATCTGCAGGAAGCGCATGTCGAAGGCGGCGTTGTGCGCCACCAGCACGGTGTCGGCCGCAAAGTCCGCGAAGGCCGGCAGCACGGCGTCGATGGTGGGCTGGTCGGCCAGTTGCTCGGGCCGTATGCCGTGGATGGCGATGCCGGCCTCGGGCACGCTGCGCTGCGGGTCCACCAGCTGCTCGAACACCGACTCGCGCCGCAGCTTGCCGGCCACGATGCGCGTGGCGCCGATCTGGATGATCTCGTCGCCGCCGGTCGGGTCCAGGCCCGTGGTCTCGGTGTCGAACACCGTGAAGGCCAGCTCGGCCAGCGGGCGCTCCAGCAGGCCGCCGCCGGCGCCGCGGCCGAACAGCTCGAAGTCGTAGAACTCGGGTCGGCTGTCGGGCAGCGGCAGCGCCGCCGTCGCGCCCGCGCCCGCGCCCACGGCCTGCGGCAGCAGCAGCCGGAAGAAGGCCTCCGGGCGCGCGCGCCCGCGCTCGAACCACAGCGTGCCGCCGTGGCGGTCGAGCACGTCGCGCACGCTCAGCGCCTGCGCCTGGCCGTCGGCGACGACGGGCTCGGTCTCCCAGGCCGACACGGCCTCGGTGCTCATGGCCTGCACCGGCCACGCCAGGTCGAGCCAGGCCTTGCCGTCGCCCGGCGTGGCGGTGGGCTGCAGGCGCAGCGTCAGCCGCGCCACGCCGTACTCGCCCGCCAGGCGGCCGGCCAGGTGGGCCAGGGCCTGCAGCAGCGAGTAGCTGTCCACGCGCAGCCACAGCGCGGGGTCGACCTCGCCGGCACCCACGCGCGGGCCGCCCGCGGCCTGCAGCCGGCGCACGGCGGCGTCCACCAGGTCGGCGCCCAGCATGTCCTCCAGCGGCCAGCGCGTCTTCTGCGCCTGCAGGCCCGCGGCAGCGGCCTCCTGAAGCTGCCGCGCCAGGGTGCCGATCTCGTCGCGCACCACGGCGAAGAAGCGCTCGCGCACGGGCGGTGGCAGGTCGGGCTCGTCGAGCAGCTCCACGGCGGCACGCAGGTTGCCCAGGGCGGCGCGCTGGCCCTCGGCCAGGCGGTGCAGCGCGCGGTCGCGTGCCATCTCGTCGCCCAGGTCGTGCGTCACGTTGTCGAGCATCAGCACGAAGCCGTCGAGCGCGGGCGCGCCGGCAGCCTGTGCGCGCACCGGCGCCAGCTGCACGCGCAGCAGCTGCCCGCCGCGCGTGCCCGTCACGAAGGTGGCCGAGGCGTGCGCGGCGCCGCGGGCCAGGCGCTGCTGCACGCTGTCGAGCGCGTGCGCCACCAGCCGGCGGTCGAGCGCGGCGTAGATGCTGCGGCCCAGCGCCAGCGGCTCGGCACCGCCGATCGCGCCCTCGGCCTGCGCCGCCGCCAGCGCGCGGAACTGCAGCCGCGCGCGCGCGTTGAACAGCAGCACGCGGCCGTCGAGGTTGCACACCACCACGCTCTGCGTCAGCTCGGCCATCAGCGCGGCGAGGCGGTTGCGCTCCTGCGCGATGCCGTCGGCGGCCTCGGCGACGCGGCGGTCGATGGCGCCGAGCAGCTCCTCGCGCTCGGCCAGCAGCGCGTTGACGGCCGCGGCCAGCGCACGCACGCCGCGCGGCTGGCCCTGGGCCTCGAGCCGCCGGCCGGGCGGCGCCAGGCGCAGCACCTGCACCGTCTCGGCCAGCCGGCCCGCGGCGCCACCGTGGCGCAGCCACAGCCTGCGGGCCAGCGTGCCCAGGGCGATGGACGCCACCAGCCACAGCATCAGCACCAGCGCCAGCCGCGGCTGCAGCAGCGCCCAGGCGGCGGCGCGCTCGGCCGGCTCCAGCGTGGCGCGCAGCAGCGCGGCAGTGCCGCCCAGCGCCGCGGCCAGCACGGCGCCCGGCGCGGCGGCCGCCGCCAGCGCGGTGCGGTCGGCCGGCGGCTTCACGACGCCAGCAGCTCGCGCACCCGGGCGGCGAGCTCGCGCGTGGAGAAGGGCTTGGTCACGTAGGCGTCGGCGCCCACGCCCAGGCCCTGGGCGACGTCGGTGTCGCGGCCCTTGGCGGTGAGCAGCAGCACCCGGGTGTGCGCCAGCGCCTCGTCGGCGCGCAGCGCCTGGCAGACCTCGAAGCCGGTCTTGCCGGGCATCATCACGTCCAGCAGCACCAGGTCGGGCCGGTGCGCGCGCAGCTGCGCCAGGGCCTCGTCGCCGTCGCGCGCCAGCAGCACGCGGTGGCCCTCGCGCTGCATCAGGAACTCCAACGTGACCAGGATGTTGGGCTCGTCGTCGGCGATGAGCACGGTGTGCGTCGTCATGGGGTGGTCTCCTGGGTCGTTGTGGTTTCCGGGCGGGCCAGCGGCAGCTCGACGCCGAAGGTGGCGCCCTCGCCGGGGCGGCTGGCCAGCCACAGCCGGCCGCCGAAGTGCTCGACGATGCGGCGGCTGATCGGCAGCCCCAGCCCGGTGCCGCCGGCGCGTTCGCGCGGGCCGCCGGCCTGGCGGAACTTCTCGAACACGGTGGCCTGCTCGGCCAGCGGCACGCCGGGGCCGTTGTCCTGCACCTCGATGGTCAGCGTGCGTGCCGCCACGGCCAGGCGCAGCACCACGCGCCCGCGGCCCTCGGGCACGAAGCGCGCCGCGTTGGCCAGCAGGTTGATCAGCACCTGCAGCAGGCGGTCGGCGTCGGCCTCCACCGCCGGCGCGCGGGCCGGGGCCTCGACGCGCAGCTCGGCGCGGCGGGCGCGGAACAGCCCGTCGGTGGCCTCGGCCGCGCGCGCCAGCAGCGGCACCACGTCCAGCCGCTCGGGGCGCCAGTCGGCCTGGCCGGCCTCGATCCTGGCCAGGTCCAGCACCTGGTTGACCAAGCGCGACAGGCGCTCGCTCTCGTCGACGAGGATGCCCAAGAAGCGCTGGCGCTGCGCCTCGGGCATGCCAGGCTCGTCGCGCATCAGCTCACCCAGGGCGCGGATGCTGGTCAGCGGCGTGCGCAGCTCGTGGGTGACGCTGCTCATGAAGTCGTCCTTCAGGCGGTCCAGGCTCTCGAGCTGCTCGTTGCGCTGGCGCAGCGCGCGCGCCTCGTCGGCCAGGCGCAGCACGTCGGCGGCTCCCAGCGGCTCGGCCTCGGCGGCGGTGGCCACGAGCGCGCGCGCGGTGGCCGCGCCCACGGCGCCGGCCAGCAGCGCCTCGGCCTGCTGCAGCTGCTGCGGGGTGGCG
>CAIKLM010000137.1 GCA_903828235.1 uncultured beta proteobacterium | reverse complement strand
CGGCGGCGGCCGGCTGCGGCCCGGGCGACGCGGGCTCGGACTTCGGCCACAACACCGCGGCCGCCACGCCCACCACCGCCAGGCCCGCGATCACCCACGGCAGCGGCGACTTCCGGGCCGCTGGCGTGGCTGCCGCCGCATCTGGCGATGCCGCGCTGTCGGCGCGCGTCGGCGGCGCAGGCGGCGGCACGCGAATCGTGGCGTCGGCCGGCGGCATTGAGGTGCCAGGATCGGTGCGCAGCAACTCGGTCGCGTCGAGCGCAGGCCGCATCGGCGACAGCAGCGTCGGCAGCTCGGAGGGGTCCAACTCCACGCCCTGGTCGGCCGGGCGCTGGCCGTCGGGGCGCACGTACAGCTGCGTGCGCATCTCGGCGATGCCGCTGTGCACCGGCACGGCGGCGCGGCCCTCGAGCACCTCGCGCAGCTGCGCCACGCTCTGCGGCCGATCGCCCGGTCGCGGCCGCAGCATCCACTGGATGGCGAGCAGGAAGCCCTGGCTGCACTGCGGCAGGTTGGCGGTGGTGAGCAGCACCTCCTCGTCGTCGACGGTGCGTGCGGTGGCCGGGGCCGGCGGACGGCCCAGCAGCATGTAGTGCAGCGTCGCGCCCAGGGCGTAGAGATCGGTCCAGGGGCCCTGCTTCACCGCGCCCGCCTCGCCGTACTGCTCGATGGGGGCGTAGGCGGGCTTGAGGATGGCGGTGAGCGACTGCGTCTTGTCCGTCAGGACACGGCGCGCGGCGCCGAAGTCCATCAGCACCGGGTGGCCGTCGGGCTCGACCTGGATGTTGTCGGGCGCGATGTCGCGGTGGAACACGTTCTCTCGGTGCAGCGTCTCGATGGCGCCCAGCAGCGGCATCAGCAGCCCGCGCAGCCAGGCCTCGTCCGTCGGCCCCTGCTGCGCCTGCCGCAGCTGCTTGAGCGTGCGGCCACGCAGGATGGGCATGGCCATGTAGGCCGTGCCGTTGGCCTCCCAGTAGCGGTAGACCTTCAGCAGCGAAGGGTGGTCGAAGCGGGCCAGCAGCTTGGCTTCCTTGACGAAGCTCTCGCGGCCAAGGCGGAAACTCTCCTCGTCGGAGCCGCTGCGCAGCGAGACCCGCATGGTCTCGGTGCGGCCGGCCAGGCTGGCCGGCATGTACTCCTTGATCGCGACCTCCCGTTCGAGGGCATGATCGAAGGCCTGGTAGACGATGCCAAAGCCGCCGACGCCGAGAATCTGCTGCAGCTCGAACTCGTTGAGCCGCGTGCCCGGCGCGAGCGCGCTGGCGTGTTCGGATCGCGAGGGTGACGCTTCGGCGGACATTCGCGCAATCTACCAGGGAAACTTGAACCTTCCGATGCGGAATCCTCCTCTCGACCGATGGCCCCGCGCGCGCCTGGCCCGCCTTCTCGCCGTGCTGGCGCTGACCGCCCTGCCCTGGGCCGCGGCGGCCTTCGACGTGCAGGGGCACCGCGGCGCGCGCGGCCTGGCGCCCGAGAACACCCTGGCCGGCTTCCGCGCCGCCCTGGCTGCCGGCGCCACCACCTGGGAACTGGACGTGGGCCTGACGCGCGACGGCGCGGTGGTGGTGTCGCACGACCGCCGGCTCAACCCGGAGCTGACGCGCGACGCCGCCGGCCGCTGGCTGGAGCCGCCCACGCCCACGCTGGCCGCACTCAGCCTGGCCGAGCTCCAGGCCCACGATGTCGGCCGCCTGCGGCCGGGCTCGCGCTATGCCGCGCAGTGGCCGCAGCAGCGGGCGGCCGACGGCGAGCGCATCCCGACGCTGGACGCCGTGTTCGAACTGGCGGGGCGGGAGGCGCCGGCCTCGCTGCGCTTCAACATCGAGACCAAGCTCTCGCCGCTGGCGCCCGACGAGACCGCCCCGCCAGAGGCCATGGTCGACGCCCTGCTGGCCGTGATCGACCGGCACGGGCTGCGCGGCCGCGTCACCGTGCAGAGCTTCGACTGGCGGACCCTGGCCCTGGTGCATCGCCGCGCCCCGGGGGTGGCCACGGCCGCGCTGAGCGTTCAGCGGCCCGATCTCGACAACATCGCCTCCGGCGCCTGGACGGCCGGCCTGAGCCTGGCCGAGCACGGCGGCTCGGTGCCGCGCCTGGTGAAGGCGCTGGGCGCGCCGGTCTGGTCGCCGAACTTCCGCGACCTCACGCCCGAGCGGCTGGCCGAGGCGCGGGCGCTGGGGCTGCGCGTGATTCCCTGGACGGTCAACGACCCGGCCGACATCGCCCGGCTCGTCGCCTGGGGCGTCGACGGGATCATCAGCGACTACCCCGGGCGCGTCGTGCAGGCGCTGCCACCGCGATGAGCGCCGAGCCGCCGGCAAAGCTGCGCCTGGACAAGTGGCTGTGGGCCGCCCGCTTCTGCAAGACCCGCGCCCTGGCCACCGACGAGATCGGCAAGGGGCGCGTGCGCGTGAACGAGCAGGTGGTCAAGCCCGCCCGCGAGCTCAAGGTGGGCGACCGGGTCGAGCTGCGCCAGGGCGTGGTGCTGCGCACGGTGGTCGTGCGGGGCCTGTCGGCCGTGCGCGGCCCGGCGCCGGTGGCCCAGGCGCTGTACGAGGAGACGCCCGCCAGCATCGCGGCCCGCGAGGCGGCCGCCGAGCGCCGCCGGCTGGCGCCGGAGCCGGCCGCCGCCATCGACCCGGGCCGCCCGACCAAGCGCGACCGCCGGCAACTGGCCGACTGGAACCGCTGGAGCGCCCGCGTGGACGACGACCAGGGGAGATGACTTTTTGGCCGGCCGGGCCTTGAAACCCCCCGGGCCGCCCCCAAAAGGACAGGCGTCCCGCGTTCCAATTCCCATCATGACCGCACCCGATCCCCAGACCGTCCCCGAGGCCGCCGCGACGGCCGGGCAACCCCAGGCCGACGCCCCACCCAGCCTGGAGGCCCAGCTGGCCGAACTGCAGGCCCGGCACGCCGAGGTGTCAGACGCCTACCTGCGCGCCAAGGCCGAGGCCGAGAACACGCGCCGCCGCGCCGAGGAAGAGATGGCCAAGGCGCGCAAGTTCGCCGTCGAGGCCTTCGCCGAGAGCCTGCTGCCGGTGGCCGACAGCCTGGCCGCCGCCATCGCGCTGCAGGGTGCCACCAACGAGCAGCTGCTCGAGGGCACGCACGCCACGCTGCGCCAGCTGACGGCCGCGCTCGAGAAGAACAAGGTCGTCGCCATCGCGCCCGCCGCCGGCACGAAGTTCGATCCCCACCAGCACCAGGCCATCAGCGTGGTGCCGGCCGACCAGGAACCGAACACCGTGGTGTCCGTGCTGCAGAAGGGCTACCTCATCGCCGAGCGCGTGCTGCGCCCGGCGCTGGTGACGGTCGCCGCCCCCAAGCCTTGAATCGCCGGAAGTTATCCACAACTTCCTGCCAACCGTATTCCCGCATCAGGAGAACACCCCCATGGGCAAGATCATCGGCATCGACCTCGGCACCACCAACTCGTGCGTGGCCGTGATGGAAGGCAACACCACCAAGGTCATCGAGAACAGCGAAGGCGCGCGCACCACGCCGTCGATCATCGCGTACCAGGACGACGGCGAGATCCTGGTCGGGGCCAGCGCCAAGCGCCAGAGCGTGACCAACCCCAAGAACACGCTGTACGCGGTGAAGCGCCTGATCGGCCGCAAGTTCACCGAGAAGGAAGTGCAGAAGGACATCGACCTGATGCCCTACACCATCGCCGCCGCCGACAACGGCGACGCCTGGGTCGAGGTGCGCGGCAAGAAGCTCGCGCCGCCGCAGGTCAGCGCCGAGGTGCTGCGCAAGATGAAGAAGACCGCCGAGGACTACCTCGGCGAAGAGGTCACCGAGGCCGTCATCACCGTGCCGGCCTACTTCAACGACAGCCAGCGCCAGGCCACCAAGGACGCCGGCCGCATCGCCGGCCTCGATGTGAAGCGCATCATCAACGAGCCCACCGCCGCAGCGCTGGCCTTCGGCCTGGACAAGCATGGCAAGGGCGACCGCAAGATCGCCGTGTTCGACCTAGGCGGCGGCACCTTCGACATCTCGATCATCGAGATCGCCGACGTCGACGGCGAGAAGCAGTTCGAGGTGCTGTCCACCAACGGCGACACCTTCCTGGGCGGCGAGGACTTCGACCAGCGCATCATCGACTACATCGTCACCGAGTTCCGCAAGGAGCAGGGCGTCGACCTGACCAAGGACGTGCTGGCGCTGCAGCGCCTGAAGGAGGCCGCCGAGAAGGCCAAGATCGAGCTCTCCAACAGCACGCAGACCGACGTCAACCTGCCCTACATCACGGCCGATGCGTCGGGCCCCAAGCACCTGAACATCAAGCTCACCCGCGCCAAGCTCGAGAGCCTGGTGGAGGAGCTGATCGAGCGCACCATCGAGCCCTGCCGCATCGCCGTCAAGGATGCCGGCGTGAAGGTGGGCGACATCGACGACGTCATCCTCGTCGGCGGCATGACGCGCATGCCCAAGGTGCAGGAGAAGGTCAAGGAGTTCTTCGGCCGCGAGCCCCGCAAGGACGTCAACCCCGACGAGGCCGTCGCGGTGGGCGCCGCCATCCAGGGCCAGGTGCTCGGCGGCGAGCGCAAGGACGTGCTGCTGCTGGACGTGACGCCGCTGAGCCTGGGCATCGAGACCCTGGGCGGGGTGATGACCAAGATGATCAAGAAGAACACCACGATCCCGACCAAGTTCAGCCAGGTGTTCAGCACGGCCGACGACAACCAGCCGGCCGTGACGATCAAGGTCTTCCAGGGCGAGCGCGAGATGGCCGTGGGCAACAAGAGCCTGGGCGAGTTCAACCTCGAGGGCATCCCGCCGGCGCCGCGCGGCCTGCCGCAGATCGAGGTCACGTTCGACATCGACGCCAACGGCATCCTGCACGTCAGCGCCAAGGACAAGGGCACGGGCAAGGAGAACAAGATCACCATCAAGGCGAACTCCGGCCTGAGCGAGGCCGAGATCGAGAAGATGGTCAAGGACGCCGAGGCCAACGCCGCCGAGGACAAGAAGAAGCTCGAGCTCGTGCAGGCGCGCAACCAGGCCGACGGCCTGCTGCACTCGGTGCGGAAGAGCCTGGGCGAGCATGGCGACAAGCTCGACGCCGGCGAGAAGGACAAGATCGAGGCCGCGCTGAAGGACGTCGAGGAAGCCCTCAAGGGTGACGACAAGGCCACCATCGAGGCCAAGACCGAGGCCCTGATGACGGCCAGCCAGAAGCTGGGCGAGAAGATGTACGCCGACGCGCAGGCGGCCGCCGGGGCTGCCGGCGCCGCCGGTGGCGCCGCGCCGGGGGGCGAGGCACCCCGCCAGGCCCGGCCGGCCGACGACAACGTGGTCGACGCCGACTTCAAGGAAGTCAAGAAGTGATGCCGTGCGGCACCCCGCCGCGCATGCTCTGATCGGGGGGCCGGCTCAGCCGGCCCTTCGCCGTTGATCACCACCACCACACCGTCATGGCCAAGCGCGACTACTACGACGTTCTGGGCGTGCCCAAGAACGCCACCGACGACGACATCAAGAAGGCCTATCGCAAGCTGGCGATGAAGTTCCACCCCGACCGCAACCAGGGCGACGGGGCGAAGGCGGCCGAGGAGAAGTTCAAGGAGGCCAAGGAGGCCTACGAGATGCTCTCCGACCCGCAAAAGAAGGCGGCCTACGACCAGTACGGCCACGCCGGGGTCGACCCCAACCTGGGCGGGGGCCGCGGCGGCCCCGGGCCCGAGGGCTTCGGCGGCTTCGCCGAGGCCTTCGGCGACATCTTCGGCGACATCTTCGGGGGCGGCGGTGGCGGCCGGCGCGGCGGCGGCGGCCAGCAGGTCTACCGCGGCAACGACCTGAGCTACGCGATGGAGATCACGCTGGAGGAAGCCGCCTTCGGCAAGGACACGCAGATCCGCGTGCCCACCTGGGAGAGCTGCGACACCTGCCACGGCACCGGCGCCAAGCCCGGCACCAGCGCCAAGACCTGCCCCAGCTGCAACGGCAGCGGCACGGTGCACCTGCGCCAGGGCTTCTTCAGCATCCAGCAGACCTGCCCGCACTGCCATGGCAGCGGCAAGATCATCCCCGACCCCTGCACCGCCTGCAACGGCGCCGGCCGGATCAAGAAGCAGAAGACGCTTGAGGTGAAGATCCCCGCCGGCATCAACGAGGGCATGCGCATCCGCTCGGCCGGCAACGGCGAGCCGGGGCACAACGGCGGCCCGGCCGGCGACCTCTACATCGAGATCCGCGTCAAGCAGCACGAGATCTTCGAGCGCGACGGCGACGACCTGCACTGCACGGTGCCCGTGGGCCTGACGACGGCGGCGCTGGGCGGCACGATCGAGGTGCCGACCCTGGGCAGCAAGGCCGAGATCGAGCTGCCCGAGGGCACCCAGCACGGCAAGACCTTCCGGCTGCGCGGCAAGGGCATCAAGGGCCTGCGCTCCAGCTACCCCGGCGACCTTTACTGCCATGTCGCCGTGGAGACACCGGTCAAGCTGACCGAGCACCAGCGCAAGCTGCTCAAGGACCTGGACGAGAGCTTCCGCAAGGGCGGTGACCGCCATTCGCCCAACGCCAAGAGCTGGACAGACAAGGTCAAGGATCTGTTTAAGTAGGCCCGGGCCCTGCCGATACCCCGGCTGCTGCGCGCACGAGCCTGCGCGGCGGAGCCCAGGCCCATGACCGCACCCGCCCGCCTCCCCTTGCAGGTCGCCTCTTCGAAGAGGTGGCCGTGAGGGACCGCGACATCCACAAGGCCCGCGCCCTGGTGGTGGAGCCGCAGGCGACCATGCGCAACGTCCTGTCGGCCCAGTTGCGCGATCTCGGCGTGGGCCACATCACGGCCATCAAGAGCGCCAGCGAGGCGCGGATGCTCCTCGAGCAGGAAGCGTTCGACATCGTGCTGTGCTCGCGGGAGTTCGAGGGCTCGCACGAAAGCGGCCAGGACCTCTTCGACGAACTGTGGCGCGAGAACCAGCTGTCGCTCAGCACGGTGTTCATCATGCTGTGCGACAAGGTGGCCTACCACCAGGTGGTGGAAGCCGCCGAGTCGGCGCTGGACGGCATGATCGTGCGCCCCTGCAGCGCCACGCAGCTTCAGGCGCGGCTTTTCGAGGCGCGCAAGCGCAAGCGCGAGCTCGAACCCGTGCTGCAGGCCCTGGACGGCGGCCAGGACGAGCAGGCCCTGGCCCTGGCGATGCGCCGCTGGGTGTCGCAGCAACCCTACGGCGCCTGGTGCGGGCGGCTGGCCGGCGAGTTGCTGCTCCGCCTGGGGCGCCCCGCCGACGCGCTGAAGGTGTTCGAGACGCTGGCCGGCGCGGCGGGCGTCCCCTGGGCGCTGCTGGGCGCCGCGCGGGCCCAGCTCGCGGCGGGTCACCTGCCCCAGGCCCAGGCGCTGGTGCAGCGCGTGCTGGCGGCCGAGCCCGGCTATGCCGACGCGCACGACATTGACGGGCGGCTGTTCATCGAGCAGAGCCAGTTCGACCGCGCCCTGCAGGCCTACCAGCGCGCGGTGGAGGTCACGCCCAGCTGCCTGCTGCGCAACCAGCACGTGGGCGCCCTCGCCTTCTACCAGGGACAGGCCCGCGTGGCCGCGAAGCACCTGTCCGCCGCGGTGTCGCTGGGGGTGCAGAGCAAGCTGTTCGACGCGCTGACGCTCGCCCTGCTGGCCCTGCTGCACGCCGATGCCAAGGACCTGCCCGGCCTGCGCGGCGCGGCCGGCCAGCTGGCCCAGTACCGGCAGCGCTTCTCGGGCTCGCTGCGGCTGATGCGCCTGGAGCAGGGCGTGCAGGTGCTGCTGCGCAGCGCCGAGGGCAAGACCGACGAGAGCCTGGAGCTGCTGCGGCACTTGTCGGCCTCCGCGGGCGACGATGCCTTCGACCTCGAGGCCGCCAACCTGCTGCTGGGCCTGTGGGCGCGCGCGCCCGAGGGCACGCGACTGGGCGCCGAGCACGAGGCCCTGGTGCGCCGCATCGGCCTGCGCTTCTGCACCAGCCGCGCCATCAGCGAGGTGCTGATGGGCGCAGCGCGGCGCGATGCCACGGTGGTGGAGTGGCTGCAGGCCTCCCAGCAGTCCACCGGTGCCGTGGCCGAGCGCGCCATGGCACGCTTCGTCGCCGGCGACGCCCCGGCGGCGCTGGCGCTGCTGCTCGACCGCGTGCGCGAGCACCCGAACGCCAAGCTGATCGAGCAGGTGCTGGCCCTGGGCCAGCGCGCCGCGCGGGCGGCCGGCGTGCCTGCGCTGCCCGAGCTGCAGCCCGCCCTCGACGAAGCCCGGCAGCTGCACGCGCGCAGCTGCCGCGCCGCGAATCACATTGCCGGCATCCAACGCAGCGGCCGCTCTCCCGGCGGCCTGCAGCTGAGGGTGCGAAAACAGGAGACAGCCCATGCAGCTGGTGCTTGACCGCGAAGTCCCGAACCATTCCGCGCTCGTCATCGACCCCAACCCCACGAGCCGCAGCGTGCTGCTCGCGCAGCTGCGCGAGTTCGGCTTCGGCACCGTGAAGGCCGCCCTGCGCGTGGCCGATGCGCGCGAGCTGCTGGAGCACCGGCGCTTCAACCTCATCCTCTGCGACACCGAGGACGACGGATCATCGGGCAGCAAGGGCCAGGACCTGCTGGAGGAGCTTCGCCGCGAGCAGCTGCTGCCGTACTCGACGGTGTTCGTGATGATCACCCACGAGGCCACCTACTCCACCGTGGCCGAGGCCGCCGAGGCGGCGCTCGACAGCTTCATGGTCAAGCCCTTCTCGGCGAATGCGCTGTTCGAGCGCCTGCGGGAAGCCCGGCAGCGCAAGCGCGTGCTCCAGGACATCTTCGAGGCCATGGAGTCCAAGGACCTCGAGCGCGCCGCCAACATGTGCCTGGAACGCTTCAATCAGCGCCAGCTGTACTGGCTGTACGCGGCCCGCATCGGCGCCGAGCTGCTGCTCATCCTCGGCCGCAACGCCGAGGCCAAGCAGCTGTACGACGCCGTGATCGCCGCCAAGACCCTGCCCTGGGCCAAGCTCGGGGTGGCGCGCGTGCAGCTGGCCGTCGGCGACGTGGCGCAGGCGCGGCGCACGCTGGAGGCGCTGGTCGACTCCGACCCGCAGTTCGCCGACAGCTACGACGTGCTCGGCAAGGTGCACATGGAGCAGGGCAACCTGACCGAGGCCCTGGCCACCTACCGCACGGCCGCCGAGATGACCCCGGGCTGCGTGCTGAGGCTGCAGCACGCCGGCACGCTCAGCTACTACGCCGGGGATTCCCGCGGCGCCATCCAGCTGCTGGAGCGCACCTGGCAGCTGGGCCGCAAGTCCCGTCTGTTCGACGTGCTGTCGATGATGCTGCTGGCGCTGCTGCGCTTCGACGCTGGCGACACCAAGGGGCTGGACGCGGCCTGCGACGTGCTCGCGGACTTCTCCGCCCGCTACCCGCAGTCGGTGCGGTTGAAGCGCATGGAGCAGCTCGGCGAGGTGCTGTCGCGCCTGCACCGCGGGCGCATCGAGGAGGGCGTGACGCTGCTGCGCCGCGAGACCCAGGGCTTCATGCGGCCCGACTTCGAGCTGGAGACGGCCGCCAACGCCATCTCGGTGTGGAC
Organism: uncultured beta proteobacterium; assembly: GCA_903828235.1. Lineage (GTDB taxonomy): Bacteria > Pseudomonadota > Gammaproteobacteria > Burkholderiales > Burkholderiaceae_C > Rubrivivax. The sequence continues at coordinate 52,469 of CAIKLM010000137.1, read as the reverse complement.
GCGCCTGCTGCGCTTCGGTCTTGGCACGAACGAAGTCGACGGCGTGATCAAGCAGCTGGCCCGGCGCTTTGCGTTGTCCCGCACCACCTGCGAGGTGCTGGTGGCCGCGGCGCGCCACTACCCCGACGCCGCCGGCATCGTGCGCGAGGCCTACGCCGAGGTGATGAAGCTCGCCGAGCAGTCCATGAACCTGGCGGTGCAGGGCCAGCCTGCCCAGGCGGTGGAGGCCCTGCTGCACCACGGCAGCAGCACCGGCAACGCCAAGCTCATCGAGATGGCGCTGCTGGTGGCCAAGCGGTACCAGGACAGCATTGGCGACGTGCAGGCACTGATGGCGCAACAGGCGCAGCTGGCGCACCGATTCTGTGCCCCGACCACGCACATCGCAGGGGTGCGGCGTACCAACCGCTCCGCCGGCGGCATGGTGCTGCGTCGCTGAGCGCGCAGCGACGGCCTTGCCTCGTCAGTACTCGCCGCTGCTGCCGGGGGCGAGGTTGTCGAACTTGGTCAGCGGCTTCAGGAAGGTGAGCTTCACCGTACCCACGGGGCCGTTGCGCTGCTTGGCGATGATGATCTCGGCCACACCCGGCTCCTTGCAGGCTTCCTTGGTGTAGTACTCGTCGCGGTAGATGAACATGATGATGTCGGCGTCCTGCTCGATGGCGCCCGACTCGCGCAGGTCGCTCATCATCGGCCGCTTGTCGGTGCGGCTCTCGACGCTGCGGTTGAGCTGCGACAGTGCGATCAGCGGGCATTGCAGCTCCTTGGCCAGCGCCTTGAGGCCGCGCGAGATCTCGCCGAGCTCGGTGGCCCGGTTCTCGTCGCTGCCGCCTGAGCCGCTCATCAGCTGCAGGTAGTCGACGACGATCAGTCCCAGCGTGCCCCCGAACTGCCGCGCCATCCGCCGCGCGCGGGCGCGCAACTCGGCCACGCTCAGCGCCGCCGTCTCGTCGATGAACATCGAGATGCGGCCCAGCTTCTCCACCGCATCGGCCAGCCGGCCCCACTCGTCGTCGGCCAGCCGGCCCGTGCGCAGGTTCTGCTGGTTGATGCGACCGAGGCTGCCCACCAGACGCAAGGCCAGCTGCGCCGCGCCCATTTCCATCGAGAACACCAGCACGGGCAGCTCTTCGCGCACGCACACGTGCTCGGCGATGTTCAGCGCGAACGCCGTCTTGCCCATGGAAGGCCGCGCCGCCAGCACGATCAGGTCGCCCTTCTGCAGGCCGGCGGTCATGCTGTCGAGGTCGTAGTAGCCGGTGCGCACGCCGGTCACGTCGCCGGCGGGGTTCTCGGCGAGCTCGTTGACGCGGTCCATCAGCGCCACCACCAGGCCGCTCATGGGCTGCGGGCCCTGCTGCGCGCGGTTGCCCTCCTCGCCGATCTTGAGGATCCTGCTCTCGGCCTCGTCGAGGATCTGGCTCACCGCGCGGCCCTCGCGGTTGAAGGCGGTGGTGGCGATCTCGTCGCTGGCGGCGATGAGCTTGCGCAGGATGGCCCGCTCGCGGACGATCTCGGCGTAGCGGCGCAGGTTGGCCGCGCTGGGCACGCTCTGCGCCAGGTCGTTCAGGTACTTGAGCTTGCCGGCGTCGTCGGCCTTGCCCTGGCTCTGCAGGTGCTCGAACACCGTCACCACGTCGGCCGGCTTGCCGGCCTGGATGAGGCTGCGGATGGCACCGAAGATCAGCCGGTGCTCGTGGCGGTAGAAGTCGCCGTCGGTCAGCAGCTCGGCGGCGCGGTCGAAGGCCAGGTTGTCCAGCAGCAGGCCGCCAAGCACGCTCTGCTCGGCCTCGGTGCTGTGCGGGGGCACCCGCAGGCGCTCGACCTCGTCGTCGCGCGGGGCGGCGGGGTCGCGGGTGGTGCTGAGCAGGTCCATGGTGATGCCGGGTCGGGGGACAAGCCTGTGGACAGCGAGAGCGGCCCCTGTGGAGAACGCGCCCCGCCAAAAGCAGAAGGCCGGCTTGCGCCGGCCTTCAAAGGCTACTCAAGGATAGCGGCGTCAGTCGGCCTGCGCCACCACCTGCACGCTGACGTCGACGACGACGTCGGTGTGCGGGGCCACCGACACGGTGTGCTCGCCCACCGTCTTCAGCGGCCCGTTGGGCATGCGCACCTGCGCCTTGGCCACCGCCAGGCCCATCTTGGTGAGCGCGTCGGCGATGTCCTGGTTGGTGACGCTGCCGAACAGCCGGCCGTCGACGCCGGCCTTCTGCGCGATGCGCACCGACTTGCCGGCGAGCTGCTCGCCCAGCGCCTTGGCGGCGTCGAGCTTGGCCTGGGCGACCTTTTCGAGCTCGGCGCGGCGCGCCTCGAACTCGGCGATCGCGGCGTCGGTGGCGCGGCGCGCCAGCTTCTGCGGGATCAGGAAGTTGCGCGCATAGCCCTGCTTGACCTTGACGACGTCGCCCAGGTTGCCGAGCTTGCCGACCTTCTCGAGAAGAATGACTTGCATGGTGGCTCCTCCGTCAGACCTTGTGCTGGTCGGAGTACGGCAGCAGCGCGAGGAAGCGCGCGCGCTTGATCGCGACGGTGAGTTGGCGCTGGTAGAAGGCGCGCGTGCCGGTCAGTCGGGCCGGCGTGATCTTGCCGTTCTCGCTGATGAAGTCGCGCAGCACGTCGATTTCCTTGTAGTCGATCTCTTCGACACCGGCCACGGTGAAGCGGCAGAAGCGCTTGCGGCGGAACAGCAGGCTCTGGCTGTTGCGCTTGGGGCGCTTGTCCTTGGAGAAACGACCTTTACCACGGGGCGGGGGCATATGGAGCTCCTGGCTGAATTCAGTTGGATCCGGATGACGGGGCCGGGTCGGCGGGCGCTGCGGGCGCGGGATCGACCTCGACCTCGGTGATGTGGAACAGCAGACCGCGTCCGTTGCGCTGGCTGGTGAGGAAGCCGCCGAAGCGGCCCGTGCTCCCCAGCGGCAGCGGCTGCAGCGAGCGCGTCACGCCCCCGATGGCCACGGCACGCATCTCGAAAGACACCTGCCGGGGCTGACCGTCCTCGCTGACCGTGGAACTGTGCGCGAGGCTCAGGTCCAGGGCCGGCAGGCCGGCGGGCGTGTAGCGCATCGCCTGCCGCTGCACCAGGGTGGCCTGCAGAACCAGGCGGTTCATGCGGGCCGGCCCTGCGGGCAACGGGGCTGCGGCCTCAGGCCTGGGCCTCCGCGCGTTCCTTGCGGGCTTCCTCGCGCTCGACGGCCTTCATCATCACCGACGGGGCCGTCTCGGCCTTGGCCTTGGCCACCGTCAGGTGGCGCAGCACGGCGTCGTTGAAGCGGAAGCCGGTCTCGAGCTCGTTCAGCGTCTCCTGGCTGCACTCGATGTTGAGGCAGAGGTAGTGCGCCTTGACGAGCTTCTGGATCATGTAGGCCAGCTGGCGGCGGCCCCAGTCCTCGACGCGGTGGACCTTGCCGCCGGCGGCGGTGACCAGGCCCTTGTAGCGTTCCAGCATGGCCGGAACCTGTTCGCTCTGGTCCGGATGGATCAGCAGCACGATTTCATAGTGACGCATGAAGACTCCTTGTGGATTCCCGGGCCGATGGCCCGGTGGAAGCCGCCCCGGTGCGTCGAAGGAGCCCGGCCAGGAAGGCCAGGGGTCGGGTGCGGCAAGGAAAGCCCCCGAGTATAGCCGCAACCGCGGCCGTCAGGCACCCACCCAACGCCGCTGCGCCGCGAGCGCCTGCGCCGCCGCGAACCCGGCGCCGCCGATCTCGGCGTTCAGGCGCGGCGTCAGGCGCAGCAGCAGCTCGGCCGTGGCCAGCGTGTCGGCCGCCGCCTCGTGGCGCGCCAGGCAGGGAATGGCGAGCTCGTGCATCCACTCGTCGAGCGAGCGCGCGCGCACCTGCGACATCAGCACGCCGGCCAGCGGCTCGAGGTCGAGCCAGGGGTTGGGCGGCACCGGCAGCTTCTCGCGGCGGCAGGCGCGCTCGATCATCGTGCGGTCGAAGGCGGCGTGGAAGGCCACCAGCGGCGCGTCGCCCACGTAGGCGGCGAAGCGTTGCAGCGCCTCGGGGCGCGCCACGCCGTCGCGCTGCGAGCCCACGCCGATGCCGTGCAGCAGGATGTTGTCGCGGTCGGGCGCGCCGGCCTCCTGCGGCTCGTAGCGCAGCACGACCTCGAAGCTGTCGGCCGGCACGATGCGCCAGCGCGCGCCGTCACGGTGCACGGCCAGCGCCGCGATGGCCAGCAGCCGGGCGCGGCGCGCGTCCAGGCCGCTGGTCTCGACGTCGAGCACCACCCAGCGCGGCTCGGGCGCCTTGCGCGCACCACCCACCAGTCGCTGCCACCACGCGGCCATGGCAGTCAACGCTGGTAGTCCAGTTGCAGGCGCTGCTGCAGGCCGCGGGCCGCGCGCAGGCTTTCCTTGAGCAGCCGGCGGTCGATGTCGTTGAGCCGCTTCACGTCGATGCGGTTGGGGTTGTCGTCGGGCCCCGGCACGGCGCCGCGGTGCCCCAGCTGCAGCTGCAGGCGCAGCATCTGCAGGAACTCGAACGCCGTCACCCAGTTGCCGCTCTCGCGCTCGCTGGCGCCCATCAGCGGCGCCGCCGCCTCCAGCCGCGCCCGCGTGCCCCGCTCGGGCAGGCCGTGGGCCAGCGCGTACAGCCGCGCCGCGTCGACGAAGATCGCCGTGCCCTGCAGCTTGAGGTCGATCCAGGCGTGGTCGCCGTCCTCGGTGGGGTCGAGGCCGCCGCGCCAGTTCAGCGGCAGCCCCATGCGCAGCGAGTTCTCGGCCAGTTGCTTCAGGAAGCGCGGCACGCGCGACGGCGCCTGCGCGATCAGCCGCTCCAGCGGCGCGGCCAGCGCCAGGTTGCCGGCGATGGGCCGCAGGTCGAAGTAGATGCTGGCGGCGAGCAGATCCTGCGGGGCACCGTGCTCGACCCAGCTGCCGATGCGCCCGGCCCACTCGTCCGCGGTCAGGCAGCAGGCCGGGTTGCCGGCCATCACGCCCCCCTTGCACAGCGGGTAGCCCGCGCGGTCGAGCGCCTCGTTGACCTCGCGCCCGAAGTCGATCCAGGCGGGGCGGTCGGCGGCCGGGTCGGCGCTGTCGAAGACCAGGCCGTTGTCCTGGTCGGTGGCCACGGTCTGCTCGCTGCGACCCTCGGAGCCGAAGGCCAGCCAGCACGCCCGCCCCAGGTCGAGCCCGCGCCGCGCCGCCACCAGCTCCACCAGCCGCGTGGCCAGCAGGTCGTTGAGGTGGCTCACCAGCTCGGTGAGCTGCCGCGCGTGCACGCCGTGGCCGAGCAGGTTGCGCGCGAACTCGCGGATGCGGCCGGCCAGCTGCACCACCGCCGCCTCGTCGGGGGCGGCGCGCAGGCTCGCGCCCAGCTGCTTCAGCGACAGGCGCTGCAGCGCGAACAGGTCGCGCTCGGAGACGATGTTGACGACGCGCCCGTCGCGCAACACCGGCACGTGCCGCAGGCCGTGCCGCGACATCAGCATCGCGGCATCCGACAGGCGCTGGTCGTGCGCCAGCGTGTGCACCGGGGCGCTCATCACCTCGCGGATCGGCGTGTCCAGCGGGCGCTGCGGCAGCGTGATGCGGCCCAGGATGTCGTGCCGCGTGAGGATGCCCTGCACGCGGCCGTCCACGTCGAGCACGAGCATCGAGCCGACGCGGCGCTCGTGCATCGTGGCCAGCGCCTCGCGCAGCGGCGTGTCGGGCAGGCAGACCAGCGGCGTCTTGGGGCTGAGGTCGGACAGCCGGGTCTCGAGCGACTGCTCGGCCAGCGTCTGCGACGCGAAGGCCGCCTGCGTGGCGCGCCGCGACAGCTCGAGGAAGTTCAGGACGCGAGCGTTCAGGAAGTCGGCGAAGGGCGCGCTCGCCAGCAGCAGGGGCTGCGCGGCCTCGGCCGGCAGGCCCAGGCAGAAGGTGTCCTCGTTGGCCGTGTAGGTGGCCGTGACGGCACGGCCGGCCAGGAAGGCCCCGACCGGGAACAGGTCGCCGGCCACGTACTCGATGGGCCCGGTGGTCTCGGCCACGCCGCGGCGGCCGCTGATACTGCCCCGGCGCACGTACAGCAACTCGCGCACCGGGCCGCTGGCGGGCGAGAGCACGGCTTCGCCGGGGGCGAAGTAACGTTGCGAGGCGCCCGCCAGGAACTGCTCGACGTGCTCGGGCTTCATTGCCGAGAACGGCAGCTGCGAGGCGAGCTCGGCCCGCAGGTGGCCCAGCAGCGAGACCGACGGGGTGGACCGCGCGGCGGCGGCGTTGGCGGTGACATCGCTCATGGCGCGATGCTAGGGCCGCACCCGGCTGACCAGGTCTGACGCGCGTCAAGCCGCCGCCAGCGGCCCGGGGGCTTGCCAAAGGAAAAGGGCCGCGCCCCAGGGGGACGCGGCCCTTGCGGTGCCAGTCGCGGGCCGAGGCCCGCGGACTGCCGCTTCAGCAGGGAGCGATTACTTGGCCCCGGCCAGGTTCGGGTAGCGCACGTGCTCCACCAGTTCCTGGATCTCGCGGTTCGGCGCCTTGGTGAGCATGCTCACGATGATGATCACCGCGAAGCCCAGCGGCACGCCGAAGATGCCGGCCGAGATCGGCGCGATGCCCCACCAGGTGTAGTCGGCCACCGGACCGGTGACGCCGAACACGCCGCGCAGCCAGGGGTGCGTGGTGGCCATGTAGTACAGCGTGATGCTCACGCCGGACAGCATGCCCAGCACCGCGCCCCACTTGGTGGCGCGCTTCCAGAAGATGCCGAGAACCAGCGCCGGGAAGAAGCCCGCGGCGGCCAGCGAGAAGGCGGCAGACACCAGGAACAGGATGTCGGCCATCTTCAGCGAAGCCACGTAGGCCGCAGCCAGCGCCACCACGAGCAGCAGCACCTTGGAGATCATCACCCGGCGCGCGGTGGGCGCGTTGGGGTCGATCATCTTGTAGTACAGGTCGTGGCTCAGCGCGTTGGCGATGGTCAGCAGCAGGCCGTCGGCGGTGGACAGGGCTGCCGCGAGGCCGCCTGCCGCCACCATGCCCGAGATCACGTACGGAAGACCCGCGATCTCTGGCGTGGCAAGCACGATGATGTCGCCGCCGATGCGCATTTCACCCAGCTGGAAGATGCCGTCCTTGTTGATGTCGGCAATCGACAGCAGCGCCGGATCCACCTTCGCCCAGGCGCCCACCCAGGCCGGCAGCTTGTCGAACGGCGTGCCCACGAGGACGTTGAACACCTCGTACTTGACGAGCACCGCCAGGGCGGGCGCCGTGAAGTACAGCAGGAAGATGAAGAACAGCGACCAGGTCACCGACTGACGCGCCTCCTTCACCGACGGGGTGGTGTAGTAGCGCATCAGGATGTGCGGCAGCGCGGCGGTGCCGACCATCAGGCAGAACACCAGCGCCAGGAAGTTCCGGCGCGAGGTGTCGTAGGCGGTCTGCGCCTTGGCGTCACCGTTCGGGTCACCCGCGAACTGCTGCGCGTGGCGCGGCATGCCGGCCAGCGGGCCGGTTCGGCCATCGGCAGCCGCCTTGGCGGCGGTCCAGGCCGTCTTGGCGGCGGCCTCGTCCTTCGGCACGGCGGCCAGGGCCTTCTCGGCGGCCTGGATGTCGGCCAGCGGCGCGCTGGCGGCCTTCAGGTCGTCGACCTTCTTCTGCGCGGCGGCGCGGTCGGCAGCCAGGGCGGCCGGCACGTCCTTCAGCTTGGCGGCGAGGTCGTCGCTGCGCTGCTTGAAGATGGCACGGACTTCCAGCTCCTTCGGGTCGGCGATCAGCTGGGCCTCGCGCTCCGTGACCTTCTGCAGCTGTGCGCCGTAGATGGCCTGCGGGATCGGGACGCCGGTCTGCTTCACCGACAGCCACACCACCGGGATCATGTAGGCAATGATCAGGATGATGTACTGGGCGACCTGCGTCCAGGTGACGGCACGCATGCCGCCCATGAACGAGCACACCAGGATGCCGCCGAGGCCGACGAAGATGCCGATCTCGAAGGCCAGGCCGGTGAGGCGCGTGGTGATCAGGCCCACGCCGTAGATCTGCGCCACCACGTACACGAACGACACCAGGATCGCGATCAGGATGCCCACGAAGCGGGCCAGGTTGCCCTCGTAGCGCGCGCCCAGGAAGTCGGGAATCGTGAACTGGCCGAACTTGCGCAGGTAGGGCGCCAGGAACAGCGCCACCAGGCAGTAGCCGCCGGTCCAGCCCATGATGAAGGCCAGGCCGCTGTACCCGGTGAGGTACAGCGTGCCGGCCATGCCGATGAACGACGCCGCGCTCATCCAGTCGGCGCCCGTGGCCATGCCGTTGTAGACGGCCGGCACGCGGCGGCCGGCGACGTAGTACTCCGCCGCGTCGTTGGTGCGGCTCATGATGCCGATGCCGGCATACAGGCCCACCGTGGCCAGCAGGAACACGATGCCGATGGCACCGCGGCTCAGGCCCATCTGCTCGGCGATCGCCAAGACGATGATGAACGCGAAGAAGCCGCCCGTGTACCAGCCGTAGATCTTGTTCAGGCCCTTCTTGAAGGCCTCGTTGGCCTCCTTGTTGGAGACGCCTGAATCGGGTTCGAACGACAAGCCAGCCATGTCATTCCTCCTCGGCAACGCCGTGTTCTTGGTCGAGCTTGTTCATGTAGTGGGCGTAGTACCCGATGATGGCCAGATAGACCAGCAACGAGCCCTGCGCGCCCATCCAGAAACTGAACGGCCAGCCAAAGAAGTTGAAGCTCAGGTCGCGTGCAAAGTACGAGACCACGAAAGTCACCACGAACCAGATCGCCAACAGGATCGCGGTGATCCTGAGGTTCTTCGACCAGTATCGCTGGTGGTTCTCACTCACCTGCATGGTTGTCACCCCTTCTCAATGTTCGACCCGGACCGGGCCTGTCTCTCTCTCACGAAAACCTCAGCGGCGCCGCCCTCGGTGGGCAGCGTCCTCAGAGCGTGGGCTGCACGGGCACGAGCCCGGTCTCGCGCGCCAGCTGCGCCGCGACCTTGGGCTCGAACCCCTGCAGGTGCTTGATGATCTTGATGGCCTCCTCGGGGGCTTGGCGGTCGACGTGCACGCGCGCCAGCTGGTACCAGCCGTAGGGGCTCATGGGCTGCAGCTCGGTGTTGCGCTTCAGTGCGTCGACGGCCTCGTCGTAGCGCTGCAGGCGGATCAGCACCAGGCCCATGCCGTACCAGGCGCGGTCGAGCTTCGGCGACAGTTCGGTGGCGCGGCGGAACGCGGCCAGGGCTTCGTCCCAGCGCTCGGCGGCCTCCAGCATGTAACCGCGGTTGAACCAGTGGCCGGCGTTGTCGGGCTGCACGGCCACCAGGCGGGAAGAGGCCTCGAGCGCATCGGCCGTGCGGCCCGCCTCGCCGAGCAGGTGGACGCGGCTGGCCAGCAGGTAGGGATCGTCGGGCCAGCGCTGCGCCATCTGGTCGAAGGTCTCCAGCGCCGTGGCGTGGCGCCCGATCACGAGCCAAGCGATGGCCCGCCACTTCAGCTGCAGGTACTCGAAGGGCTTCATCGGCAGCCGGGTTGCCCGACCAAGTTGGAGGTGACGCAGAGGTCGGCGCGCTCGAACGTGACGATGGCGTACACGATGGCGAGCAGGAAGAAGGTGACGATGGGCACGTGGTGGTCGGCCACCTGCCGGGGCGTGATCTTGCGCACCGGCACCGTGAACGGCTTGCTGATGACGCGCAGCAGCGTGTAGAAGAGGTTGGTCTCGCGCTTGGCACCGGCCAGCACGTACAGCACACCCTGGCCCATCAGGGCGAGCAGCGCCACGTAAAGGACCACCTGGACGAGGTTGAGAAAGGTAAGCATGCGGACCGCAAGGAAGCAGACCGCACTCTTTGCGGGGGCGCTTACGAGTCTCTGACGCTGCCGGGTGCCTGCCTCGCAAGCCCCGATAGGTGTTTCCCTAGGTCGCCGGCCACAAGACCAGAGGCCCTGCAAGGGCACTCCGGGTCCTGTAGGGAAACCTCGGCGCCGTGTTCAGCGCTTGGCCAGTCGCAGCCAGGTCTCGATCACGGTGTCGGGGTTCAGCGAGATCGACACGATGCCTTCCTGGGCCAGCCAATCGGCGAAGTCGGGGTGGTCGCTCGGGCCCTGGCCGCAGATGCCCACGTACTTGCCGGTGGCCCGGCAGGCCGCGATGGCGCGCGAGATCAGCGCCTTCACGGCCGGGTCGCGCTCGTCGAAGTCGTGCGCCAGCTGCTCCAGGCCGCTGTCGCGGTCCAGGCCCAGCGTCAGCTGCGTGAGGTCGTTGCTGCCGATGCTCATGCCGTCGAAGTGCTCGAGGAACTGCTCGGCCAGGATGGCGTTGCTGGGCACCTCGCACATCATGATCAGGCGCAGTCCGTCGGTGCCACCCTCGGCGGCGCGCTTCAGGCCCCGCTCGGCCAGCATGGCCTTGACGCGCTCGGCCTGCTTCACGGTGCGCACGAAGGGCACCATGATCTCGACGTTGGTGAGGCCCATGTCCACGCGCACGCGCTTGAGCGCCTCGCACTCCATCGCGAAGGCGTCGGCGAAGTCGCCGCTGATGTAGCGGCTGGCCCCGCGGAAGCCCAGCATCGGGTTCTCCTCGTCGGGCTCGTAGCGAGTGCCGCCGATGAGCTTGCGGTACTCGTTGCTCTTGAAGTCCGACAGGCGCACGATCACCGGCCGCGGCCAGAAGGCCGCCGCGATGGTGGCCACGCCCTCGACCAGCTTGTCGACGTAGAACGCGCGCGGGCTGGCGTGGCCGCGCGCCACGCTCTCGACGGCCTTCTTCAGGTCGGCGTCGATGTTGGGATAGTCGAGGATGGCCTTAGGGTGCACCCCGATGTTGTTGTTGATGATGAACTCCAGCCGCGCCAAGCCGACGCCGCTGGACGGCATCTGCGCGAAGTCGAAGGCCAGCGTCGGATTGCCGACGTTCATCATGATCTTGATCGGGCAGTACGGCATCTCGCCGCGCGTGACCTCGGTGACCTCGGTCTCGATCAGCCCGTCGTAGATGAAGCCGGTGTCGCCCTCGGCGCAGCTGACGGTGACCAGCGCGCCCTCGGCCAGCTTCTCGGTGGCGTCGCCGCAGCCCACCACGGCGGGGATGCCGAGCTCGCGCGCGATGATGGCGGCGTGACAGGTGCGCCCGCCGCGGTTGGTGACGATGGCCGCGGCCCGCTTCATCACGGGTTCCCAGTTGGGATCGGTCATGTCGGTGACGAGGATGTCGCCGGGCTGCACGCGCTCCATCTCGGCCGTGCTGCGCACCAGCCGCACGGGGCCGGTGCCCACCTTCTGGCCGATGGCGCGGCCCTCGGCCAGCACGGGGGTCTTGCGGTGGTCGCCCTTGAGCTTGAAGCGCTGCTCCACGGCGCCGGCCTGGCTCTTCACGGTCTCGGGGCGGGCCTGCAGGATGTACAGCTTGCCGTCGAGGCCGTCCTTGCCCCACTCCACGTCCATCGGGCGGCCGTAGTGCTTCTCGATGATGACGGCGTACCTAGCCAGCTCGATGACGTCGGCGTCGGTGATCGCGTAGCGGTTGCGCTGCTCCGGCGGGGTGTCGAGCGTCTTGACCAGGCGCGAACCCGCCGCGCGGTCGGCCTCGGTGGCGAACTCCATGCGCTGCAGCTTGCTGCCCAGCACGCGGCGAATGACCGGGAAGCGCCCGGCCGCCAGCGTGGGCTTGTGCACGAAGAACTCGTCGGGGTTCACCGAGCCCTGCACGACCAGCTCGCCCAGCCCGTAGCTGGCGGTGATGAACACGACGTCGGGGAAGCCGCTCTCGGTGTCGATGGTGAACAGCACCCCGGCGGCACCGACGTCGGAGCGCACCATGCGCTGCACGCCGGCCGACAGCGCCACCTCATGGTGCGCGAAGCCCTTGTGCACGCGGTAGCTGATGGCGCGGTCGTTGTACAGCGACGCGAACACCTCCTTCATGTGCAGCAGCACCTCGTCGATGCCGCGCACGTTGAGGAAGGTCTCCTGCTGGCCCGCGAAGCTGGCGTCCGGCAGGTCCTCGGCCGTGGCCGACGAGCGCACCGCGAAGCTGGCCTCGGGCGACTCGGCCACCAGGCGCTCGTAGTGCGCGCGGACCTCGGCCTCCAGCGCCGCCGGCAGCGGCGCCTCCACCACCCAGCGGCGCACCATGGCGCCGGTCTCGGCCAGCGCGCGGACGTCGTCGACGTCGAGCCGCGCCAGGGTGTCGTTGATGCGCTGCTCGAGGCCACCCTCGCGCAGGAAGGTGCGGAAAGCGTGCGCCGTGGTGGCGAAGCCCCCGGGCACGCGAACGCCGGCGTGCGCCAGCTGGCTGATCATCTCGCCGAGGCTGGCGTTCTTGCCGCCAACGACCTCGACGTCGGTCATCCTCAGTTCTTCGAACGGTACGACCAGGGCGGTCGCCAGCGATGCCTGTGCCATGGGGAAGCTCCGTGATGTGGGTAAACCGGTGCCCTGGCTGGCGCCACGCGGATCGTCCTGCTGCCGGCGGCTTGTTCTGCTTGTTCGGGGCCGGTGAGGTTCACGTCAGGGTGGCGAGGCGGGAAGTCCTTCGGATTCTAGGGACTGTTTCCTTATGATGACCTGATAGCGACAGCCCCCGGTCCGCCCCGCCCGCCCCCATGCCCGAACGCACCGTGTTCTTTGTCTCGGACGGCACCGGCATCACCGCCGAGACCTTCGGCAACTCGATCCTGGCCCAGTTCGCGGCCAAGCCGCGGCACGTGCGCCGGCCTTTCATCGACACCCCCGACAAGGCCCGCCATGTGCGCGCCGAGATCGACGCCACGGCCGAGCGCGAGGGCTGTCGGCCCATCGTCTTCGTGACGCTGGTGCGCGAGGACGTGCGCGACATCCTCACCGGCGACGGCAGCGCGGGCTGCAAGGGCTTGGTGATGGACATGTTCCGCACCTTCGTCGAGCCGCTCGAGGAGGAGTTCGGCGTCAAGAGCAACCACCGCGTGGGCCGCTTCTCCGACATCAGCCGCAGCCAGGAGTACTCCGACCGCATCGAGGCCATCAACTTCAGCCTCGCGCACGACGACGGCCAGAGCGCGCGCAACCTCGAGCAGGCCGACGTGATCCTGCTGGGCGTGTCGCGCAGCGGCAAGACGCCCACCAGCCTGTACCTGGCCATGCAGCATGGCATCAAGGCCGCAAACTATCCGCTGATCCCGGAGGACTTCGAGCGCGGCCGTTTGCCGACGCCCCTGGCCCCGTACAAGCGCAAGTGCTTCGGCCTGACCATCGACCCCGACCGCCTCTCGCAGATCCGCAACGAGCGCCGCCCCGGCAGCAAGTACGCCGCGGTCGAGAACTGCCGCTACGAGGTGCGCGAGGCCGAGGCCATGATGCGTCGAGAGGGGGTGTCGTGGCTGTCGTCCACGCACAAGAGCATCGAGGAGATCGCCACCACCATCCTGCGCGACCTGCGCCCGGACCGGCTGATCTACTGACCGGCCGCGCGCCGCGCCGATTCGTACAGGCACACCGCGGCCGCGGCGGCCACGTTCAGCGACTCCTCGCCACCGGGCTGCGGGATGCGCACCGTGTGCGCGCAGCGCGCCTGCAGCGCGGGATCGACGCCCTGCCCTTCGTGGCCCAGCAGCCAGGCGCAGGGCCAGGGCAGCGCGGCCGCTGGCAGCGCGTGCTCGGCGTGCGGGCTGGTGGCCACCAGCGGCACCGCCAGCTGCTCCAGGAGCGCGGGCTCGGCCCCGTCGAGTAGCGCCAGGCCGAAGTGCGCGCCCATGCCGGCGCGCAGCACCTTCGGGCTCCACAGGGCGGCCGTGCCCTTCAGCGCGATCACCTGCCGCACGCCGAAGGCCGCCGCGCTGCGCAGCATGCTGCCCACGTTGCCGGCGTCCTGCACGCGGTCGAGCACCAGCGTGGGCGCGGCCGGCTGCAGCGCGGCGGCCGGCGGCAGGTCGATCAGGAAACCCATCAGCGCCGGGCTCGGCTGGCCGCTGATGCCGGCAAACAGCGAGGCCGGCACCAGCACCACGCGGGCAGCGCCGGCGGCCAGCGCGCGCAGCGCCGGCTGCTGCCAGGCCTCGTCGGTGAACACGGCCTGCGCCGCGGTGCCGCCGCGCTGCACGAAGGCGCGGCAGAGGTGGTCGCCCTCCAGCCAGGCCTGGCCGACGCGGCGGTAGGCCGTGGCGTCCTGCACCAGGCGGCGCAGGCGCACGAGCAGCGGGTTGTCGCGCGAGGCGATGCGCTGCAGCTCGCTCACGCTGCGTCTCCGGCGCCCAGGCAGGCACGCACCGGGGCGTAGCTGCGGCGGTGCTCCGGGCACGGCCCGTGCGCGCGCAGCGCGGCCAGGTGCTCGGGCGTGGGGTAGCCCTTATGGCCGTCGAAGCCGTAGTGCGGAAAGCGCGCGTGCAGCTCGGCGCACAGCCGGTCGCGCGTGACCTTGGCCAGGATCGATGCCGCCGAGATGGCCGCCACCTTGGCGTCGCCCTTGACCACGGCCGCCACCGGCATCCGCAGCACCGGCACGCGGTTGCCGTCGACCACCACCCGGTGCGGCGTCAGGCGCAGGCCGTCGACGGCGCGGCGCATCGCCAGCATCGTGGCCTGCAGGATGTTCAGGCGGTCGATCTCCTCCACGCTGGCCTGGGCCACGCTGCAGCACAGGGCGCGGGCGCGGATCTCGTCGAAGAGGCGCTCGCGCTTCAGCGCCGTGAGCGCCTTGGAGTCGGCCAGGCCGCGGATGGGCTGCAGATCGTCCAGGATCACGGCCGCGGCCACCACGGGGCCGGCCAGCGGGCCGCGGCCGGCCTCGTCGACGCCCGCCACCAGGCCGGGGGCCTCCCAGCCCGGACCCAGCTCTTCCAGGCGGAAGGGCCTAGAGCGCGAAGACCTGCGCGAGGGCATCGGTCGCACGCTGCGCCGTGTTCTGGCGCAGCAGCTGGTGGAGCTCGGTGAACCGGGCCGCCACGCGCTCGCGGCGGGCGCTGTCGTCCAGCCACTCGAGCACGTCGCGCTCGAGCTGCGCCGGGTTGCAGCGCTCCTGGATGCGCTCGGGCACGACGAACTCGCGCGCCAGGATGTTGGGCAGGCCCACCCAGGGCTGGTAGGCCATGCGCTTCATCAGCTGCCAGCTCACCGGGTGCATGGCATAGCCGATGACCATGGGCCGCTTGAACAGGGCCGCCTCCAGCGTGGCGGTGCCGCTGGCGATGAGCGTGAGGTCGCAGGCCGCCAGCGCGGCGTGGCTCTGGCCGTCGAGCAGGCGCACGCCGGCGTCGGGTGCGTGGCGCGCCACGAGGGGCTCGACCAGCCCGCGCAGGCCGGGCGCCACCGGCAGCACGAAGCGCAGCCCGGGGCGCACACGCGCCAGCCGCGCCACGGCCTGCAGGAAGCGCGGGGCGATGCAGTGGATCTCGCTGCGGCGGCTGCCCGGCAGCACGGCCAGCACCTCGTCGTGCTCGGCCAGGCCCAGCGCCGCGCGGCTGGCGGCCCGGGGTGGCTGCAGCGGGATGGCATCGGCCAGCGGGTGCCCCACGTAGGTGGCGGCCACGCCGTGCCGGGCCAGCAGCTCGGGCTCGAAGGGGAACAGGCACAGCACGTGGTCGCAGCTCTCGGCCATCTTGCGGGCGCGGCCGCCGCGCCAGGCCCAGATGCTGGGGCACACGAAGTGCACGGTGCGGATGCCGCCGGCCTTGAGCCGCTTCTCCAGGCCCAGGTTGAAGTCGGGCGCGTCGATGCCCACGAAGCCGGCTGGGCGCTCGCGCAGGAGGCGCTCGCCAAGCTCGTCGCGGATGGCCTTGATGCCGCGGTAGTGGCGCAGCACCTCGACGTAGCCGCGCACCGCCAGCCGGTCGCTGGGCCACCAGGCCTCGAAGCCCAGCGCGGCCATGCGCGGGCCGCCGATGCCCGCCACCTGCAGCGCCGGCCAGCGCGCCTGGATGCCGCCCAGCAGCAGCGAGGCGAGCAGGTCGCCCGAGGCCTCGCCCGCGACCATCGCCAGCCGCACCGCCGGGCCCGCTAGCGGACGATCCCGCGCGTGCTGGCGGCGAGGAAGCCCAGCAGCCGGTCGACGTCGGCGTCTCCGCCCTCGACCGTGCCCTTCAGGGCGGCGATGGCGGTCTTGGCGGCCTCGAGCGTGAGGCCCTCGCGGTACAGCAGCCGGTGCATCTGCTTGACCAGGCCGATGCGCTCGCGGCTGAAGCCGCGCCGGCGAAGCCCCTCGGCATTGAAGCCGTGCACGGCCAGCGGGTGGCCCGAGACGGTCATGAAGGGTGGCACGTCCTGGCTCACGTGGCTCTGGAAGCCCGTCATCACGTGCGCGCCAATCCTGCAGAACTGGTGAATGCCCGAGAGGCCGCCGACGATGGCCCAGTCGTCCACGTGCACGTGGCCGGCCAGCGTGGCGTTGTTGGCCAGGATGGTGTGGCTGCCCAGGCGCACGTCGTGCGCCAGGTGCACGTAGGCCATGATCCAGTTGTCGTCGCCCACGCGCGTGACGCCGCCGTCCTGGGCCGTGCCACGGCTGAAGGTGCAGAACTGGAAGATGGTGTTGCCGTCGCCGATGACGAGCTCGGTCGGCTCGCCGGCGTACTTCTTGTCCTGCGGCGCGATGCCCAGCGCGTTGTGGCTGCCGATGCGGTTGCCGCGCCCGATGGTGGTGGGGCTCTCGATGACGCAGTGCGAGCCGATCGTCGTGCCCTCGCCGATGCGCACGCCGGCGCCGACCGTGGTGTACGGGCCGATCTCGACGCCGTCGGCCAGCTCCGCGGCCGCGTCCACCAGCGCCGTGGCGTGCACGCGCGCCGGCATCAGCCCACCTTGCGCATCGTGCACATCAGCATCGCCTCGGCCGCGGTGTGGCCGTCGACGGTCGCGCGCGCCTTGTAGCGGTAGATGCCGGCCTTCTGGCGCTCGATGGCGGCCTCGAGGATGAGCTGGTCGCCTGGGACCACGGGGCGCTTGAAGCGGGCCTCGTCGATGCCGGCGAAGTACACCACCGTGTCGGTGCCGGGCTCGGTGCCCACGCTCTCGAAGCTCAGGATCGCCGCCGCCTGGGCGAGTGCCTCGAGCATCAGCACGCCGGGCATCACCGGCCGCGCCGGGAAGTGGCCCTGGAAGTAGGGCTCGTTGATGGTGACGTTCTTCAGCGCCTTGATGCGCTGGTGATGCTCGATTTCCAGCACGCGGTCGACCAGGATGAACGGGTAGCGGTGCGGCAGCTTGCGCAGGATGTGTTGGATGTCGAGCATGGTGTGGAGCAGTCCCCGGCGGTGGGCGCGCACGGCGGGCGCGTCAGGTGTTCTTCTTCTCCAGCGCGCGCAGCCGCTCGCGCAGGGCGTGCAGCTGCCGCAGCGTGGCGGCATTCTTCTCCCAGGAGGCATTGTCGTCGAAGGGGAAGGCGCCGCTGTACTGGCCCGGCTTGTGGATCGAGCGCGTGATCAGCGTGGCCGCGGTGATGTGCACGTGGTCCACGATCTCCAGGTGGCCCAGGATGATCGCGCCGCCCCCGGCCGTGCAGTGCCGACCGATGCGCGCGCTGCCCGCCACGCCCACGCAGCCCGCTAAGGCCGTGTGGTCGCCGATGCGCACGTTGTGGCCGATCTGCACCAGGTTGTCGAGCTTCACGCCCTGGCCCAGCACGGTGTCGTCGAGCGCGCCGCGGTCGATGCAGGTGTTGGCGCCGATCTCGACGTCGTCGCCGATGACCACCGCGCCGAGTTGCTCGATCTTCTCCCAGCGGCCCTCGTGCGGCGCGAAGCCGAAGCCGTCCGCCCCGATGACCGCGCCGCCGTGCACGATGCCGCGCGCCCCGATGCGGCAGCCCTCGGACAGCATCACGCGGGCCTTCAGCCAGGTGCCGGCGCCGACCTTGGCCCCGTCGCCCACGTGGCACTGCGGGCCCAGCACGGCGCCTTCGGCGATGCGCGCCCCGCGACCGACGAAGCACAGCGGGCCCACCGAGGCGGTGGCGTCGACCCGAGCGCCCTCCTCGACCACGGCGCTGGGGTGCACGCCCGGGGTGGCCGGCCGGCGCGTGCGCGCCGCCCACCACTGCGTGAGCCGCGCGAAGGCGTGATAGGGATCGGCACAGACCAGCGCGGCGCCGCGCGCCGCTGCCAGATCGGCCAGCGCCGGCGCCACGATGACGCAGCCGGCCCGCGTGGCCGCCAGCTGCGCCTGGTAGCGCGGGTTGGCCAGGAAGCTCAGGGTCTGCGCGTCAGCGGTTTCCAGAGTCCCGAGGCGGTGGATCAGTGCGTCGGCATCGCCGCGCAACTCACCGCCCAGGTGCTGTGCCAGTTCGCCAAGGCGTACGGGCCCGAGCGGCGTCATGGCCGGCGCCGGGCGCGTCGTCAGCGCGGGGCAGCGGCCGGCGCGGCGGGGGCGGCCGGCGCGTTGAGCACGCGGATCACCTTCTCGGTGATGTCGACCCGGGGGCCCGCGAACACGACCTCCTGCAGGATGAGGTCGTACTTCTCGTTGTCGAAGATCTGCTTGATGGCGCGGTTGGCGCGCTCGACCACGGCCGCGAGTTCCTCGTTGCGGCGCTGCGTGAGGTCTTCCTGGAACTCACGACGCTTGCGCTGGAAGTCGCGGTCCTGCTCGACGAGCTCGCGCTCGCGGCGCGTGCGCTCGGCGGCGGCCAGCGTGGGGGCGTCCTTCTCGAGCCGGTCGGCGGCGGCCTTCAGCCGCTGCTCGGCCTCGACGAGCTCGCGCTCGCGCCTGCTGAACTCGGCCTGGAGCTTCTTCTGGGCCGCTTGTGCAGGCGCGCTCTCGCGCATCAGGCGCTCGCTGTTGACGTAGCCGATCTTGAGTTCCTGTGCCGAGGCCGCCGGCAACGTCGCCAGACCGGCGGCAAGCAGGGCCGCCGCAGCCACGCCGCGAGTGAACAAGGGGCGAGCGAACGTCTTCATCAGAAGGCAGTCCCGATCTGGAATTGGAAACGCTGGATTCTATCGTTGCGCTGCACCTGGATGGGCCGGCCCCAGCTGAGCTTCAGCGGGCCCACGGGGGAAATCCAGCTCAAGCCCAGGCCGACCGAAGCGCGCAGGGAGTCCCAGGTGGTGCGCTCGTCCTCGGCCCACACGTTGCCCGCGTCGGCGAACGCGAAGACGCGCAGCGTGCGGTCGTTGCCCGAGCCCGGCACCGGGAAGTACAGCTCGGTGTTGACGTTTAAGCGGCGCGCACCACCGATATAGGCGCCCGTGGGGTCGACGGTGCCCAGCGAGTTCTGCTCGAAAGCCCGCACGGTGCCCAGGCCGCCGCCGTAGAAGTTCTTGAACACCGGGAACGGATTGCCGTTCAGGCCCTTGCCGAGGCCGAGTTCGGCATTCACGCCCAGCGTCAGGCGGTAGGGCAGCGACCAGTACTCCTGGTACTGCAGGTTGGTCTTGAGGTATCGCACCTCGCCCGCGAACGAGTACTCGAACAGCACGCGCTGGTAGCGGCCGGCGCTGGGCACGAGCAGGCTGTCCCGGCCGTCGCGGGCCCAGCCCACGGTGGCGGTGATCGAGTCGGCGTTGTTGCCGTACAGCGTGCGGAAGTTCAGCCACGCCAGCGGCAGGCCGACGGAGGTGCCGAGCTCGGTGCGCTCCCAGCCCAGGCCCACGAAGACGGTGTCGACCTCGGAGAACGGCACGCCGAAGCGCACCGATGCGCCCGGGGTGCGCAGGTCGTAGCTCTCGCCCAGGAAGTTGATCGGCCGCGCAGTGCGGTAGTACGCGTCGAGCGCCAGCGAGATGCCGTCGACGGTGAAGTACGGATCGACGGTGCGCAGCGAGAGCTGGCGGTTGAAGCGGCTGGTGTTGACCTCGAAGGCCAGGCTTCGGCCCGAGCCGAAGGCGTTGTCCTGGCTGACCGAGGCGTTGAAGGTCAGCTTCTCGGCGTTGGAGTAGCCCGCGCCGATGGCCAGGTTGCCGGTGGGCTTCTCCTTGACGACCACGACCAGGTCGGCCTGGTCGGGCGCGCCGGGCACGTCGTTGGTCTCGACCTCGACCTGCTCGAAGTAGCCCAGGCGGTCGACGCGCTGCTTGCTCAGCTGGATCAGGCTGCCGTTGTACCAGGCGCTCTCAAGCTGTCGGAACTCGCGGCGGACGACTTCGTCGCGCGTGCGCGTGTTGCCCGCCACCTCGATGCGGCGCACGTACACGCGCCGCGCCGGCTCGGCCCCGAGCACCACGACGACCTGGCCGGTGGCGCGGTCGATCTCGGTGCGCGGCTCCACGCGCGCGAAGGCGTAGCCGTAGCGCCCGAACAGTTCCTGGAAGCGCTTCTGGGTGGCCGTGACGGCGTCGCCCCGGAAGGGTTGCCCGGCGCGCAGCAGCACGAGCTGGCGGAACTCCTCCTCGCGGCCGAGGTACTCGCCCTCCAGGCGCACCGCCGTCACCGTGTAGGGCTGGCCCTCTCGGATGCTGATCGCGATGGCGATCGTCTGCTTGTCGGGCGAGATCGTGACCTGCGTCGACTCGACCGCGAACTCCAGGTAGCCGCGGTTGAAGTACCACGCGCGCAGCTTCTCGAGGTCGGAGTTGAGCTTGCTGCGCGAGTAGCGGTCGGACTTGGTGTACCAGGTGAACCAGCCGGTGGACGTGAGCTCGAACTGCTCGAGCAGTTCCTTCTCGGTGAACACGCGGGCGCCGAAGATGCGCACCTCGGCGATGCGGGCGGCGTCGCCTTCCTTCATCGTGAAGGTCACGCTGACGCGGTTGCGCTCCAGCGGCGTGATCGTGGTCGTGACCTCGGCGCCGTACAGGCTGCGGCTCAGGTACTGGCGCTTGATCTCCTGCTCGGCGCGGTCGATCAGGGCCCGGTCGTAGGGCAGGCCCTCGCCGATGCCGGCGTCCTTCAGGCTCTTGAGCAGCGGCTCCTTGTCGAACTCCTTCAGGCCCACGAAGGTGACGGCGGCGATGATCGCGCGTTCCTCGACCACCACGACGGTGGCGCGGTCCTGGATCTCGAGCCGCACGTCCTTGAACAGGCCGGTGGCGAACAGGGCCCGCACGGCGGCCGAGCCCTTGTCGTCGGTGTAGGTGTCGCCGATGCGGAACGGCAGCGCGGCGAACACGGTGCCGGGGTCGGTGCGCTGCAGGCCCTCGATGCGGATGTCGGCGATGACGAAGGGCTCGACGGCCCGCGGCAGCGTCTGGGCGGCCACGCCGGCGGCCGCGACCGCGGCGATCGCCGCCGCGACGGGGCGCAGCGGGGCCAGGAGCGAGGCCCGGTGGGAAGTTGGGAACATGAGGTCTAGTGAAGGCCCAGCAGGCGGGCCACGTCGTTGAACAGCGCGACCGACATCATTGCCAGCAGCACCACGATGCCGCCACGCTGCAGCCGGGCCAGCCATGCGTCGGACACGGGGCGCCCGGTGACGCCTTCGAAAATGTAATACATGAGGTGGCCCCCATCGAGCATGGGCAGCGGCAGAAGGTTCAGCACGCCCAGGCTCACGCTCACCAGCGCCAGGAAGCCCAGGTAGAAGGCCAGGCCCTGCTCCACGCTCTGCCCGGCGTAGTCGGCGATGGTGATGGGCCCGGAGAGGTTCTTCAGCGAGGCCTCGCCCACCAGCATGCGCCCGAGCATGCGCACGGTGAGCACCGAGACCTCCCAGGTGCGCTCGGCGCCCATCGCCAGCCCCTCGAGGGGCCCATGGCGCACGAGCACGCGCTCGGGGGGCTGGCCGGGCTGGGCGTCGATGCGGCCGAGCGTGCGCGGTCCATCGCGGGTGTCCTGCTGCACGACGCGGGGTGTGACCTCGAGCTCCAGCGTGCGGCCCTCGCGCTCCACGGTGAAGCGCAACGGGCGGCCCTGGGGCCGGCCGTCGGCGCCGGTGACCACGGCGGCCCGCACGCGCTCCACCACCGCCATCGCCTCGACGACCGGCTGGCCATCGATGGCCATGACGCGGTCGCCGCGCTGCAAGCCGCCCCGCGCCCCCGGGCCGTCGGCCAGGACGTCGCCCAGCACCGGCTCGCTGAAGTTGCCCGCCAGGCCCACGCGGCGCATCAGGCCGGCATCGACGTCGCCGGCGTCCAGGCCGGCCAGTCGCAGCGTCAGGGTGCGGCGGCTGCGGCCGTCGCGGTCGCTGACCTCGAGCCGGACGTCCTGGCCGTTCATCGCGGCGCGCGTGACGGCCCAGCGCAGATCGGCCATGGAGCGCAGCTCGTTCCAGTCGCCGCCGTCCGGGCCGCCGATGCTGCGCACCCAGTCGCCGGCGCGCAGGCCGGCCTGGGCGGCGGGCGTGCCGGCCGCGGGCCCCGCGAGCACGGCCTTGGGCTCCTCGATGCCGATCCAGTGCGAGCCGGCGTACAGCAGCACTGCGAGCCCCAGGTTGGCCAGCGGCCCGGCGGCCACGATGGCGGCGCGCTTGCGCAGCGGCTGGCGGTTGAAGGCGCGGTGGCGCTCGTGCTCCGGCACCTCGCCCTCGCGCTCGTCGAGCATGCGCACGTAGCCGCCCAGCGGCAGCGCGCTCAGCGTGAACTCGGTGCCGTCGGCGCCCCAGCGGCGGCTCCAGACGACGCGGCCGAAGCCCACCGAGAATCGCAGCACCTTCACGCCGCAGGCCACGGCCACGCGGTAGTGGCCGTACTCGTGGATCACGATCAGCACGCCCAGCGTGAGCAGGAAGGCCAGCACCGTGGTGATCATCGGGCGAGGCTGTGCATGACGTGGCGGGCGGTGGCGCGGGCGCGCTGGTCGAGATCGATCAGGTCGTCCACGGCGGGATCGGCGCCGAGGCCGGGCGGCAGTCGCGACAGCGTCTCGGCGTTGACGCTGTGAATGTCGGTGAAGCGGATGGTTCCCTGCAGGAAGGCGGCCACGGCCTCCTCGTTGGCGGCGTTGAGCACGGCCGTGGTGCCCTCGGCGGCGCGCAGGGCGTCCCAGGCCAGGAACAGGCCCGGGCAGCGCGCGCGGTCGGGCTCGGCAAAGTTCAGCGGCTTCAGGCCGACGAAGTCGAGCCGCGAGGCCCCGCTCTCGATGCGCTCGGGGAACGACAGCCCGTAGGCGATCGGCACCTTCATGTCGGGCGTGCCCAGCTGAGCCAGCACGCTGGCGTCGCGGCACACCACCATGCTGTGGATGATGCTCTGCGGGTGGATGACGACGCGGATCTGCTCCGGCTGCAGGTCGAACAGCCAGCGCGCCTCGATGACCTCGAGCGCCTTGTTCATCATCGTGGCCGAGTCGACCGAGATCTTCGGCCCCATCACCCAGTTCGGGTGGGCGATGGCCTGCGCCGGCGTCACGTCGGCCAGGCTGGCGTGCTCGCGCTCGCGGAACGGCCCGCCGCTGGCGGTGAGCACGATGTGGTCGATGCGCCGCGGCCAGGCCGCGCGGTCCTCGGGCAGGCACTGGAAGATCGCGCTGTGCTCGCTGTCGATGGGCAGCAGCGTCGCCCCGCCCTGCGCCACGGCCCGCATGAAGGCGGCGCCGCCGACCACCAGCGCCTCCTTGTTGGCCAGCAGCAGCCGCTTGCCGGCGCGCGCGGCGGCCATGCAGGCCGGCAGGCCGGCGGCGCCGACGATGGCGGCCATCACGGCATCGACCTCGGGCGCGGCGGCGAGGTCGGCCAGCGCACCGGGCCCGGTGAACACCTGCGTGCCCAGGCCCGCGGCGGCGAGCTGCTCCCGCAGCGCGGGAGCGTGCGCGGCGTCGGGCAGCACCACCACGCGCGGCTGGAACCGCCGACACTGCTCGAGCAGCAGGTCGGTGCGGCGGAAGGCCGTCAGGCCGAAGACCTCGAAGCGCTCGGGGTGCAGCGCCACCACGTCCAGCGTGCTGGTGCCGATGGACCCGGTGGAGCCCAGGATGGCGAGGCGTTGGCGTCGTGTCGTCATGATGCCCAGCTCAGCAAGGCCATGGCGGCCGGCAGCACCGGCAGCAGGGCGTCGACCCTGTCGAGCACGCCGCCGTGGCCGGGCAGCAGGCGGCTGCTGTCCTTGGCGCCGGCGGCGCGCTTGACGAGCGACTCGATCAGGTCGCCCACCACGCTCAGCGCGCACAGCGCGAGCAGGGCGACCACCAGGCCGGCCAGACCCGCGTGCTGCCACAGCCGGGTGTACAGGCTCGGGGTGTCGACGGCGAAGTGGCGGTCGATGGCGATCCACAGGGCCGACAGGGCCAGCACGCCGACCATGCCCGACCACACGCCCTCCCAGCTCTTGCCGGGGCTGATCGCCGGCGCCAGCTTGCGGCGCCCGAAGGCCCGGCCGCCGAAGTAGGCCGCGACGTCGGCCATCCAGACCAGCGCCAGCACCGACAGCAGGAAATTGATGCCGGTGGCGCGAGCCTGCGTCAGCGCCAGCCACGCCGACCACAGCATCAGCACGCCCAGCAGCCAGCGCCCCATGCGGGGCAGTCGCGGCCAGGCGCTGGGCCCCTGGCGCATGGCCACGAAGCCCGCCACCACCCACAGCGCGACCACGCTCCACCACAGCGGAGCCGGCGCCTGCTGCTTCAGCCCGGCCAGCAGTGCTGCCGCGCCGGCTATGCCCACCAGCACGCCCATGCCGAGGGCCAGCGCGTCGCCGGCCTGGTTCAGCCGGCCCCACTCCCAGCCGCAGGCGGCGATGAGCACCAGCGTGAGCAGGGCGAAGGGCCAGGCGCTGTCGGCGGCCAGCGCGCCCAGCAGCACGATCACCAGCACGAGGGCGGTGGCGATGCGTTGGCGCAGCATGCCGGCAGCAGGCGGTACGGGCGCGGCGGCGGCCGACAGCGCGGCGCTCACGCGCCCGGCATCGCCAACGCCGGCGGCTGGATGCCGCCGAAGCGGCGGTCACGCTGCGCGTAGGCCGCGAGCGCTGCATCGATCTCGGCCTCGCCGAAATCGGGCCAGAGGCAGTCGGTGAAGAAGAGCTCGGAGTACGCCGCCTGCCAGAGCAGGAAGTTGCTCATGCGCATCTCGCCGCCGGTGCGGATGAACAGGTCGGGGTCGGGCGCGAAGCTCAGCGCCATGTGCCGAGAAAGCCAGGCCTCGTCGAGTTGCTCCGGCGGCAAGCCCTGGGCGAGCGCGAGCCGGCAGGCCTGGACGACGTCCCAGCGGCCACCGTAGTTGAAGGCCACGGCCAGCGTGATGCGGGTGTTGTGCTCGGTGAGCGTCTCGGCCTGCTCCCAGGCCTGGCGAAGCTTGTCGGAGACGGCGGAACGGTCGCCGACGATGCGGATGCGCACGCCGTCGCGGTGCATCTTGGTGAGGTACTTCGACACCGCCACCAGCACCAGGCTCATCAGGCCCGACACCTCCTCCGTGGGGCGCTTCCAGTTCTCGGAACTGAAGGCGAACACGGTGAGGTACTGCACGCCGCGGTCGGCGAAGGTGTTGACCGCGCGCACGAGGGCGTCGACGCCCTGCTTGTGGCCGAAGAAGCGCGGCATGTAGCGCCGGCGCGCCCAGCGGCCGTTGCCGTCCATCACCACGGCCACGTGCCGGGGCACCAAGGCATCGGCGCTAGCCGGCCCGTGCGTGACGGCGACGGAGAGGTCGGTCATCGGCTGAGCAGCGGACGCGCGACGGCCTCAGACGGCCATCACCTCGGCTTCCTTGCCCTGGACCAGCTTGTCGATCTGCGCGATGGTGCCGTCGGTCAGGCGCTGGACCTCGTCCTGGGCGCGGCGCTCGTCGTCCTCGGACACGGCCTTGTCCTTGAGCAGCTTCTTCAGCTGCTCGTTGGCCTCGCGGCGCACGCTGCGCACGGCGATCTTGGCTTCCTCGCCGGCGTGGCGCACCACCTTCGTGAGCTCCTTGCGGCGCTCCTCGGTCAGCGGCGGCATCGGCACGCGCAGCAGGTCGCCCTGGGCGCTGGGGTTCAGGCCGAGGTCGCTTTCGCGGATGGCCTTCTCGATCTTGGCGCCCAGGCCCTTCTCCCAGGGCTGCACGCTGATCGTGCGCGCGTCGAGCAGCGAGACGTTGGCCACCTGGCTGATGGGCACCATCGAGCCGTAGTAGTCGACGTGCACCTGGTCGAGCAGGCCGGGGTGGGCGCGGCCGGTGCGGATCTTGTGAAGCTCGTTCTTGAAGGCCTCGATGGACTTGCCCATCTTGGTCTCGGCGGTCTTTTTGATGTCGGCGGGAGTCATCGCGGGGAGTCCTCGTCAGACGTGCACCAGGGTGCCCTCGTCCTCGCCGCGGACCACGCGCTGCAGCGCGCCGGGCTTGACGATGGAGAACACCTTGATCGGGAGCTTCTGGTCGCGGCACAGCGCGAACGCCGTGGCGTCCATGACCTGCAGGTTCTTCGAGATCGCCTCGTCGAAGCTGATGCGGGCATACAGCGTGGCCGCGGGATCCTTCTTCGGATCGGCGCTGTAGACGCCGTCGACCTTGGTGGCCTTGAGCACGATCTCGGCGCCGATCTCGGCGCCGCGCAGCGCCGCGGCGGTGTCGGTGGTGAAGAAAGGGTTGCCGGTGCCGGCGGCGAACACGACGACCTTGCCTTCCTCGAGGTACTGCAGCGCCTTGGGCCGCACGTAGGGCTCGACGACCTGCTCGATGCCGATGGCCGACATCACGCGCGCCACGATGCCCTCCTGGCGCATGGTGTCGGCCAGGGCCAGCGAGTTCATCACCGTGGCCAGCATGCCCATGTAGTCGGCGGTGGCGCGGTCCATCCCCACCGAGCCGCCGGCCACACCGCGGAAGATGTTGCCGCCGCCGATGACCACCGCCACCTGCACGCCAAGGTCGGTGACGGCCTTCACCTCCCGAACCATGCGCACGATGGTGGCGCGATTGATGCCGTAGGCGTCATCGCCCATGAGGGCTTCGCCGGAGAGCTTGAGGAGGATGCGCTGGTAGGCCGGCATTCGGCGTTCGGGAAAGCTGGGAAGAGACCGGGGAGTGTAAGGGCCGGGCAACGCCGGTCGGTCCGCCGCGCCGGGCGGCGGACCCCGGCGAAACCCGGGCTCCGAGGCCTACTGGCCCTTGGCCGCGGCGACCTGCGCCGCCACCTCGGCGGCGAAGTCGTCGACCTTCTTCTCGATGCCCTCGCCCACCACGTACAGCGTGAAGCCGGCGACATTGGTGGCCTTTTCCTTGAGCATCTGCTCGACGGTCTGCTTGTCGTTCTTGACGAAGGGCTGGTTCAGCAGCGAGACCTCCTTCAGGAACTTCTGCACCGAGCCCTCGACCATCTTGGCGACGATCTCGGCGGGCTTGCCGCTCTCGGCGGCCTTCTCGGTGGCGATGCGGCGCTCGACGTCGATCAGCTCGGCGGGCACGTCGGCGGTCGACAGCGCCTTGGGCTTCATCGCGGCCACGTGCATGGCCACGTCCTTGGCCGCGGTCTCGTCGCCGGTGAACTCCACGACCACGCCGATGCGCGTGCCGTGCAGGTAGCTGGCGAGCTGGCCGCCGCCGGCGTAGCGCTTGAAGCGGCGGATCGACATGTTCTCGCCGATCTTGCCGATCAGGCCCTTGCGGACGTCTTCGACCGTGGGCCCGAAGCCGTCCTGCGACAGCGGCAGCGCCGACAGCGCGGCCACGTCGGCCGGCGCGTGGCCGGCCACCAGCTCGGCCGTGCTGCGGGCGAAGGCCAGGAACGAATCGTTCTTGCTGACGAAGTCGGTCTCGCAGTTGATCTCGACGATGGCGCCGGTGCTGCCGCTCACCGAGGCGGCGACGACGCCCTCGGCGGTGATGCGGGCGGCGGCCTTGCTGGCCTTGTTGCCGAGCTTGACGCGCAGGATCTCCTCGGCGCGGCCGAGGTCGCCGTCGGCCTCGGTCAGGGCCTTCTTGCATTCCATCATCGGCGCGTCGGTCTTGGCGCGCAGTTCGGCCACCATGCTGGCGGTGATCGCGGGCATAGGAATCTCTCCAGGATGTGCAAACAAGAGCGGCGGGCGTCAGGCGCCCGCCGCGGGATCGGTGGCCCCGGGCGGCTGCCCCGGTCAGGCCTCTTCGCGGACCTCGACGAACTCGTCGCCGCCGGCGGCCGCCTGCACCACCTCGGAGGTGGCGTTGGCCTTGCCCTCGAGCACGGCATCGGCCACGGCACGGGCGTACAGGGCCACGGCCTTGGCGGAGTCGTCATTGCCGGGGATCACGTAGTCGATGCCCAGCGGCGAATGGTTCGTGTCGACGATGCCGATCACCGGGATGCCCAGCTTCTTGGCCTCGGCCACGGCGATCTTGTGGTAGCCGACGTCGATGACGAACATCGCGTCGGGCAGCGCGCCCATGTCCTGGATGCCGCCGATGTCCTTCTCGAGCTTGACGAGCTCGCGGTCGAACAGCAGCGCCTCCTTCTTGATCATCTGCTCCATGCCGGCATCCTTGGTGGCCTGCATGTCCTTGAGCTTCTTCAGCGAGCCCTTGACCGTCTTGAAGTTGGTGAGCATGCCGCCGAGCCAGCGCTGGTCGACGTAGGGCATGCCGCAGCGCTGGGCTTCCAGCGCGATGACCTCGCGCGCCTGGCGCTTGGTGCCGATCATCAGCACGGTGCCGCGGCGGGCGCTGAGCTGGCGGATGAACTTCATCGCGTCCTCGAAGAGCGGCTGCGTCTTCTCGAGGTTGATGATGTGGATCTTGTTGCGATGGCCGTAGATGTACGGGGCCATCTTGGGGTTCCAGAAGCGCGTCTGGTGGCCGAAATGGACACCCGCTTCCAGCATTTCACGCATGGAGACAGACATGAGAACTCCAAAGGTTGGGTCTAGAATCCCGCCGTTACATCGTGACGTGCCGCAGCGGTTTTCGAACGCTGCTTCACACCCCACGACACCTTGGCTCGGTCGGGTTCGCGATTGATCTGCCCCGGCCGGCAAGCCCACCGAGGGTGGGCAGGCCAGGAAGTGCATCGAGGCAAACCTGAAGAGTCTAGCACGTGCCAGCCGGCACACCGGGCGCCCATGCGGGTAGCCGTCGTCGGGGCCGGCATCGTCGGCGTCACCACCGCCCATGAACTGTCTGCCGAGGGCCACGAGGTCGTGGTGCTCGAGCGTCGCGGCAGCGTGGCCGCCGGGGCCAGCTTCGCGCAGGGGGGCATCGTCGCGCCCGGCCTGGCGGTGGAGCCCTTCCCGGGGCTGGCGCCGTGGCGCCTGGCGGCCGGCGTGCCCTCGCGCTGGGGCTGGCTGGCCGGTGCGCTGAAGGCGCGCGGCGCACGCCGTCTGCCGCCGCGGCGCCAAGCCCTGCTGCGCCTGGCCGTGGCCAGCCGGCAGCGGCTGCTCGAGCTGACCCACGCGCACGACATCGACTTCGAGCAGGCCGACGGCGTGCTGGTGCTGCTGCGCCACGAGCGTGCGCTGAAGGCACACCGCGCGTGGCTGGCCCTGCTGGCCGAGCAGGGGCTGGCCTTCGAGCTCGTCGACGCCCGCCGCGCCCGCGAGATCGAGCCCGCGCTCAACCCGGCTGCTCCGCTGCGTGCCGCCATCCACCTGCCCCAGGACGTGGCGGGCAACGGCCGCCAGTTCGCGCACCGGCTCAAGGCCGAGGCCGTGCGCCGCGGCGTGCGCTTCCGCTTCGACAGCGACGTCGCCGCGCTGCGACCGGGGACGCCGCCCTCCCTGCTGCTGGCCGACGGCAGCACGCAAGAAGCCGACGCCGTGGTGCTGTGCACGGGCGCCGAAGCGCCGCGGCTGCTGGCCGGCGCCGGCCTGAAGCTGCCGCTGCGGCCCGTGTGGGGGGTGTCGGTGACGGCGCCGGTCAACCACGTCGACGGCCAGCTGCCGCACGCGCCGCGCGCCGCGATCGTCGATCCAGCGGGCGGCGCCACGATCGCGCGCCTGGGCCAGCGCGTGCGCGTGGCGGGCGGGCATTCCATGGGCGGCGGCAGCGACACGGCGCCGCCGCTGCCCGCGCTGCGCGCGCTGTACCGCACCCTCGACGAGTGGTTCCCCGGCAGTGCCGTGCTGCGCGACGCCGTGCACTGGCGCGGCGCCCGCCCCGTGCTGCCCGACGGCCTGCCGCTCATCGGCGCCAGCGCGCTGCCCGGGGTGTGGCTGAACCTCGGCCACGGCGGCCAGGGCTGGGCACTGGCCTGCGGCAGCGCGCAGATCCTGGCGGGCGCCCTGGCCGGCCGCGCACCCGACCCCGCACTCGCACCGCTGAGCCCGCAGCGGCTGCGCTGACGCGCGGGGCCCGGGCACCGGCGGCCGCACAATGGCCGCATGGCACCGCCACCGCCCGACACGGGTTCGCTGCTGCGCATCAGCGGCCATCCCTCAGCCTGGCCGCTGCTCGATGCGCCCATGGCGCGCCGGCACGAGGCCGAGGCCCGCCAGGCCCACCCGCCGGGCACGCTGATGGCGCGCGCCGGGCTGGCCACGGCGCGCCTGGCCCTTACCCTGGCACCGCGCGGGCGCCGCGCCGTGGTGGTGTGCGGCCCGGGCGACAACGGCGGCGACGGCCTCGTCGCCGCGCGCCACCTGCGGCAGGCCGGCTGGGCGGTGCACCTGCACCGCGCCGCGGGCAGCAGGGCCCCCTCGGCAGACACGGCGGCGGCGCTGCAGGCCGCCGTGGCCGCTGGCCTGGAGCCCCTGCCCTGCCCCGCCCGCCTGCCCGGGGCCGACCTCGTGATCGACGCCCTGCTGGGTCTGGGCAGCCAGCGCGCGCCCGAGGGCGAGATCGCCCAGGCCATCGCCGCCATCCGCGCCACCGCGGCGCCGGTGCTCGCGGTGGACCTGCCCAGCGGCCTGCACCCCGATACCGGCGCCGTGCTCGGCGAGCAGGCCGTGGTCGCCGTGGCCACCCTGTGCCCGCTGTCGCTGCGGCCCGGCTGCTTCACGCACCAGGGGCGCGACCATGCCGGCGCCGTCTGGCTGGCCGACCTGGGCCACCCGGCGGTCGACGGCTCGGCGTGGCTGGGGGGCGCCCACGCCTGGCCGGCGCGGCCTCACGTCAGCCACAAGGGCCGCTTCGGCGACGTCGTGGTGCTGGGCGGTGACGCGGGCATGGCCGGCGCCCTGGCGCTGGCGGCCGAGGCTGCGCTGGCGGCCGGCGCCGGGCGCGTGTTCGTGACGCCGCTGGACGAGGCCTCGGCGGCACCCCTGCGGCCCGAACTCATGCGCCGCCGGCTGGCGTGGGCCGCGCAGCCCGCGGCGCTGGCCCAGGCCACCGTGGTGGCCGGCATGGGCGGCGGCGAGCGCATCGCAGCCGCGCTGCCGCCGCTGCTGGCGCACGCCGCACGGCTGCTGCTGGACGCCGACGCGCTCAACGCGATCGCCGCCGAGCCGCCGCTGCGCCAGGCCCTGCGCGCCCGGGGCGCGCGCGGACGGCCGACGCTGCTGACGCCCCACCCGCTGGAGGCCGCTCGCCTGCTTAGCCGGAGTGCCGCGGAGGTGCAGGCCGACCGCTTCGCGGCCGCCCGCGCCCTGGCCGACGACACCGGCGCCACCGTGCTGCTGAAGGGCTCCGGCACGCTGGTCGTGGCGCCGGGTGGCACGCCCGTGGTCAACCCCAGCGGCAACGCGGCACTGGCCGGCGCCGGCACGGGCGACGTGCTGGCCGGCTGGACGGGCGGCCTGTGGAGCGCGCGCCCCGATGCCGCGGCCGCCGAGATCGCCGCCGCCGCAGCCTGGTGGCACGGCCGGGCGGCCGACGAATTCGCGTCACAGCAGCCCGGCCGGCCCCTGCGCGCCGCGGAGCTCATCGAGCGCATGCTGTTGGCCGGGTGAGCACACGGCCGGGCGCCGGTCAGCGCCCCCGGCGCGGCCTCAGCGCCGCGTCCGCGGCCTGGGCGCTGGCCGCTGCGGCCCCGGCTTTCGCGCGCGCGCCGGGTGCCCGCCCACACCCTTGCCACCGCCCTGCGAGGTCTTGGCGGCCTTGGCTGCACCCCGTGACGCACGATCGGCCTGCTTCACCGCCGCCAGTTCGGCCGCGGCGGAATCGACCTTGTCCGCGCGCTCGGCGGGCGGCTTGCCGCCCTGCCCGCGCTGCAGCAGCCGTTCGCCATCGCCGTCGCGCACCATGCGGAAATCGATCTTGCGGCCGTCGAGATCGACGCGGCTGACCTGCACGCGCACGCGCGCACCCATCGCGTAGCGGATGCCGGTGCGCTCGCCGCGCAGTTCCTGGCGGGCTTCGTCGAAGCGGTAGTACTCGCCGCCCAGCTCGGTGATGTGCACCAGGCCCTCGACGTAGAGCGCGTCGAGCGTGACGAAGAGGCCGAAGCCCGCCACGCCGGTGACGGTGCCCGTGAACTCCTCGCCCAGGCGCTCGCGCATGTAGCGGCACTTCAGCCAGGCCTCGACGTCGCGGCTGGCCTCGTCGGCACGGCGCTCGTTGGCGCTGCAGTGGCCGCCGGCGGCCTCCCAGAGCTCCATGTCGCGGCCCAGCGGCCGGGCGCTGCGCGCGGGCTTGCCGCCGCGCCGGGGCTCGAGGCGGCGCGTCTTGGTGCTGCCCGCCAGGTGGTAGCGCTTGCCGGCAAGGATGGCCTTGAGCACGCGGTGCACCAGCAGGTCGGGGTAGCGGCGGATGGGGCTGGTGAAGTGGGTGTAGGCGGCGTAGGCCAGACCGAAGTGGCCATTGTTCGAGGCCGTGTAGATCGCCTGCTGCATCGAGCGCAGCAGCAGCGTGTGGATCTGCAGCGCGTCGGGCCGGCCCTGCACCGCCGCGGCGATGGCCGCCATCTCGGCCGGCGTGGGCTGCTCCGACAGCACGGCGGCCACACCCAGCGCCTTCAGCTGGGCCTGCAGCGCCTGCCGCTTCTCGGGCGTGGGGCCCTCGTGCACGCGGTACAGGCACGGGTGCTCGGCGCCGGCGATGTACTCGGCGGCGCAGACGTTGGCCGCGAGCATGGCCTCCTCGATGAGCCGGTGCGCCTCGGTGCGCGTGCGCGGCACGATCTTCTCGATGCGGCCCTGCTCGTCGCAGACGATCTGCGTCTCGGTGGTCTCGAACTCCATCGCGCCGCGCGTGGCCCGCTGCTTCAGCAGCGCGCGGTAGACCTCGTGCAGGTGCAGCAGGTGCGGCACGATGTCGGCGCGCCGCGCCGCCTCGGGGCCGCGCGTGTTGGCCAGCACCGCCGCCACCTCGGTGTAGGTCAGGCGTGCGTGCGACTCGATCACCGCGGGGTAGAACTGGTAGGCATGCACCTGCCCGGCGGGGGTGACGACCATGTCGCAGACCATGGCCAGGCGCTCGACGTCGGGGTTCAGCGAGCACAGGCCGTTGCTCAGCTTCTCGGGCAGCATGGGGATCACGCGGCGCGGGAAGTAGACCGAGGTGGCGCGCTCGTAGGCATCCTCGTCCAGCGGGTCGCCGGGCTTGACGTAGTGGCTGACGTCGGCGATGGCCACCAGCAGCCGCCAGCCCTCGACGGCGCCCTTGCCCTTGCCCACGCGGCAGGGCTCGGCGTAGACGGCGTCGTCGAAATCGCGCGCGTCCTCGCCGTCGATGGTGACCAGCGGCACGTCGCGCAGGTCGACCCGGTTCTTGCGGTCGGCGGCGCGCAGCTTGTCGGGCAGCGCCGCGGCCTGCGCCAGCGTCTCGGGCGAGAACAGGTGCGGCACCTCGTACTTGCGCACCGCGATCTCGATCTCCATGCCGGCGTCGTCGATCTCGCCCAGCACTTCGGCCACCCGCCCCACCGGCTGCGAGTGCAGCGAAGGCGGCTCGGTGAGTTCCACCGACACCACCTGCCCCACCGCGGCGCTGGCGGTGGCGTTCTTGGGGATCAGGATGTCCTGCCCGTAGCGACTGTCCTCGGGCGCCACGATCCAGTGGCCGCCCTCGTGCAGCAGGCGGCCGATGATGGGCGCCTTGCGGCGCTCGAGGATGTCGAGCACGCGGCCCTCGGGGCGGCCCTTGCGGTCGAAGCGCAGCACGCGCACGCGCACGCGGTCGCGGTGCAGCACGCTGCGCATCTCCTGCGGCGCGAGGTAGATCGGCGCGTCGCCCTGGTCGGGCCAGACGAAGCCGTGGCCGTCGCGGTGTCCCTCGACGGTGCCCTCGACGTCGCCCATGAGGCCCGTGTTGGACGAACTGGTTGTTGTACGGTTCAAGACTCTGCTATAGTCATGGGCTCCTGAAAGCCCAGGTGGCGGAATTGGTAGACGCACTAGTTTCAGGTACTAGCGCTTAACGGCGTGGAGGTTCGAGTCCTCTCCTGGGCACCAGAATCAAGAAGGCCGGTTGCGCAAGCGACCGGCCTTTTGCGTTTTCAGACCTGGAACTTCTTCGCCAGCCCGTCCGGGCGGAGGTTGTCGTACTCCTCGAAGGGCTGGTGGATCCAGGGGCTCGTGGGCAGCAGGTCGCAGTAGTAGTCGGGCACGTAGCTCGACACGCCCTTCACCCAGATCACGGCCGCGCGCAGCTCGCTGATCGAGGGCATGCCGCGCAGGCGGTCCACCACGGCGCGCAGCGTCACCCCGGTATCGGCGAGGTCGTCGACCAGCAGCACCCGGCCGGCCAGCTCGCCCTTGGGCATGGTGATGTACTTGGCCATGTCCAGCCGGCCCTGGATGGTGCCGGCCTCGGCGCGGTAGCTGCTGGTGCTCATGATGGCCAGCGGCTTGTCGAACACCCGCGAGAGCACGTCGCCCGGGCGCATGCCGCCGCGCGCCAGGCACAGGATCTGGTCGAACTCCCATCCCGAGGCCGCCACCTTGAGCGCCAGGCGCTCGATCAGCAGGTGGTACTCGTCCCAGGACACGTACAGGTGCTTGCCGTCGTCGGTGAGCATGTGGCGCGGTCTCCGTATGGGTGTTGGCGATGGGCGTCAGGCCCGGAAGGGGTGGCGCAGCAGCACGGTGTGCACGCGGTCGGGGCCGGTGGACACCATGTCGATCGGCGCGCCGATCAGCGCCTGCATGCGCTCCAGGTAGCGGCGCGCGTTGGCTGGCAGCTGCTCCCAGTTGGTCAGGCCCGCGGTGGTCTCGCTCCAGCCCGGCAGCGTCTCGTACACCGGCTCGCAGGCAGCGATCTCGTCCGCGTCCAGCGGCAGCACGTCGAGTTCGCGCGCGCCCAGCCGGTAGCCGGTGCAGATGCGAATCTCCGGCAGGCCGTCGAGCACGTCGAGCTTGGTGATGCACAGGCCCGAGACGCCGTTGATGATCATGCTGCGCTTGAGCGCGGCCGCATCCAGCCAGCCGCAGCGCCGCGCGCGGCCGGTGACGGTGCCGCGCTCCTGGCCCACCGTGCTGAGGTGGTGGCCCACGGTGCCGGGGGCGTCGATGTCGAGCTCGGTGGGGAACGGCCCGCCACCGACGCGCGTGGTGTATGCCTTGGTGATGCCGAGCACGTAATGCAGCAGCCCCGGCCCGATGCCGGCCCCGGCCGCCGCGTTGCCGGCCACGCAGTTGCTGCTGGTGACGAAGGGGTAGGTGCCGTGGTCGATGTCGAGCAGCGTGCCCTGCGCGCCCTCGAACAGCAGGTTCTGGCCCGCGAGGTGGGCGTTGAACAGCCGGTAGCCCACGTCGGCCATCAGGGGCCTGAGCTGCTCGGCGGCGGCCAGCACCTCGTCGAGCATGGGCTGCAGCGGCAGCGGCTCGGCGCCGAGCACGTGCACGAGCTCGGCGTTGTGCAGCTCCAGCAGCTCGGCGAGCTTGGCCTTCAGCCGCTCGGGGTGCTTGAGGTCCTGCACGCGCAGGGCACGCCGCGCCACCTTGTCCTCGTAGGCGGGGCCGATGCCCTTGCCGGTGGTGCCGATCTTGCCGCCGGCCGTGCCCTCGCGGCGCGCCTCGCGCGCCTTGTCCACGGCCACGTGGAAGGGCAGGATCAGCGGGCAGCTCTCGCTCAGGAACAGGCGCGAGCGCACGTCGATGCCCAGGGCCTCGATGCGGGCGATCTCCGACAGCAGGTGGGCCGGGTCGACGACGACGCCGTTGCCGATGTAGCAGGCCACGCCCTCGCGCATCACGCCCGAGGGCACGAGCTGCAGGGCCGTCTTGCGGCCGTTGATCACCAGCGTGTGGCCGGCGTTGTGGCCGCCCTGGAAGCGCACCACGCCTTCGGCGTGATCGGTCATCCAGTCGACGATCTTGCCCTTGCCTTCGTCGCCCCACTGGGTGCCGACGACGACCACGTTGCGCCCGGCGCCGGGCCTCAGGGTCGTTTGCATGTTCGGAACGGTCCTTGAAGTGAATAGAGGGGGCCGGGGGCTCACTCGCCCAGGGCGCGCAGCACCCAGCGGCCGGCCACCTGCACGAGTTCGCGGTCGCAGACGAAGGTCTCGGCCTCGGGCTCGTGGCCCGGCAGCACTGCCAGGACGGTTTCGCCAGCCTCGCGCAGGCGACGCACGGCAGCACGCAACTCGGCGTCCTCGCCCCAGGGCGCGCGGATGGCCCGGGGTGCCGGCAGCGGCGCCGCGCGCTCGGCCAGGGCCTTCAGGTCCAGGCTGAAGCCCACGGCCGGCCGGTTGCGGCCGAAGACGGCGCCGACCTCGTCGTAGCGGCCGCCGCGCGCCAGCGCGTCGCTGCCGCCAGGGCCGAAGACCGCGAAGCGCGCGCCCGAGTAGTACGCATAGCCCCCCATGTCCGAGAGGTCGAAGCCCAGGCCCAGCCCCGGGAAAGCCGTGCGCAGGTGGCTGCCCAGCCACTGCAGCTGCTCGAGCGCCTCGCGCACCAGCGGCCTGGCGGGCAGCTGCTCGCGCGCGGCGGCCAGCACCTCGTCGCCGCCGAACAGCCGCGGCAAGGCGCGCAGCGCCGCGCGCGACTCGGCCGGCACGCCGTCGGTCAGCGCCACCAGCGCCGCGGCGTCCTTGCTGGCCAGGGCGCGGGCGATCTCGTGCAGGCGCGACTCGTCCAGCACCACGCCGGCCAGCACGCCCCGCAGGACGCGGGCGTCGGCGTAGTCGATGGTCAGCGGTCCCACCGAGGCCGCCGTGATGCAGTCCAGCGCCAGCTCGGCGGCCTCGAGGTCGGCCTCCAGGCCGGCGTGGCCGAAGATCTCGGCACCGAACTGCAGCGGCTCGCGCGTGGCCGCCAGTCCGGCGGGGCGCGTGTGCAGCGTGGGCCCGCAGTAGGCCAGCCGGGTGACGCCCTGGCGGTTGAGCAGGTGCGCGTCGATGCGTGCGGCCTGCGGCGTGGTGTCGGCGCGCAGCCCCAGCAGGCGGCCGCTGGCCTGGTCGACGAGCTTGAAGGTGCGCAGGTCGAGCTCGCGTCCGGTGCCGGACAGCAGCGACTCCAGGTGCTCGAGCAGCGGCGGCATGACGAGCTCGAAGCCGTAGGCCCCGGCACGATCGATCAGCGCGCGGCGCAGCGTCTCGACGCGCCGCGCCGGCCCGGGCAACACGTCGGCGATGTGCTCGGGCAGCAGCCAGGCAGAGAGCATGAACGGGGATGTCGTTGAAAGCGGCATTGTAGGCGCCGCTCTCGGCGCCCGACCCCGCCCGGCGCCCGCGATCAGGCCCAGGCCAGCAGCAGCGCCAAGCCCGCCAGCAGGCTGACCAGGCCGATGAAGCGGATCTGGCCGTCGCTCATCTGCACGGCCCGTTCGAAGACCGCCCGCCACTGCCGCGGGCTCAGGAAGGGCAGCAGCCCCTCCGCGATGAGCATCAGCGCTAGCGCGCCGATCAGCGCCTCGGCCATCGGTGCGCGACGGTCCTGCGCTCAGCGGCCAGGCGTGGTGCCGCGCATCGCCCTGAAGAACTCGGACGACGGGTCCAGCACCATCACGTCGCTCTTGCTGCGGAAGGTGGC
The DNA here is from genome assembly GCA_903828235.1 of uncultured beta proteobacterium. Classification (GTDB taxonomy): domain Bacteria; phylum Pseudomonadota; class Gammaproteobacteria; order Burkholderiales; family Burkholderiaceae_C; genus Rubrivivax. Next base: position 15,016 of record CAIKLM010000137.1, on the reverse strand, counting down.
GCGGTAGGCCTCGAGGCTGCGGTAGAACTGGGCGAACTGCGGGTCGCGGCCGAAGGCCTCGGCGTACAGCGCCGACGCCTTGGCGTCGCCCTCGCCGCGGATCTTCTGGGCGTCGCGGAAGGCCTCGGCGATGATCACCTCGCGCTGGCGGTCGGCGTCGGCGCGGATCTTCTCGCCCTCGGCCGTGCCCTGCGCGCGCAGTTCGTTGGCCACCTGCTGCCGCTCCGACTGCATGCGGCGGTAGACGGCGTCGGTGATGTCGGCCACGAAGTCGACGCGCTTGATGCGCACGTCGAGGATCTCGATGCCGAAGGACTTCGCGTCGTCGGCCAGCCGCGCCTTGACGTCGTTCATCACCTTGTCGCGTTCGGTGGCCAGCACGCCCTTGACGTCGCGCTTGGTGATCTCCTCGTTGAAGGCCGCCTGCACCACGGGCGCCAGGCGCGCCTCGAGGTTGCGGAAGTCGACGCCGTTGTTGCGGATGAACTGCCGCGGCTCGGCGATGCGCCACTTGATGAGCCAGTCGACGATCAGGCTCTTCTTCTCGGCGGTGAAGATGGGGCGCGTCTCGGGGCTGTCCAGCGTCTGCACGCGGCGGTCGAGGAAGACCACGTTCTGGAACGGGGGCGGCAGCTTGAAGTTCAGGCCGGGCTCGGTGACGACCTCCTTGATCTCGCCCAGGGCGTAGATCACGCCGACCTGGCGCTGGTCGACGACGAAGAGCGTGCTGGAGGCGGCCATCAGCAGCGCGGCGAGGATGGCCAGGGTGGCGGCGATCTTGTTCATGGCTTGGGGCGTGTCCCTGGATCAGGCTTCAGCGGCCTTCGCGTTCCCGAGAACGGGCATCGGCGCGAGAGCGGATGTCGACGGTCTGGGCCGCGGCCGGCTCGGCAGAGGCGGGCGTGGCCACGGGGCCCGGCGGCGTCGGCGCGGCGGCGGGCGCGCTGGCCTGCTGCAGCAGACGGTCCAGCGGCAGGTACAGCAGGTTGCTGCCGCTGCGGCTGTCGACCATGACCTTGCTGACGTTGGAATACACCTGCTGCATGGTCTCGAGGTAGAGGCGGTCACGCGTCACCGCGGGAGCCTTCTGGTACTCGGCCAGCACCGAGCGGAAGCGCTGCGCGTCACCCTCGGCCTGCGCCACCACGCGGGAGCGGTAGCCCTCGGCTTCCTCGAGCAGGCGCGAGGCCGTGCCGCGCGCCTTGGGGATCACGTCCGAGGCGTAGGCCTGGCCTTCGTTCTTGAAGCGGTCGCGGTCGGCGGTGGCCTTGACGGCGTCGTTGAAGGCCGCCTGGACCTGTTCGGGCACCTGCACGCTCTGCATGTTGACGTTGGCCACCGTGATGCCGGCCTTCAGGCGGTCGAGCTGGGCCTGGATCGAGCGCACCAGGTCGGCGGCGATGGCGTCGCGCTGCTCGTACAGCACGGAGTCGACGTTGCTCTTGCCGACGATCTCGCGCACCGCCGTCTCGGCGGCCATGATGACGGCTTCGTCGGGGCGGTTGTTCTCGAACAGGTAGGCGCGCGCGTCGGTGCGCCGGTACTGCACGGTGAACCGGATGTCGACGATGTTCTCGTCCTGCGTCAGCATGGACGAGTCGCGCAGCCCGGTGGCCGCGACCACGCCGGTGCGCCCCACCTCCACCGACTGCAGCTGCGTCACGGCGACCGTCTCGTGCGCCTGCACCGGGTACGGCAGCCGCCACTGGAAGCCGGCGTCCTTGGTCTGGCTGTACTTGCCGAAGGTGGTGACGACCGCCTGCTGGCCTTCCTGGACGATGTAGAAGCCGCTGCCCAGCCAGATCAGCGCGGCGACGCCGGCAATCAGGCCGGCGCCGATGCCGGCGCTCTTCATGTCGGGCTGGAAGTTGCCGCCGCCGGGGCCGCCACGGTCGTCGCGCCGGCCGCCGCCACCCCCGCCACCCTTGCCGCCGAACAGGCCGGAGAGCTTGCGGTTGAAGTCGCGCCAGAGCTCGTCGAGGTCCGGCGGGCCGTCGTTGCGGTTGTTGAAGACGAGTCCGTCGTCGGCGGTACGGGCACGCGGGGCCCGGCGCTGGACGGCCGCGCGCGCCCAGGTGGCAAAGGCGGCGGCGACCTCGTTCAGCCGATGGCCGAAGGCGTCGTCCGGGGTGGTACGGGCGGATTCACGCATGGGGCTGCGTCCGGGTGATCGTTGGGGAATCGGAGGGCGACGATAGCGCCTCGGGGAAGCCAGCAGCGTCGGCATGGCCGGCAGGGGCTGCGCCGCGGGCGGCCACCGCATGCTCGGCGATGGCCTGCCGCAGGGCCGGCAGCCCGGCGCCGGTGACGGCGCTGACGAACACGCGCGCGCGGCGCTGGCCGGGGTGCAGCTCGAGCCAGTCGGCGCTCTCGCGGGGCTGGCGCGAGGGCTCGAGCAGGTCGCACTTGTTGTAGACGAGGATCTGCGGCACGTCGCCCGCGCCGATCTCGGCCAGCACGCGCTCGACCTCGGCCATCTGCTCGTCGAGCGCCGGGCTCGCGGCGTCGACCACGTGCAGCAGCAGGTCGGCGTCGGCGGCCTCCTGCAGCGTGGCCTCGAAGGCCTCGACCAGCTTGTGCGGAAGGTCGCGGATGAAGCCCACCGTGTCGGACAGCGACACCTGGGCCTGCGCCTCACCCAGCCAGAGCGCGCGCGTCGTGGTGTCCAGGGTGGCGAAGAGCTGGTCGGCGGCGTAGCTGCGCGCCTTGACCAGGGCGTTGAACAGCGTGCTCTTGCCGGCGTTGGTGTACCCCACCAGCGACACGCGGAAGGTGCCTCGCCGTTCGCGCGCCCGGCGCTGCGTGCCGCGCTGGCGCTTGACCTTCTCGAGCCGCTCCTTCACCTGCTTGATGCGGTCGCCGATCATGCGGCGGTCGAGTTCGATCTGCGCCTCGCCGGGACCGCCGCGCGTGCCGATGCCGCCCTGCTGGCGCTCGAGGTGGCTCCAGCGCCGCACCAGGCGCGTGGCCTGGTACTGCAGGCGGGCGAGCTCGACCTGCAGCTTGCCCTCGTGGCTCTGCGCGCGCTCGGCGAAGATGTCCAGGATGAGGCCGGTGCGGTCGGCCACCGGCACCCCCAGGTGGCGCTCGAGGTTGCGCTGCTGCGCCGGGCTGAGCGCCTGGTCGAAGATGACGCCGTGCGCGCGGGTGGCGGCGACCAGCGCCTTGATCTCGTCGGCCTTGCCGCTGCCCACGAACAGGGCGGGGTCGGGCGCGCGGCGTCGCGCCGTCACGCGGGCGACCGCCGCATCGCCCGCCGAGTGGGCCAGCAGCGCGAGTTCGTCGAGCGAGGCGTCGAAGGCGTGGCCGGGGCCGAGGTCGACGCCCACGAGCACGGCACGCGTCACGCCGGGTGGCGTCTCGACGACCGGGGCGCCGGCGTCCTGCAGGGAATCCAAGGCGGCGCTCAGGCCTGCTCGCCGCTCTCGCTGGGGTGGAAGTTCACCGCGCGGCTGGGCACCACGGTGGAGATGGCGTGCTTGTAGACCATCTGCGTCACGGTGTTGCGCAGCAGCACGACGTACTGGTCGAACGACTCGATGTGGCCCTGGAGCTTGATGCCGTTGACGAGGTAGATCGACACCGGCACGTGCTCCTTGCGCAGCAGGTTCAGGAAGGGGTCCTGCAAGAGTTGGCCTCGGTTGCTCACGATATGTTCCGTGTTGAAAGACGACAAGAATCCACGTTACCACAGGGCAAGACCCTAGGGCCAACGACGTCGAAACGTGTCAACCCTCTCGCTCCAGGAACGGGTTGCGCGCCGAGCGCATCTCGATGCGCACCGGGGTGCCCACGAGCTTGAAGTGGTCCCGCAGGCGGCCTTCGAGGTAGCGCTTGTACGAATCGGTCACGTGGTCGAGTGCCGTGCCGTGGATGATGACCCGGGGCGGGTTCATGCCGCCTTGGTGCGCGTAGCGCATCTTGGGCCGGAAGCGCCCTTCGCGGCGGGGCGCCTGGTGCTCGGCGGCCTCGTGCACCAGGCGCGTGAGCACCGGCGTGCTCATCTTCACCGTGGCCGATGCGTGGGCCTGCAGCAGCGCCTTCCAGACGGAGCCCAGGCCCTGGCGGCGCTTGGCCGAGATGGGCAGCACCGGCGCGAACTTCAGGAAGGCCAGCCGGGTCTCGATGCTGCGCTCGAGTTGCTGGCGCTGGTAGGCGTCGGTGGCGTCCCACTTGTTGAGCGCGATGACCACGGCCCGCCCCGACTCGAGGATGTAGCCCGCGATGTGCGCGTCCTGCTCGCTCACGCCCTGGGTGGCGTCCACGAGCAGCAGCACCACGTGGGCCTCGGCGATGGCCTGCAGCGTCTTGACCACCGAGAACTTCTCGATCGCCTCGAAGACCTTGCCCTTGCGGCGCAGACCGGCCGTGTCGATGAGCTCGAAGCGCCGGCCGTCCTTCTCGAAGGGCACGTGGATGGCGTCCCGCGTGGTGCCGGGCTGATCGAAGGCGACCAGACGCTCCTCGCCCAGCCAGGCGTTGATCAGCGTGCTCTTGCCCACGTTGGGCCGGCCGGCGACGGCCAGGCGGATGGGACGGTCGGCCTCGTCGGTGGGCGCCTCGTCGGCGTCGTCGGCGTCGCCGAAATCGAAGGGCTCCAGTGCGGCCTCGAGCAGGCTGCGGATCCCCTGCCCGTGCGCCGACGAGATGGGCAAGGGCTCGCCGATGCCCAGCTCGTGGAACTCGGCCAGCGCCGGCGCGTCCACCATGCCCTCGGCCTTGTTGGCCGCCAGCAGCACGCGCTTGTGCTGCTGGCGCAGGAAGCGGGCGATGTCCTGGTCCTGGGCCGAGAGCCCGGCGCGGACGTCGACGACGAAGATCACCAGGTCGGCCTCGGCCACGGCCTGCCGCGTCTGCTTGGCCATCTCGGCCACCACCCCGGTGGGCTTGTCGGGCTCGAAGCCCCCGGTGTCGACGACGATGAACTCACGCCGCCCCAGTCGCGCGTCGCCGTAGTGGCGGTCGCGCGTGAGGCCGGCGTGGTCGGCCACGATGGCGTCGCGGCTCTTCGTAATGCGGTTGAACAGCGTGCTCTTGCCGACGTTGGCGCGGCCGACGATGGCGATGACCGGCTTCATGGACGGCTGCGCGCGCGGCGCATCAGTTGGGCCGGAACGCGAACAGGCCGCCGGCGGCGGTGGTCACGATGAGGGTCTGCCCCGAGACCACCGGCGTGCCGATCACCGGCTGGCCGTCGGTGGGCAGGCGCAGCTGCGGCTCGCCGGACTCGGCAGACAGGAAGTGCACGAAACCCTCGCGGTCACCGAACACCACCACCGGGCCGACGGCCACGCCGCCGCTCAAGCCGCGGTTCAGGAAGCGCTCGCTGCTCCAGAGGAGATCGCCCGTGGTGGCCCGCCAGGCGCTGACGCGGTCGCTGGCGTCGGCGCCGAACACGCGCTCGGCGTCGCCGGCCAGGGCCGTGATGCCGCCGTTGCTGCGCGACCAGAGCGTGGCCCCGCGGGCGGCGTCGGCGCAGCCGATGGCGTTCTGGAAGGCGCGCATGCAGACGCGGTCGCCCACCCGCACCATGGGCCCGACGAGGTCGGCCAGGCGCTCGACCTCGTTGCTGCCCCGCGGCGTGGCCAGGGCCGCTTCCCACTGCACGGTGCCGCGCAGAGGGTCCACGCCGGCCAGACGCGGCCCCTGGGCGACCAGCAGGGTGTTGCGGAAGCTGCCGATGACGCTGGGCTGGGCCAGGGTCAGCGGGTCGTTCGGGCGCTGCAGCACCCAGAGGCGGCGGCCGTCCACGGCGTCGAAGGCGTGCACCGCGCGGTCCACGGCCAGCACGAACACCCGTTCGCCGGCCACCAGCGGCGGCGTCACCACGCTCGCCGGCAGTCGCGCACGCCAGACCTCGCGGCCGCGGTCGAGCGTGACAACCTCGTTGTCCCGCGTCACCACCGCGGTGAAGCGGCCGTCGTGGCCCACGCCGGCAGAGATCTGTGCACCCACCGGCCAGCGCCACCAGAGCTCGCCCGTCTCGGCCTTGAAGGCCTGCACGTCGCCCCACGACGACGCCACCACCACGAGGCCGTCGCGCACCGCCGGCGTCAGCGGGAAGTCGACGCGGCCGATGCCCGCCTGCCAGACCATGCGGCCCGCGATCTTGGGGGCCAGGGGCTCCAGCGGCTTGGGCGGGGGGGCATCCGCCGCGCAGCCGACCAGCAACGACAGCGCCAGCAGCGCTGCCAACCCGGCGCGCCGCTTCACTTGGAGGCTCCCGCCGCGGGCGCGCTGGCCGCCGCGGCAGCGAGCACCGGCGCGCCCAGCGCGGCGAGCTTGGCCTCGACGAAGCGGCGGTAGTCGACCCGGTCGCCCATCGCCGCGTGCGCGCGCTGGTAGGCCGCGACGGCGTCGGCGGACTTGCCCTGCAGCACGAGCACGTCGCCCTGGCGATCGGCGCGCAGCGCCTCGAACGGGGCGGGAACGGGCTCGGCCAGCAGCTTCAGGGCCTCGTCGTAGGCCTTGGCCTCGGCGTGGACGGCGGCCAACCGCAGGCGCGCCATCGCCTTGAAGTCGGCGTCGTCGACGTTGGCGATCACCCAGCCCAGGCTGGCCTTGGCGGCGTCGGGCTGCCCCTTCTCGGCCTGCAGCTTGGCCGCCAGCAGCGCGCCCTGGGCGGCGAAGGCGGTCTTGGGGAAGCGCTGCTGCAGGTCGGACAGCACGCGCGCGGTCTTGTCGAGGTCGGCCGCCGTCGCGGCGCGGTCGAGTTCCTCGTACATGCCGCCGGCCTCCAGGCCCTGCTGGGCCTGGCGGTTCTCCCACCAGCGCCAGCCGCCGAAGGCACCCAGCGCGAGGACGAGCGTCCAGGTGATCAGGTTGCCGTAGGACTTCCAGAACGCCTTCAGCGATTCGAGTTGCTCCTGCTCCTGCAGGTCGAGATTGGTGGCCATCGTGCGTGTCGGGAAGGGTGCCGCCGGTGCCCCGTGGCACCGTGGCGGCAAAGCGTCGGATTATGCGGGCAGCAGTTCGCCGGCCCACAGGGCGGCGTCTGCCAGGGAGCGCGTGCGCTGGGCCGCGGCGGCATCGCGCAGGGGCTTCAGAGCCAGTTCGCCGCGCGAGAGTTCATCGGGCGCGAAGATCAGCGCATGGCGTGCCCCGCTGGCGTCGGCCCGCTTGAACTGGCTCTTGAGGCTGCCCCCGCCCGCGTGCAGCACGACCGCGGCGCCGGCGGCGCGCAAGGTCTCCAGCACCGGCATCACGGTCGCCATGGGCACGCCGTCGGCGACGACGGCATAGGCGTCGGGCACCGAGGGCGGCGGGTTCAGGCCGGCGGCCTCCAGCAGCAGCAGCAGCCGCTCGATGCCCAGGCCGAAGCCGACGCCGGGCGCCGGCTTGCCGCCCAGTTGCTCGATCAGCGTGTCGTAGCGGCCGCCGCCGCACACCGTGGACTGCGCGCCCAGCAGCGGCGTGACCCACTCGAACACCGTGAGGTTGTAGTAGTCCATGCCGCGCACCAGGCGCGGGTTGATGCGGTAGCCCAGGCCGGCGGCGTCGAGTACGGCGCGCACGCCGTCGAAGTGGGCGCGCGAGGCCTCGCCGAGGTAGTCCAGCAGCTTCGGGGCGGACTCCACCAGCGGCGCCATCGCCGGGTTCTTGCTGTCGAGGATGCGCAGCGGGTTGCTGTGCAGGCGGCGCTGCGCGTCATCGTCGAGCCTGTCCGCGTGGGCCTCGAAGTGCGCGATCAGCGCCGCCCGGTGCGCGGCCCGCTCGGCCGGCTGGCCGAGGCTGTTGATCTCCAGCGTGAGGTGCTCGCCCTCCTTCAGCCCGAGTTCGCGCCACAGCGCCCGCACCATCAGGATGATCTCGGCGTCGACATCGGGGCCCGCGTGGCCGAAGGCCTCGACGTCGAGCTGATGGAACTGCCGGTAGCGGCCCTTCTGCGGCCGCTCGTGGCGGAACATGGGACCCATCTGCCACACGCGCAGCGGGCCGTTGTAGAGCGCGTTGTGCTCGACGATGGCGCGCACCATCCCGGCCGTGGCCTCGGGGCGCAGCGTCAGGAGGTCGCCGTTCATGTGGTCGGTGAAGGAGTACATCTCCTTCTCGACGATGTCGGTGACCTCGCCCAGGCCGCGCACGAACAGCGCGGTCGGCTCGACGATCGGGGTGCGCAGGGCCTTGTAGCCGTAGCGCGCCATCAGGCGCCGCACGGTGTCCTCGAACCACTCCCAGCGCGCCGAGTCCGGCGGCAGGATGTCGTTCATGCCCTTGATGGCTTGGAGTTTGTCGGCCATGGAAAGCGGGTTCGCGACCCGTTCGCGCAGGGCTTGTCGAGGCGCCGGGTCGGATGAGTCGGGGGCTGCGACAGGCTCAGCCCGAACGGTGCAGGCCGGCGATCAATGCGCGGCGGTCACCGAGCCGAAGCGCTTCTCGATGTAGTCCTCGACGATGCGGTGGAACTCCTGCGCGATGCCCTCGCCGCGCAAGGTCATCGCCTTGTGGCCGTCGATGAACACCGGCGCGGCCGGCGCCTCGCCCGTGCCGGGCAGGCTGATGCCGATGTCGGCGTGCTTGCTCTCGCCCGGGCCGTTGACGATGCAGCCCATGACCGCCACCTTGAGGTTCTCGACGCCGGGGTAGCGCGACTTCCACACCGGCATCTGCGCGCGGAGGAAGTCGTCAATTTGCTTGGCCAGCTCCTGGAACGTGGTGCTGGTGGTGCGGCCACAGCCCGGGCAGGCCGTGACGCTGGGGTTGAAGCTGCGCAGGCCCAGGCTCTGCAGGATCTCCAGCGCCACCACGACTTCCTGCGTGCGCGACTCGCCGGGCTGCGGCGTCAGGCTGACGCGGATGGTGTCCCCGATGCCTTCCTGCAGCAGGATGCCCAGCGACGTGGCGCTGGCCACCGTGCCCTTGGTGCTCATGCCGGCCTCGGTGAGGCCCAGGTGCAGCGCGTAGTCGCAGCGGCGGGCCAGCGCGCGGTAGACGCTGATGAGGTCCTGCACGCCGCTGACCTTGCAGCTGATGATGATGTGGTCGGGGTTCAGGCCCAGTTCGCGCGCGTAGTCGGCCGAGCTCAGCGCGCTGTGCACCAGCGCCTGGTACATGACCTGCTTCGCGTCCAGCGGCACGGCACGCTGCGCGTTGGCGTCCATCATCGAGGCCAGCAGCTCCTGGTCGAGGCTGCCCCAGTTGACGCCGATGCGCACCACCTTGTCCAGCCGCGCCGCCACCTCAACCATCTGCGCGAACTGGCGGTCCTTCTTGTCGCCCTTGCCGACGTTGCCAGGGTTGATGCGGTACTTGCTGAGAGCCTCGGCCATCGCGGGGTAGTCGGTCAGCAGGCGATGGCCGTTGTAGTGGAAGTCGCCCACCAGCGGCACGTCGATGCCCATGCGGTCGAGCTGCTCGCGGATGTGCGGCACGGCTTCGGCGGCCTCGGGCGTGTTGACCGTGATGCGCACCATCTCGCTGCCCGCCTGCGCGAGCTCCTTCACCTGGATGGCCGTGCCGATGACGTCGACCGTGTCGGTGTTCGTCATGCTCTGGACGCGCACCGGGGCGTCGCCGCCGATGGTGACGACGTGGCTGCCCCAGCGGACGCGGGCCTGACGGGAACGGCGGGGCGCAGGGGCGGCGGGCTCGATCAGGTCGACGGGGTCGTCTGCATTCATCGCGGTGCGGGGCGCCTTGTGGGCGCGTCAGGGCAGCTGGAACCGGGCCACATTGTCGCGGCTGCGGGCGGACAGGTCGACCGCGCGGCCGCGAAAAACCAGCTCGGTGGCCGCGGCATTGCCCACCACCAGCGCCAGCGGCGGCACGCCGTTGAGGCCCACCTGCTCGCCGGGCGAGACGGTGCGCGACAGCAGCGTGGTGCCGCGGGCGTCGCGCACCTCGACCCAGGATGCCTCGCCGACGCGCACCTGGAGCATGGCGGCCGGCGCAGGCCCGGGGGCGGCGGGGTCGGCGCCGGGCGCCGGCGCGGAGAAAACGGTCTCGGCCATCGGCCCCGAGGCGGCCATCGTGCTGGCGGCGGCATCCGGTGCCGGCGGCGCCGCGATGCCGACGCCCGACGCCGCCGGCCCGGCGCCGCTGGCCGCAGCCGACACCGGCGGCGCGGCGGGCAAGGCCACGGGGGGTGGCGCGGTCGGATCGGCCTTGCCGCGCCACGGCGACATCGGCGGCCACAGCACCAGCGCCAACGAGGCCAGCAGCAACGCCAGCGCACCCAGCAGCAGCGGCTTGGCCGCGAGCCCGGACAGCGGCCGTTCGTCGCCCGCACGCAGGTTGCGCACGCTGCTCTCGCGGAAGGGGGCGTTGAGCCCGGCGTCCTGCGGCACCAGCAGCGGCGCGCCGGGGGCGGGCAGGAGGTCGAGCACCGGGCGCGCGTCGATCTTCAGCGTGCGGCAGACGGTTTGAGCCAGCGCGCGCGCGAAGGTGGTGTCGGGCAGCTCGGCGAGCCGGTCGGCCTCCAGCGCCTCGAGCTTTCGGGGCGAGACCTTGATCGCCGCCGCCAGCGCGGCGATGTGCAGTCCCTGCCGCTCGCGCGCCGCCTTCAGCAGCGCGCCCGCGGTCGGCGCTTTCGGAGCGGTGGGATCGGCGGGCGGCCCGGCTTGGTCGTTCACGGCTTCTGGTGTCCCTCGGTGCGACGACCCTGTTCAGTCGTCGAAGCGGCCCCGCTCGAACTGCAGGGTCTCGGTGGACTGCGGGAAGCGGTCGCGAAGGCGCCGCCCGAAGTCCATCATGGCCTCGGTGTTGCCAAGCCGGCGCTCGATGCGCGCGGCCAGCCACAGGCTCTGCGCGTTCACCTGCTCGGGCACGGCGTTGATGCGGCCGACGTAGAAGCGCGCGCGCTCGAGTTCGCCGCGGCGAAGCAGGACCTCGGCCAGGTTGAAGGCCGTCACCGGGTTCGTGGGATCGAGCTCGTAGCTGCGCGACAGCGCCCGCTCGGCGTCGGCCCAGCGGCCCGTCCGGGCCAGGCAGACGCCCTTGGCCATCCAGCTGCGCGCCACGCCGTCGTAGCGCGGCGTGGCGATGGCGCGGTCGAAGGCGGCGTCGGCCTCGGCGAAGCGGCGCTCGCTGCACAGGAACCAGCCGTGGTTGTGCACGATGCCGGCATCGCCGGGCGCGAGCTGCATCGCGCGCAGGAACGAGGCGTCGGCGCCCGCGCTGTCGCCGTTGGCCGCCAGCACCAGGGCGCGCAGCCCGATGGCCTCGGGCATGTCGGGGCGCGCGGCCAGGGCCTGGCGGATCTCGTCCAGCGCGGTCTGGTTCTGGCCGCGCGAGAAGTACAGTGCCGCCAGCTCCAGCCGGGCCTGGGCCCGGCGCACCGGATCGGCCACGCTCGGCGGCGGCGTGGGCACGACATTGCCGTCGGACGTGGTCGTGGTGACCGTGGTGCAGCCCGACAGCGCCAGCATGCCGGCAAAGGCCGACAGGAGCGCAAGTGCCGTAAGCCGCTTCATGGCCGAGCGGCCCCGGCGGCGGAAGCCTGGGGCACGATCTCGAAGACGGCGCGGCGCTGGCTCATGCGCTCGCGCGCCTGGGTGCGATCCTGCACCTCGCCGGCCAGCTGCCCGCAGGCGGCGTCGATGTCGTCACCGCGGGTCTTGCGGACGGTGGTCACGATGCCGGCCTCCTGCAGCACCTCGGCGAAGGCGACAACGCGCTCGCGCGGCGAACGCAGCAGCCCCGAAGCCGGGAAGGGGTTGAACGGGATCAGGTTGAACTTGCAGCGCACCGGGCCCACGCCGCGGCTGGCCTCGGCCCGGCCCTGCACGAGCTCCACCAGGGCGCGCGCGTGGGCGGGCGTGTCGTTGACGCCGTCGAGCATGCAGTACTCGAAGGTGACGAAGTCGCGTGGCGCGGCGTCCAGGTAGCGCCGGCAGGCGGCCAGCAACTCGGCCAGCGGGTACTTGCGGTTGAGCGGCACGAGATGCTCGCGCAGCGCGTCGTCCGGCGCGTGCAGCGACACGGCCAGCGCCACCGGGCAGTCCTCGCGCAGTCGATCGATCATGGGCACCACGCCCGAGGTGCTGACGGTGACGCGGCGACGGCTCAGGCCGTAGGCGTGGTCGTCGAGCATGGTGCGCAGCGCCGGCACCAGGGCGGCGTAGTTCTGCAGCGGCTCGCCCATGCCCATCATCACGACGTTGTCGATCTGGCGCTCGGCGCTGCCGGCCACCGCCCGCAGGCGGTGCTCGGCGAACCACAGCTGCGCCACGATCTCGCTTGTGGCGAGGTTGCGGCTGAAGCCCTGGTGGCCGGTGCTGCAGAAGCGGCAGCCGACGGCGCAACCGGCCTGCGAGCTGACGCACAGCGTGCCGCGATCGGCCTCGGGGATGAAGACCGTCTCGACGGCGTTGCCGCCGCCCACGTCGAACAGCCACTTCACGGTGCCGTCTGCCGAACGGTGCTCGCTGATGAGCGGCAGCGCGCGCACCTCGGCCCGGGTGGCCAGCTTGTCGCGCAGCGAGCGCGCCAGGTCCGTCATGGCGTCGAAGCCCGACGCCCCGCGCTGGTGGATCCAGCGATACAGCTGCGTCGCCCGGAAGCGCTTCTCGCCCAGTCCCTCACAGAAGGCCGCGAGGCCTTCGAGGTCGAAGTCGAGCAGGTTGGCGAGCGGCCCCGCGCCAGCCTCCCGCCGCGGCGCGGCGAGGCCGGGGCCGGGGCCGCTCAGGGCGTCCGGGCGCGGGGTGTTCATGGCGGTCGCCGCCGTCGTGGTCAGCGGCTGTAGACGTTCATGCCGGGGAAGAAGAAGGCCACCTCGACGGCGGCCGTCTCGGGCGCGTCGGAACCGTGCACGGCGTTGGCGTCGATGCTGTCGGCGAAGTCGGCCCGGATCGTGCCCTTCTCGGCCTTCTTGGGGTCGGTCGCGCCCATGAGCTCGCGGTTCTTGGCGATGGCGCCCTCGCCTTCGAGCGCCTGGATCATCACCGGGCCGCTGATCATGAAGTTGACCAGGTCGTTGAAGAAGGGGCGCGCCTTGTGCACGGCGTAGAAGGCCTCCGCCTCGCCGCGCGAGAGGTGCACCATCTTGGCGGCCACGATCTTCAGGCCAGCCGCCTCGAAGCGGGCGTAGATCTGGCCGATGACGTTCTTGGCCACGGCGTCGGGCTTGATGATGGACAGGGTGCGTTCGAGGGCCATGGTCAAAAGTTCTCCTGAATCAAGGACTTGGCAAAGTTTTCGATTCTAGCTTGTGAATGTGTCGGGTCACCGCGGCGGGCCCCCGGCGCCGCCACCCCGCTTGCCGCCACCGCGCTTGCCGCGGCCGCCGCCCGGCGCGCCGGCGGGACCGCCCGCCTTGCGCGCACGCGGTGCCCCGCCGCCGCCCCCGCCCGCCCGCGGACCGCCCTTGCCGCCGCCCTTGCCCTTGCGGTGGAAGGCGTTGGCGCCGATGTAGCCCACGGCGGTCTGCATCGGGTCGGGGATCTTGTCGGGATCGGCAGCCAGCGGCTTCTTGCGGTTCTGCACGAAGCGCTTGTCGTAGGTCTGCTGCATCGGATCGGGGATCGGGCCGTCCTCCGGGATCTCGCGGCGCTGCTGACGCTCGAGTTGCGCGGCACGCTTGTCGTAGGTCTGCTGCAGCGGGCTGGGGATCGGCCCGTCGTCGGGAATCTCGCGACGCGGCTGGTTCTGCTGCGCGGCGCGCTTGTCGTAGGTCTGCAGCAGCGGATTCGGGATGAAGCCGCCGTCGAGCTCGTACTTGGCCAGCGCCTTGTCGCTGCGCTCGGGCTTGGGGCCCGACTTGCGCAGTGTGCGGTCCAGCGAGGTCATCAGCGGCGACACGTTGGGGGGCGGCAGCTCGAAGCGGTCGGCCGCGTCAGGGCGCGGGCCGCGCTCGGCGCGTTCCGGGCGCGGCTCGCGGCGCCCACCGTCGGGGCGCGGCCCGCCGGCCTCGAAGCGGCCGTCCGGGCCCTCGCCCCGGCCGCGCTTCTTGCCGCGGCGATTGCGCTTCTTGCCCGCGCCCTCGGTGTCGGCGGCCGCTGCCTCGACCGGCGGCCGCGGCTGGCTGGTCAGGCGGCGCAGGGCGCGCAGATCGTCCTCCGGCAGGTCGACCCAGACGCCGCGCTTGAGGCCGCGCGGCAGCACCACGCAGCCATAGCGGATGCGGATGAGCCGGCTCACGGCGTGGCCCACGGCCTCGAAGAGCTTGCGCACCTCGCGGTTGCGGCCCTCGGTGATGACGACGCGGTACCAGTGATTGGCCCCCTCGCCGCCACCGTCCTCGAGGCTCTTGAAGGCGGCGCGCTGGCCCTCGATCTCCACGCCCTCGAGCAGGCGCTGCTTCGATTCCTCCGACAGCATGCCCAGCGAGCGCACGGCGTACTCGCGCTCGACGCCGAAGCGCGGGTGCATCAGCTGGTTGGCGAGTTCGCCGCTGTTGGTGAACAGCAGCAGGCCCTCGGTGTTGATGTCGAGCCGGCCCACCGACTGCCACTTGCCGTGCGGCAGTCGCGGCAGGCGGCGGAAGACGGTCGGGCGCTGCTGCGGGTCGTCGTGCGTGACGACTTCGCCGGCCGGCTTGTGGTACGCCAGCACGCGCGCCTTGGGCGGCTGGATGCGCACCTTCACGGGCTTGCCGTCGAGCGCGATGCGGTCGCCGAAGCTGATGCGCTGCCCGACGTGGGCCGGCGCGCCGTTCACGGTGACGCGGCCGTCGACGATCATCTGCTCGAGGTCGCGGCGCGAACCGACGCCGCTCTGCGCCAGCACCTTGTGCAGCTTGGGCGCGTCGGGGTCGGGCGCCAGCACGCGGCGCGGAGCGCCCGCAGGCTCTGCCGCGGTTGCGGTCTCGGTGGTCTCGCCGGGCTCGGTGCCGGCGGCTTCAGCGGGCTCGTCGACACCCGGGAGCGAGGCTTCGAGCGCCACGGCGGCCGAAGCGGGCGCCGGTTCGGGCGGTGCGCCCTCGGACGGCGCGGCCTCGCTGTCGTAGGCGCCGGTCAGCACCTGGCGGAACAGCTCGCCCGCGTCGACCGGCGCGGCGGCAGGGCCCGCCGGCGCCGGCGTGCAGCCGTCGGCCGCGGTGTCGTCGTCGCGGCGGCCGCGACGGCCGCGGCGGCGGTTG
>CAIKLM010000136.1 GCA_903828235.1 uncultured beta proteobacterium | reverse complement strand
TTGCAGCGCCCGGCGCTTGCAATCACAAGGCGGCACGCAGATTGAGCGCGATGGACGGTCTTAATCGAGGCTCACAGCGTCAAGGACAGGTCGATCTGAAAGCCTGCGAGCTGGATGAGCTGTTGCGCAGACCTTCCCTAAGCGATGTGGACCACCGTAGCGACGAAGATGTCTCCTGGTTCTGTGCGTTTGCCGGCGCTGGCGTATTCGACTGCTTTAGGCGCCCTTCACGCAGCCCTTCAAGACCGCGGGCCCTATTCGTCGACGGTCACGCGCTACTTGGCCGCGCAGAGTTCAATCAATGGCTGGAAGGCGAGTTGGTCCAGCGCGCCAAAGCCGCGACCAAAGTGGTTGTCTTCCAGGACGATCCACCGTCGCGTGCGCTAGCTCAGAAGGTAAAGACGTTCTGCGAGGCATCTCTAGGGTTGAATGGTCTGCGTGTCATTTCTGCGGCTCTACTGGGGCGCGTCCGGCTGAAGGCTGATGACGGTGTCGCAGTTTGTGCGGCTGTCGTTGGCAAGGGGTCACAGCTCTTGGAGATCAGCCGCGCACTTCGCGATATGCACTCGGGGCCGCGTTTGTACATTGTTGGGTATCAAGTCGCCGAGACGCAGGGTGAGCTCAAGACGTTGCCAGCAAACCTGAAGCATTCCAAACGTGTTCCGTATGACTTCACTGCCTTTGGCAAAGCGGCGATCGGCACTCAAGCGTTCGAGTCTTTCAAGGCGGAACTCTCTGTGTATTACGGCGCCGAAAGAGAGGCCAAGTCAATGCCCGCCCAAGTGGCGATGCGGGGTCGACTCCTTGGTGGGGTGGCAAGAGTCCAGCACTTGAGTCTTCTGCCGCACGGGGCACATGCAGACGCGCACATGAAGCTTCGCGCCGGCTTTGCGTACTGGCCGTCCACATTCGTTCCTCAGGCCTGCCACCCTGAGGTACTCGCGACGGTCGGAGTACTCCTGCAGCGCGCCCGAGAGCATGTGGGCCTTCCGGACGGTCGGCGACTCGGATCAGGCAGCTTCCGTCACGTCGTGTTGCATCCGGAGAATTTCACGCGCTTCAACGATGGGGTTCTCCAGTCCGCCCTGCTTCGAAACGCCTACCCGTCCGAGCTGGACTATCGGGGAGATCGCGCCGATAGCGACTTCATGAAGGCCGTCATCCTCCGTGCACTGGCGCGAGCGAGCGAAGAGGCTGGCGAGGCCATCCTCGAGTTCTTGTTGGCGTTGGCGCTGCGCCGCTTGCAGTTGGAGGACGAGCACCTGCAATCGATCGTCGCGGAGGCAACCGCAGACCGGGATCGCCCGCGCGCACTTCAGCGCGCGATTGATTTCGTCTTGGCGCCCCTACTTGGACATGCGCCGAGGAGGAACAAGCTCCCCTTCTGAGATGGGGTCTCGCCGGACTCCTACACAGGCCAGTGACGGCGGGCTCAGTGTCCTGGCCAAAGTTCAGAATTGAATGATGAGGAAGGTCAAAAGTTCAGAGTTGGGTGACTTGCGTGTTCAGAAGACGCCGAGATGAATGCTTGCAAGTGCTTGTCGCTCTAGACATCCCGGTTCAGCAATAAATGCGAACCGACAGTGACTACTAACTGTTGATCTGGGCTCTTGTCGGCCAAGCGGCGGTGAGCGGCTTGGCACGAGCCGCGGTCGCCCAGCCACCGCTCAAGGATCTGGAGCCGACGCTGCCAGCTTGGCCGCAGATTGACAGGCACACCGCGTCGCGGCCCCTAGACTGCCGCCCATGCCCACACCTGTTCCGCCCCCACTGGCAGAGGCGATCGCCTTCGCCGAAGCCCACGAGACGCCCTGGACGCGCGATCCGCTGCGCGAGCCCCAGCGGTTTGGCGTGCACCATGAAGACCCTCCGCCCTGGAACCGCCTGCGCGGCCCCGTGCACGAGCGCGGACCCTGCAGCGGCGTGGTGTGGCAGCACGGCCTCGAGATCGCCAGCTGGGGCGAGCCTGCCCGGTCCGACCAGACCTTCAGCGTGGCCAAGACCTGCCTGGCCCTGCTGGCCGGCGTGGCTCACGCGCGCGGACTGCTGCCCGACGTCGATCGACCGGTGGCCGCACAGCTGCCCGGCATCGGCTTCGACACGCCGCACAACGCGTCCATCACCTGGCGTCAGCTGCTGGAACAGACCAGCGAGTGGGAGGGAAGCTGCTTCGGCCTGCCCGACCAGGTGGACCGCTGGCGCAAGGTCGCGCACGACCCGCGCCCCGCCGGGGGACCGAAGGGCGGCAGCCGCCCCCTGCAGGCGCCGGGCAGCTACTGGGAATACAACGACGTGCGCATCAACCAGCTCTCGCTGGCCTTGCTGCACCTGTTCCGCGAACCGCTGCAGCAGGTGATGCAGGGCGCGCTGCTGCAGCCACTGGGTGCCCAGGACACCTTCCGCTGGGAAGGCTATGACGACGCCTGGATCGCGCTGGACGGCGAGCGTCTGCCCTCGGTTCCCGGCGGCACGCACTGGGGCGGCGGCGTGACGGTCAGCGCCCGCGACCTGGTGCGGCTGGGCCAGTTGATGCTGGATGGCGGCACGCATCAGGGCCGGGCGCTGCTGCCGGCGGATTGGGTGCGCCGCATGGGTCAGCCCGTCGCGATCGCGCCGTTCTACGGCTGGCTGGTCTGGCTGAACCCCGAGGGTCGGCTGTTCGAGGGCGCCTCGGCAGGCGCGATGTTCATGCAGGGTGCCGGCGGCCACATGGTCTGGGTGGAACCCGAGTTGCAGGCGGTCGTGGTGACACGCTGGCTGGACCCCGCGCATCAGGCCCGCTTCATCGCGATGATGGCCCGCGCACTGCACGGCCTCTGAGCCTGCGTCCGCATGAAGCGCATGTTGCTGGCCTGGGTGCACCTGCCCTGGCGCCAGGCGCGCCAGCCGTTCCATGCTGATCCGCTGCAACCCGCCGGGGCTGGAACCAGTCCACGGCCACGGGCTTCATGTGCGGGCCTGCTGGAGGCAGAGGAACGGCGTGATGCGCGACAGCAGCATGTCCGGCACTTCCTCGGCAATGTAGTGGCCGCAAGGCAGCGGCTCGCCCTGCACGTCACTGGCGACGCGCTGCCACTCGTTCAAGGGCTCGAAGCAGGTGTGCACCACGCCCTGGGCCCCCCACAGCACGAGCGTGGGTGTGGCCATGCGGCGGCCGGCCTCGCGGTCGGCGCGGTCGTGGTCCAGGTCGATCCCGGCCGCAGCGCGGTAGTCCTCGCAGATGCCGTGCGCGGTTCCGGGCAGCGCGGCCGCCCGTTCGTAGGCCGCCAGCGCGGCGGGCGTGAAGGGCGCCAGGCCCGCGCTGCGCCGGCCCATCACCTCGCGCACGTAGGCTGACGGGTCGGCCTGGATCAGGCGCTCGGGCAGCGGCGCCGGCTGGATCAGCAGGAACCAGTGCCAATAGGCCGTGGCAAACGCCCGCGTGGTCTGCTCGTACATCGCCAACGTTGGCGCCACGTCAAGCAGCACCATGCGGCCCACGCGATCGGGATGGTCCACGGCCAGCCGGTGGGCCACGCGGGCGCCGCGGTCGTGCGCCAGCACATCGAAGCGCGCAAAGCCCAGGGCGTGCATCAAGGCCACCTGGTCGCGCGCCAGGGTGCGCTTGGCGTAGTTCGAGTGGTCGGGCAGGCCGGGCGGCTTGGACGAGTCGCCGTAGCCGCGCAGGTCGGCCAGCACCAGTGTGTGCCGAAGTGCCAACGTGGGTGCCACCTTGTGCCACATCGCGCGTGTCTGGGGGTGGCCGTGCAGCAGCAACAGCGGCGGTCCGCTGCCGCCCACCAGGGCGTTGATTTCCACGCCATCGTCCACGGCGACGCGGTGAGCGCTCATGCCCTGAAAAAGGGCCTGATCGTGGGGTGCAAGCGCGTTCGCGGTCATCGGACTTCGGCCACCAGGGCGTCTCGCCCGCGCTGGCACAGCGCCACCCCTTCGCGCAACACGGAAGCGCGCCACCGGGGGTCCGAGGGGACGAAGGCCTCTCGGTACTCCGCGGCGGCCCGTTCGAAGGCTTCGCTCGCCATGCGCTGGCGCCGCATCCAGGCCAGCGCCAGGTGCGCGCGCTGCATGCGCCGACGTTCGTGGGTGCCGAACTCGATGACCACGGGTGACATCGCACAGCCGGGCGCCATGGCCGCCAGCGCGCCGATCATCAGTCCCTGGTAGACCGCGAAGGCCTTGTGCGTGCTCCCTTTGCCGCTGAACGCGTTTTCACCCCAGACCTCCCGCGCGCGCTGCCGGCCCCACGAGCCCGGCGCGTCGAAGCTGAAGAAGAAGGGCAGGCCATACGGGCCGATGCCGGTGTGCAGGTCCACCCACACGCATCGGCGGGCCGGACCCAGCGCCTCCGGCAGGCATCGGGCCAGCGCGCGGCGGGACCACTCGGGTTGCCGCCCGCCATAGAAGAGTCCTTCCGGGCTCTGATACTGGCCGCCATTGAACGCGTCCGAGAAGGCCTGTTCACCGGCACGCTCGCGGTAGGCGTCCATCGCGGCAAAGGCGCGGGCGATCGCTGCCTCGTCCCAGTGTTCCAGCATCAGGTGCGGGTGCAGTTCCGTGTAGCCGGCGTGCGGCGCCGGGATCGACGCAAAGTCGATGAAGTTCCGGTTCAGGTCGACGTTGTTCTCGGTCACCCGCTGGCCATGGGCAAAGCCCCAGGGGTTGATGGCGTGGACCAGGACCACGGCCGTGCCCGTTGGCAGTTCACCGGGCCCACCGGCATTCATCCAGGCCGTCTGCACCGCAGACCCGGCATACCCTTCGATGCCATGCGTGCCGCACGACACCACGAAGACGCTGTGAGCCTGCGGGTCACCGAAGCGGGCCACATCCAGCCACAAGGCTTCGCCCCGTGGCCCGACATCCGGGTGTTGCAGGCCCGAAACCCGGCCACCACCCGCCGCCGCGGCCTGCAGCCATGCGCTGCGGGCTTCGGTGTAGGTTGCGGCAAAGCCATCGGGGGCCAACGGAAAGCTGCTCATCGCGCCGGAAATCTTAGGAGCACGGCAGCAGCTTGCCCATGTCCGGGATGGCCTAAGGGCTGACCCTTGGGAACTCAGTTCGACTGGCGTGGCGCCGATCCCTGGCAGCGCGGGAGCGGATCGGCGCCGCTGTCGGGGTCGGCAAAGGGAATGCACTGGATGAACAGCGAGAACAACTCGGCTTGCGAACCCGTCTCGAGCTTGCGGTGGATGCTCTTGCGCTGGTTGCGGATCGTGCCCTCGGCAGTGTGCAGGCGTGCGGCCGTCTGCTCCGACGAATAGCCGCTGAGCATGTAGAAGACCACTTCGCGTTCCCGCTTGGTAAGCAGACTGGCGCCGAAGTTCGCCATCGTGGCCTGCACCTTGCGGTGCACCAGCCTGTCGGCTTCGTCGGGCTTGGGCGGCGTCGCCAACTCGTGGTGTCGCCTCATCAGCGCAAACAGCAAGGGCAGCACGTGCTGGACCAGCGCACTCTCGGCCGACCCGAATGGGAGCGTGCCCTGCTCACGACCCAGGCAGAAGGCGATGGAACTGCGCTCGTCGATGCGCCACAGCACATCGATCGTGTCGAGCAGCAGCGTGTTGCGGAAGAAGCACCGGTAGAACTCGCTCTCGTAGAAGTCGTCCGGCAGGTACGACGCCATCGGGTAGGCGCCATCGGGCTGTCCGCGCTGGAACATCTGGTACACCGGGTCGAGCACGTAGGGCCCGGCCAGGTAGGCCGTGTCGCGCGCGCCGCGCCGCATCGCGGCCTCGGCCTTCACGGCGAGGTAGCGGGGGCGCTGGTCGGTCGAGTAGAGGAAGGCCACGCTCACGTCCGCTTCGATCAGCGAGGCCAGGAACGCCACCGCCGCGGGATAGAAGCCCGCCCGGCCGACCTGGGCTGCCAGCTCGCCGAGCTGGGCCACGCCCTCGGTGTCGAGCGCCAAGGCGATGCGGGCCTTGCGCCTGGGGGCGAGCTCGGAAGTGGGGGCGGCGGGTCTGGGCATCCGGCAGTCGGGCTTCGTGCTTAGGGGCAGGGCATGTACCGCGCGGGCTATTTCGGCCTCGACAGGTGCTGCCTACCATGCTTGCGCGAACCGGTGACGAACCGATCGCTGTGCCGCGCGTTGTAACAGCATGGAGAACAGCATGACAAACACGATCTGCATCCGCCCCCGCGCGACCTCGGCCTGCGGACACGGCGCGCATCGATGGTCTGTCCTGGCGGCGAGCATCACCCTGGGCCTGTCGGCAATGGCGCAGACCCAGCCGAACCCGCCCGCGAGCGGCGGCAGCACCGGCAGCAGGCCCGCGGCCGACGAGCCGCAGCGTGTGGAGGTCACGGCCAGCAAGCGCAGGCAACTGCAGAGCGACGTCGCCGGCACCGTCACGGCGGTGGACGGCGCCAAGCTCGAACGCCTGGGCAGCGCGGACAACGAAGACGTCATGAAGCTCACGCCCGGGGTGCAGTTCAACAAGGGCGCTGCCGACGCGTCCTTGCTGTCGATCCGAGGCATTGGCACCAACACGAATGCCGGGAACCAAGGCTTCACGCAGGCGCCGACGGGCATCTACATCGAGGACGTGCCGTTCACCGACCCGTTTGCCTTCGTCTCGGTGCCCGACCTGGCGCCATTCGACCTGGAGCGCGTGGAAGTGCTGCGCGGGCCCCAGGGTGCCCTGTACGGCTCCTCTTCGCTGGGCGGCGCTGTCCGCTACCAACTGAACAAGCCCAACACCCGGCAAACCGAAGGCTCGGTGCTCGCCAGCTTCAGCAGCATGAGCGGCGGCGGCAACGGCTGGTCCACGGCGGCCATGGCGAACCTGCCGCTGGCCGACGGCAAGGCCGGGCTGCGGGTGGTGCTCAACAGCCGCAAGGACCCCGGCTTCATCGACAACATCGGCACCGGCGTCAAGGACAGCAACAGCAACCGCGTGGATGGTGGTCGCGCCCTCTTCACCTGGCGCCCCCATGCCGACTTCGACGTGACGGCGATCTATCTCAGCCAGCAGAGCCGCCAGGCCGACGGCTCGGGCATCTCTTCGTTCGACTACGCAACCGGCAACGGGTACAGCCTGACGCCGCCCGATCGCAACGAGGTCAAGACCGCATTCCCCCAGACCGTCAAGTCGACCTTCGATCTGGGCACCGTGCAGGTCAACGCCAATCTGGGCGGGTTGAGGCTGACCTCCCTGACGGGCTACCAGACCAAGAAACGCATCCAGCGCGACGACTTCACGCGGGACTTCTTCGATCCGGCCTTCATCGGCGACCTGTGGACCAGCGATGTGGACCTGCACACACGAACGCTGTCGCAGGAAATCAGGCTGGCGCCGGTGAAGGCCGGGGCCTTCAACTGGCTGGTCGGCGCGTTCTGGATGGACGCCGACGTGAGGCGCGACCAGAAGGTGTTCTACGAGCCACGTGGCGCGGTGCCGGACATTCGCTTCCGGCGCCAAGGAAGCGCCACCGAAGCCGCCCTGTTCGCCGACGTGGAAGTCAAGTTGACCGAACGACTCACTGCGGCGGCGGGGGCTCGCTACTACGAGACCAAGCTCGACTACGACCGCATCACGGGCGTCGGCGATCCCGGCACTCCGATTCCCTACGGCACCAGCGACAGCGGCACGACGCCCAAGGTGTCGCTGCGATACGCCTTCGACCCGCAGCTGTCGGTCTACGTGCTGGCCTCGCGCGGCTATCGCTTCGGCGGCATCTCCAACGTCGGGTTCGGCACGCTGTCGTTCCCGTACAAGACCGACACGTTGTGGAACTACGAGGTGGGCGTGCGCTGGACGCCGAGCGCCCAGGCCAGCCTGGACGCGAGCGTGTTCCGCATCGACTGGAAGGACGTGCAGCTGGCCACGCTCGCCCGCGACCCGGTCAGCGGGCGCGACTTCCTGGTGACGGGCAACATCGGTGAGGCCCGGTCGCAAGGCATCGAACTGGCCGGCGCCTGGAGACCCAGCTCGAGCTTCTCGCTGCGGGGCGCCATTGCGTATACCAACGCCACCACCTCGGGCGGCATCACGGTCGGCGGCGTGCCGGTGGCCGATGGCACCCCGCTGCCCGGCACCGCCAAGCTGCAGGGCACGATCGACGGAGCCGTCCACTTTGCCGGGCCTCTGGACAGCAGCGGCCGCCTCTCCGCCGTGCTGGCGCACACGGGCAAGCGCCGGGCCCAGGTCGACTCGCCGATGACCCTGGCCGCGTACTCGACGCTGGACCTGCGCCTGACGTTCACCTGGGCGCAGCTGGAAGTCTCGGCGTTCGTCAACAACGCGAGCGATGCTCGGGGCATCTCGGGGGGTGTCGACTTCACCAGCGCGCTCTTCACCGACTTCTATCCGATTCGTCCCCGCACGGCCGGTGTCGCCGTTCGCTACGACTTCTGACCTTGGCCGCTGATCACACGGAGCGTCTCGGCGACGACATCGCGCAGCGTCCGATCGTCGTCGTCCTGGTGCTGGCGCTGGCCAGCGCGATGGCCAGCGCCGGCGCCTCGCTGCTGTCGGCGTGCCTGCCCCTCATCAAGGCCGAGTTCGGGTTCAGCGACACGCAACTCGGCCTGCTGACCGGCTACGCATCGGCGCTGACGATTGCCGCGCTCGCGTTCCCCATCACGGCCTGGGCGGCGCGCTGGGGCAACTCGCGCG
The DNA here is from genome assembly GCA_903828235.1 of uncultured beta proteobacterium. GTDB lineage: Bacteria > Pseudomonadota > Gammaproteobacteria > Burkholderiales > Burkholderiaceae_C > Rubrivivax. Next base: position 10,150 of record CAIKLM010000136.1, on the reverse strand, counting down.
TGTTCGGTGCCTGCCTGGCGATCTACGGCGCGGCCACGGCCGTCTTCGCGGCTTGTGGAGCCTTCTGGCAGTTCGTTGTCGCCCAACTGGCCTCGGGGTTCGGGCCCGCATCCGAAATGCCGCTGGGCCAGGCCATCGTCAGCGATCACTACCCGCCCGAGCGCCGGTCCGGGGCCCTGGCGCTGTACTCCGCGGGCTACTTCGTCGGCGTCACCGGGGGCTTGACCGCAGGCGGCTACCTGGCGGCGAAGGTGGGCTGGCGACAGGCCTTCGTCGTCTTCGGGGTGGTCGCCGTGGTGATCGCCGTGCTCCAGGTGTGGGTCGCGCGCGACCGCGCCACGGCGAGCCCGGCCGCGGTGCCGCCACGGGTGCCAACGGGGCAGCTGAAGGCCTTTGCGGACCTCGTCCGCAACCCGACCTACCTGCACATCACGCTGGGCTTTGCCTGGGCCTCGTTCGCCACCTTCGGCCTGACGCAATGGATGCCCAGCTTCTACAACCGCCAGTTCGGCCTGGCGCCCGAGCACGCGGCGGCCTTCTTCGGGGGGGCCTACCTGGCAGGCTCGCTGCTGGGGCTGCTGGCGGGCGGCGTCATCGGCAACCGCCTGGGGGGAGCCCGGGACGAGCGCCTGCTGGTCTTCTGCATGGTGAGCTACGCGCTGACCTTCCCCTTGATCGCGGCCGTGCTGTTTGCGCCCAACCTGCAGGTGGCCTTCGTCGCCCACGCCGCAGCCACCTTCGTGGGAGCCATGCCCAACGGCCCCGTGTTCGCGATGATCAGCAACACGCTGCCGCGCGAGCGGCGGGTGCTGGGCGTGTCGGTGCTGCTGCTGGCGCTGACGCTGTTCGGCGCCGGCGGTGGGCCGCTGCTCGTGGGCATGTTCAGCGACGCCCTGGCGGCGGAGTTCGGGCAGGCCTCGCTGCGCTGGGCATTGCTGGCCGTCAAGCTGCTGGCGGTCGTGTTCTTCGCGCACCTGGGCTATGCGTGGTTCAAGGCCCGCCAGGCCTCGCGCAACTTGGCCGCTTGATGCCAGGAGCAGCGTGATGAGCCCGCCTGGTCACGACCCGTTCCGCCCGCAGGACCACTTCGCGCTGCGCCTGCCCAGCGATCCGCAGATCACGCCCGATGGTCGTTTCGTGGCCTACGTGCGCGTGCGGGCCGACGTTGAGGCGGACGCGTGGATCAGCGAGCTCTGCGTGGTCGATCGCGGCACCGGGCAGCGCCACGAGCTCGGCGCCGGCAGCCAGCCACGTTGGGCGCCCGACGGCCGCAGCCTGGCGCTGGCGCGCAGTCCGGGCGGCCGGCATGCGATCGAATGCTGGAACGCCGAGACCGGTGAGCGCCGGGTGCTCTCGACGCTGGCGCAGGCGCCCGGTGGTCTGGCGTGGTCGCCCGACGGCAGGAGCCTCGCGTTCGTCATGCTCGTGCCGGCGCCTGCGGCGGTCGCCCCGGGTGGGATGCCGGACTGGGAGTCGCTGCGCACGCCGCGCTGGGCGGCACCGGGGGTCTACACCGAACAGCTCGTCCGCCGGGCCGAAGGTCTGCCCGGAGAGCTGCCCGAAGGCCGGCACCACATCTTCGTGCTCGACGTCGCCAGCGGCGCACTGCGTCAGCTGACCGATGGGCCGCATGACCATGGCGGCCCACGGACCTTCATCACCAAGCTGGCGCTGGCCGGGCCTCTCTGCTGGACGCCCGACGGCCGCCACCTCGTCGCGTCGATGCCGCGCCGCGCCTCGAGCGAGGGCCCCCACGACCCGCTGGCGGTGCTGCAGTCCGACGTGTGCGAGTTCGACCTGTCCGATGGCAGCGTGCGGCAACTGACCCACTTCGGCGGGCCGGCCTGCCAGGCGACCGTGTCGCCGGACGGCCAGTGGATCGCCTTCGTCGGCTTCCGCAACGAGCGCAAGTCGTTCCACACGAACGTGGTGCATGTCATGCCGCGTGCCGGCGGCCCGGTGCGCGCCCTGCCGCACCCCGGGCGCATGGAAGTCCACCAGCAGTTGGCGTGGCTGCCCGACAGCACGGGCCTGCTGCTGCTGCTGCCGCAGGCCGGCGACGGCTGCCTGGTGCGCCTGGGCCTGGACGGACAGTGGACGACGCTGGCTCGCGATGTCGGTGGCTCGGCCGCGACAGGCTACGCGCTGTACCAGAAGGGCCTGTCCGTTGCGCGCGACGGCACCGTGGCGTACCTGCGCGGCAGCGCGTCGCGAACGGACGAGGTGGCGCTGCTGCGACCGGACGGGCAGCCCGGCGAGACCTTGACCGATGAGTCCGCCTGGATCGCCGGTCGCGAGGTGGCGCCCGTCCAGACGCTGTGGCTGCCGACACGAAGCGCCGGCCGTTCGACGCCGGCGTGGCAGGCTTGGCTGGTGCGTCCTCCCGGCGTGCCCGCAGAACAGCCGGTGCCCTTGATCCTGTGGCTGCACGGCGGGCCGTACCTGGCCTGGTGCCCGCACCTGGCCATCCTGCCGCAGATCTGGGCCGCCCGGGGCTACGCCGTGCTGATGGTGAACCCGCGCGGATCGCTGGGCTACGGCGAGGCCTTCACCGACGAACTGCAGCACGACTTCCCGGGGCCGGACGATCTCCAGCTGCTGGACATGGTGGACGACGTGGTGGCCCGGGGCGGCATCGATCCGCATCGGGTGCATGTGGCCGGCGAGTCGGGCGGCGGGGTGATGACGGCCTGGCTGATCGGCCACAGCACGCGGTTCGCCTCGGCGGCCGCCATCTACGGCGTGATGGACTGGACCAGCGCGGTGCTCACACAGGACCGGTCCGACTACTACGGCTACTACTGGCTGCCCGCCCCGCCCTGGGCGCCCGGCATGGACGAGCACTACCGGCGCCGTTCGCCGCTGTCGCTGGTGCATCGGGTGCGCACCCCCACGCTGCTGCTGTGCGGCGAGTGCGACTGGCGCACGCCGATCGCGCAGTCGGAGATGTACTTCACGGCGCTCAAGCTGTGCGGCGTGCCGGCCGCGCTGGTGCGCTACCCCGACAACAACCACAGCCTCGAGTGGCACCCGAGCCATTGGCTGGACCTGATCGAGCAGGTCGATCGTTGGTTTCGCAAGCACTGACGACGGTGGCCCGCACCGCTCTCCGTTGACGGACCCAGGCAGCCCGATGGCGCGTGATCCCCTGCATGCATCGACCGAATGGGTCCGGGTCGACACCCTCGCCGGCCCTGTCCTGGGGCGCTGCGGCGAGGGGGTGCAGGCCTTCCTGGGTGTGCCGTTCGCGGCACCCCCGGTAGGACCGCTGAGGTTCAGGCCGCCCGCGCCTGTGTCGCCGTGGACGAGCCCGCGCCAGGCGGGCGAGTTCGCGCCGGCTTGCCCTCATCTCCAGTACTTCGATCCCACCGAGCATGGCGCCGAGGTGATGGACGAGGACTGCCTGGCACTGAACGTGTGGACCCCCGCAGCCGGCCGAGACCGGCGACCGGTGATGGTGTGGATCCACGGCGGCGGCAACGTCGGCGGCAGCACGCGCAACAGCCAGTACCACGGCGCGCGACTGGCGAGGCGCAACGACGTCGTCGTCGTCACGGTCCAGTACCGCCTGGGCGTCCTGGGGTTCCTCGACTTCTCCGACATCGGCGGCCAGGACTTCGCGGGTGGCGGCAACGCGGCCCTGCTGGACATCATCCAGGCGCTCGAGTGGGTGCGCGACAACGTGCTGGCCTTCGGCGGAGATCCCGGAAACGTCACGGTCTTTGGCGAGTCGGCCGGCGCCGACCACGTGCAGCGTCTCATGCTCGCACCTCGTGCACGAGGCCTGTTCCACCGGGCGATCATCCAGAGCGGCATCCTGACGGACCTTCATCCGCGGCAACGGTCGGCGCACAACGCGGCGTTGCTGCTCCAGGCCAGCGGCGCGTCACTTCATGAACTGCAGCATCTGCCGTGGCCGGCGCTGCTGGCGCTGGCCGATCGCGTCGGCTTCGTGTTTCCGTGGTGCAAGCCCAATCTCGATGGGGTCGTCCTGCACGAGCAGCCGCGGCACGCGCTGGCCCAGGGCCGCTGCGCCCGCGTGCCGCTGCTGATCGGAACGACGCTCGAGGAGACGCGGTACTTCTCGGCCGTGTGCGCCGATCCCGCCGACCCCGGGATGACGCCGGAGGCGTTCAGCGACGACATCCTCGTCAACCCGAACCATCTCGTGCCCTACTTCGGCGCTGACGCGCAGCGCGTCGTCGAGCTCTACCTGGCGGCCTACCCGAACCGCCACGACGCCGCGGTCGCCTTGTCGACGGACGGGCTGATCCGCGCCATGTCCACGCGGTTCGCGGCCGCTGCCAGCGAACACCAGCCCACCTGGATGTACCTTTTCGGGTTCCGCTCACCGGTCAAGGGGCGCACCGGGCAGAGCTATGGCGCTTACCACTCGATCGAGATTCCGTTCGTGTTCGGCAACGACGGTCCCGAAATCGAGGCCGTGACCGCGCCCAGGGCACAGTGGGGGACGCTGGCCGAGCAGATGATGGATGCCTGGGCGGCCTTTGCCCGAAGCGGCAACCCCAACACGCGTTCATTGCCGCACTGGCCGCGATACGACAGCACGCGGCGCGCAACCATGGTGCTCGACCAGCCCTGCGCCGTTGTCGACGACCCGCGCGGTCTCGAACGTGCCGTCTGGGATGGGGTTCCGCTGGAGACCACGCGCTACTGGCCGTCGTGCCTTCGGTGAGTCGACGGCTGCTGCCATGCCGCAAGGGGCCCGCGTGGGCTGTGTCGACTGCCGTTCTTGACCCCTGCTGCCCGAGACCGCCGCGATCCCGGGCGGGTTGGCGGCCGGCAGCGCCGGTCGGCTGACCCGACGCCGCAGGCGTTGCAGCGGATGCGACCGCGGGCGTCGAGGGTTGGGATTGAGGTGCCATGCTCCTTCAGAGCACCTCGACAGAACAGTGGCCAGGTCGCCGCCACGCAAGGGGGTTGCGGTTCAGCGTTGACGGGAACCCGTCACCCGAGCCGCGGAGGGCACAGCGCCCGACGCGAGCGCCACCGGCGCCCCTGGCCGGCCCGCCCCGGCTGCGGAGCCCCGGCCCGCCGGTTCGGTCAGACGTTGAACAGGAAGTTCATGACGTCGCCGTCCTTGACCACGTACTCCTTGCCCTCGGCGCGCATCTTGCCGGCGTCCTTGGCGCCCTGCTCGCCGCGGCAGGCCACGTAGTCGTCGTAGGCGATGGTCTGCGCGCGGATGAAGCCGCGCTCGAAGTCGGTGTGGATGACGCCGGCCGCCTGCGGCGCGGTGTCGCCGACGTGGATGGTCCAGGCGCGCACCTCCTTCGGGCCGGCCGTGAAGTAGGTCTGCAGGCCCAGCAGCTTGAAGGCGGCGCGGATCAGGCGGTTCAGCCCCGGCTCGTCCTGGCCCATCTCGGCCAGGAACATCGCGCGGTCCTCGTCGGCCATGTCGGCCAGTTCGGCCTCGGTCTTGGCGCAGATGGCCACCACGGGTGCGGCCTGCTTGGCCGCGTAGCCGCGCAGCTGCTCGAGCAGCGGGTTGTTCTCGAAGCCCGTCTCGCTGACGTTGCCCACGAACATCGCCGGCTTGGCCGTGATCAGGCACAGCGGCTTCAGCACCGCCAGCTCCTCCTTGCTGAAGTCGATGCTGCGCACGGGCCTGGCTTCGTTGAGCGCGGCCTCGCACTTCTTCAGCACCTCCACCAGCCGCGCGGCTTCCTTGTCCTGGCCGGCCTTGGCCACCTTGCTGTAGCGCGCCAGGCCCTTCTCCACCGTGGCCAGGTCGGCCAGGCACAGCTCGGTCTGGATGACCTCGATGTCGGCGATGGGGTCGACCCTGCCGGCCACGTGGATGACGTTCGGGTCCTCGAAGCAGCGCACGACGTTGACGATGGCGTCGGTCTCGCGGATGTGGCTGAGGAACTGGTTGCCCAGGCCCTCGCCCTGGCTGGCGCCGGCCACCAGGCCCGCGATGTCCACGAACTCCACGATCGCCGGCACGACGCGCTCGGGCTTCACGATCTCGGCCAGCTTGGCCAGCCGCGGGTCGGGCAGCTCGACGATGCCCACGTTGGGCTCGATGGTGCAGAACGGGTAGTTCTCGGCTGCGATGCCCGCCTTGGTCAGCGCGTTGAAGAGGGTGGACTTGCCGACGTTGGGCAGGCCGACGATGCCGCACTTGAGGCTCATGTCGCGGGGGCTTTCAGGAGGGGAGGGCCCGCAGGCGGGCGGGGGCGAACGCGAAACGCGCGATTTTCCTACACTGCCCCGCATGGCCCTCGCCCTGATCCGACCGCAAGCCAGGGACCTCGGCGGCGGCTTCGTCGTGCGCCGGCTGCTGCCGGCGGCGGCGCGCCAGGCCGTGGGGCCGTTCGTGTTCTTCGACCACTTCGGCCCGCTGACCGTGCCGCCCGGCAGTGACCACGACGTGCGCCCACACCCGCACATCGGCCTGGCCACACTGAGCGTGCTGTTCGACGGCGCCCTGGAGCACCGCGACGGCACCGGCGCCGTGCAGCGGCTCGAGCCCGGCGCCGTGAACTGGATGACCGCCGGCCGCGGCGTCGTGCACAGCGAGCGCACGCCGGCCGACCTGCGGGGGCGCGCCCACACCCGCCACGGCCTGCAGCTGTGGGCTGCGCTGCCCGAGGCCGACGAGGCCGTCGAGCCCTCGTTTGTGCACGCGCCGGCTGCGGCCATCCCCGAGCTCGAGGTGGGCGGCGCGGTGGTGCGCGTGCTCGCCGGCCAAGCCTTCGGCGCCACCAGCCCGCTGCCGGTGCGCTCGCCGACGCTGTGCCTGGACATCGCGCTGGCCGCCGGCGACGCGCTGCCGCTGCCGCCGGCGGCCGAGCGCGCGCTGTACGTGGTCGACGGCCCGGTCACGCTCGACGGCGAGCGCGTGCCGCCGCTGGCGATGACGGTGCTGGCGCCCGGCGACGAGCCGCTGCTCGCCGCCGAGGGGCCGGCGCGCGCCGTGCTGATCGGCGGTGAGCCCCTCGGGCGGCGGCTGCTGTGGTGGAACTTCGTCGCCACGCGGCGCGAGCAACTGGCCGCGGCGGCCGCGGCCTGGGCCGCCGGGCCGGGCGCGGAGGGCGACGCCACGGCGCGCTTCGCCCAGGTGCCGGGGGAGCAGGACTTCATCGCGGCGCCGCCGTTCCCGTCGCCGTGAAGGCGCGGCCGCGCCGGGCGAGCGCGCCGAACAAGCACGCCGAACAAGCACGTCGAGCAACCGCGCCGGGATTGCGGGTTGTGCCGTACCGGCCGGGCTGCCGCTAGGCTAGGCTAGTCCGCCTGGCGCCGCTTGCCGCTGCCGCGCCGCCCTCAGCCGCCCCACCGCCTGCCATGACCGCCACGACCGACGACCTCGCCCGCTTCCGCGCCGCGCGCGACTTCCTGATCGCTCACCGCACCGACCAGGACGGCGCCTGCGCCGGCTTCCGCTGGCCGCGCCTGACGCAGTTCAACTGGGCGCTGGACCACTTCGACGAGATGGCCCGCGGCAACGCGCAGCCGGCGCTGGTGATCGAGGCCGAGGACGGCACGCGCACCGTGGCCAGCTTCGAGCGCATGTCCGAGCGCTCGTCGCAGGTGGCCTGCTGGCTGCAGGGCCTGGGCCTGGCGCGCGGCGACCGCGTGCTGCTGATGCTGGGCAACGAGCTGCCGCTGTGGGAGACCATGCTCGCGTGCATCAAGCTGGGCCTGGTGATGATCCCGGCGACCACGCTGCTCAGCCGCGACGACCTCGTCGACCGCTTCATGCGCGGCCGCGTGCGGGCGGTGGTGGCCGCCGGCGCCGACGCGGCGCGCTTCGACGGCCTGGACGTCCACGCGCCGGGCCCGGTGCTGCGCATCGCCATCGGCCCCGTGGCCACGCAGGCGCAGGCCGCCTGGGCCGATTTCGCCGACAGCCACGCCGCCCCCGGCCGCTTCGTGCCCACCGTGCCCACGCGGCCCGACGAGCCGCTGCTGCTGTACTTCACCAGCGGCACCACCAGCAAGCCCAAGCTCGTGCAGCACACGCACGCCAGCTACCCTGTGGGCCACCTCAGCACCCTGTACTGGCTGGGTCTGCAGCCGGGCGACGTGCACTGGAACATCTCCAGCCCCGGCTGGGCCAAGCACGCCTGGAGCTGCTTCTTCGCGCCGTGGATCGGCGGCGCCACGGTGTTCATCCTGCAGACGCCGCGCTTCGACCCGCGGCGCGTGCTGCGCACGCTGGTGGACAGCCGCGTCACCACGCTGTGCGCGCCGCCCACCGTCTGGCGGCTGCTCATCCAGGAGAAGCTGGCCGACTGGCCCGTGCAGCTGCGCGAGGCCATGAGCGCCGGCGAGCCGCTGAACCCGGAGGTGATCGAGCAGGTGCGCGCGGCCTGGGGCCTGACCATCCGCGACGGCTTCGGCCAGACCGAGACCACCGCGCAGGTGGGCAACCCGCCCGGACAGGCGCTGAAGTTCGGCAGCATGGGCCGGCCGCTGCCCGGCTACCGCGTGCTGCTGCTCGACCCCGAGGGCCGGCCGGCCGACGAGGGCGAGCTGTGCCTGGCGCTGGACGACCCCGAGCTCGGCCGGCCGCTGGGCCTGATGGCCGGCTACGCCGATTCGGCCGAGCGCACGGCCGAGGTCATGGGCGGCGGCGTCTACCGCACCGGCGACGTCGCGGCGCGCGACGCCCAGGGCTACATCACCTACGTCGGCCGCGCCGACGACGTGTTCAAGGCCAGCGACTACCGCATCAGCCCCTTCGAGCTGGAGAGCGTGCTGATCGAGCACCCGGCCGTGGCCGAGGCCGCCGTGGTGCCCAGCCCCGACCCGCTGAAGCTGGCCGTGCCCAAGGCCTTCGTCACGCTGGCGGCCGGCCACGCCGCCGACGAGGCCACGGCGCGCAGCATCTTCGAGTTCACGCGCCAGCGGCTGGCGGCCTACAAGCGCATCCGCCGGCTGCAGTTCGCCGAGCTGCCCAAGACGATCAGCGGCAAGATCCGCCGCGTCGAGCTGCGCCGCGCCGAGGCCGGCCGGCCGCTGCCGGCGGTGGCCGGCCAGGGCGAGTTCTTCGACAGCTGACCGGCGGCGGCGCCTTCAGCCGAAGGCGTGCCGCACCGCCACCGGCTGGCCCGTGCGCAGCACGAGGCCGGCACCGGCCACGACTACGGCGTTGATGCCGAAGGTGAGCCCGCCGTTCATGCGCGGGTCGGCGCGGAAGCCGGCCAGCGTGCGCGCCACGGCGGTGCCGGTGTCGGCGGTGGCGGGGTCGACGTCGGGGATGCTGCAGCGCACGCAGGGCTTGACCAGCCGCAGCGTGGCCACGCCGGCGTCGGTGTCGATGTCGATCTCGTGCAGGTGGTCCTCGTCCCAGGGTTGCAGGCCCTCGAGCACGAGGTTGGGGCGGAAGCGGTCCATGCCCACCGGCGCGTGGCCGGCGGCGGCCAGCCGCGCGTTCAGGTCGGCCAGCGACGCGGCGTTGGCCACCAGCAGCGGGAAGCCGTCGGTGAAGGTGTTCAGCGCCTTCAGCCCGGCGGTCCAGCGCTCGCTGCTCGGGCGCTCCTCGTCGGGGTCGAAGCGCGCCACGCGCAGCGGGCGGCCGAGGAAGTCGCTGAACCACTGCGCGGCCAGCGCGCCCATGTCCCAGGCCTTGACGACGTCGTCCCACACCTGCACGCGCGTGGGTGCTTCCACGGTGTCGAGCTTGAGGTGCAGCGCCAGCATGCCGGGCGCGCGCAGCACCAGGTCGCCGCCGCGCAGGCTGGGCCGGATCAGCGCCATGCGCGGCAGCTCGCGCTGGGTGAGCATGTCGCCGTGGGCGTCGACCACCATCCAGGTGCGGTCGAGGTCGAGGCCGGTGTCGACCAGCTCGGCGCTGTCCAGCGGCAGCGCGCCGCAGGACTTCACGGGGTGGATGGCCAGGGCCGAGAGGCGGGCGGTCGGGGTGGTTGACACGGGGTTCACGAGTCCGGGCAGGGTGTGGAGTGGATCAGGGCGGGCGCGTCGTAGCCCGCGACCTCATTGTGCCTGGGGGGGCTTGCTACGATGCCGGGCAACGCCAGCGACACCCGATGCCCGACCCTGACTTTTCCGCGCCCGCGGGCGCCGTCCGCCACGACGTGCTCGTGCGCGGCGGCGGCGCCGTGGGCCTGTCGGCGGCGCTGGCGCTGGCGCGCCAGGGGCTGCGGGTGGCGCTGCACGC
>CAIKLM010000135.1 GCA_903828235.1 uncultured beta proteobacterium | reverse complement strand
CGCGCCCGCTGCGTCGGCCGGGGGCGCCGGCGTGGCGCAGCCGCCCAGCAGCGCCACGGCGGCGGCCACGGCGGCCAGCGGCGGCAGCCTCGGGGCCAGGCGCGGAAGAACGGGGTCTGGGCGGGCAGCTCGGGACGCGGGCATGGGGGGCACCTGGTGGGGGCTTCGTCGATGGCGCGGCCACCGCCACGCAAGGGTGCCGGCGGCCTCGGAGCGGATCATTCTGCGGCAATCGCCGCAGCCTGCCGGGCCGCCCTCGGCGGTGCAGGCCCGTAGACTGCCGGAATGCACGATCCCGCGGCCAACCGGCAGCCGGTCACCCACCTGCTGTACCTGCACGGCTTCCGCTCGTCGCCCCGCTCGGCCAAGGCGCAGCGGCTGGCGCGCTGGATGGCGGCGCAGCAGCCCGGCGTGGCCTGGTGGTGCCCGCAGCTGCCGGCCTCGCCGCGCGAGGCGCTGGCGCTGCTGCTCGAGGGCACCGCGGCCTGGCCGGCCGACCGCTCGGCGGTGGTCGGCAGCTCGCTGGGCGGCTTCTACGCCACGGTGCTGGCCGAGACGCCGGCGCGCCGCGGCTGGCGCGTGGGCCTGGTCAACCCGGCCGTCGACCCCGCGCGCGACCTGGCCGCGCACATCGGCGAGCAGGCGGCCTGGCACGACCCGGCCGAGCGCTTCTTCTTCCAGCCGGCCTTCGTGGACGAGCTGCGCGCGATGACGCCCGCCGCGATCACCGACCGGGCGCGCTACCTGCCCCTCATCGCCACCGGCGACGAGGTGCTGGACTGGCGCGAGATGGCCACGCGCTACGCTGGCGAGCCGCTGCTCGTGGTGCCCGGCAGCGACCACGCGCTCTCGGACTTCGACGACCACCTGCCGCGGCTGCTGCGGCACCTTTGCCTGAGCCCCTGATCCACCATGAGACTGAAAGACAAGATCTGCCTCGTCACCGGCGCCGCGCAAGGCATCGGTGCCGCCACCGTGGCCAAGTTCGCGGCCGAGGGCGCGGTCGTGATCGGCTGCGACCGCCGCCCCGGGTCTGTGCCCGGCGCCGCCGCGATGCACGCGGTGGACGTGACCAAGCGCAACGAGGTCGACGCGCTGGTGGCCGCCGTGCTGGCCGCGCACGGCCGCATCGACGTGCTCGTCAACAACGCCGGCATCACCAAGGACGCGCGCCTGGTGAAGATGACGCTGGAGCAGTTCGACGCCGTGATTGACGTCAACCTGCGCGGCGTGTTCCACCTGTCGCAGGCGGTGGCGCCGCACATGGTGGAGCGCGGCGCGGGCGTCATCCTCAACGCCAGCAGCGTGGTGGGCCTGTACGGCAACTACGGGCAGACGAACTACGCGGCCAGCAAGTTCGGCGTCATCGGCTTCACCAAGACCTGGAGCCGCGAACTCGGGCCCAAGGGCGTGCGCGTCAACGCCGTGGCGCCGGGCTTCGTCGACACGCCCATCCTGGCCACCGTGCCCGACAAGGTGCTGGCGCAGATGCGTTCGCAGGTGCCGCTGGGCCGGCTGGCGCGGCCCGAGGAGATCGCCAACGTCTACGCGTTCCTGGCCAGCGACGAGGCGAGCTACATCAACGGCACGGTCATCGAGGTGTCTGGCGGGATGACGGTATGAGCGCGCCGCAGCACCCCAACCGCCGCCAACTGCTGCAGGCCGGAGCCGCCTGGTCGTACCTGGCGCCAGCGTGGGCCCGCGCCGCCGCCGGTGCGCCACGGGTGGCGCTGGTGGTGGGCAACGGCGCCTACCCCGACGCCCCGCTGGACAACCCCGCCAACGACGCACGCGCCATGGCCAAGCGCCTGGGCGGCCTGGGCTTCGAGGTGCTGGCCCTGCGCGACGCCCGGCGCGAGCAGATGCTAGAGGCCGTGCAGCGCCTGGGCTCCGCGCTGGCGCGGGCGCCGGAAGGCGTGGGCCTGCTGTACTACGCCGGCCATGGCCTGCAGCTCGACGCGCGGAACTTCATGGTGCCCGTGGACGCCAGGCTGGGCTCGGCCGCCGACATCGCGCGCCAGACCGTGGACGTGGGCGAAGTCATCGCCGCCTTCCGAAAGGCCGCCACGCGCGTGAACATCGTGGTGCTCGACGCCTGCCGCGACAACCCCTTTGGAGGCATCACGAGCGGCCGCGGCCTGGCGCCGCTGGATGCGCCTGCCGGCACCTTCCTGGCGTACGCCACGGCGCCGGGCAACGTGGCCTCCGACGGCGAGGCCGGTTCGAGCCACGGCCTGTACACACAGCACCTGCTGACCGAGCTGGCGCGACCGCAGGCCCGCATCGAGGACGTGTTCAAGCGCGTGCGCTTCGCCGTGCGGCGTGCCTCCAAGGGCGCGCAGATCCCCTGGGAGAGCACGAGCCTGGAGGATGACTTCGTGTTCCAGCAGGCCCAGGTGGTGGCCGCCGCGCCGCCGCCGCCACAGGTCCTGCGCCAGCGCTTCGACGCCCAGGCCGAGGCCTGGGACCGCATCAAGGACAGCCGCAACCCCGAGGACTTCTTCGCCTTCCTGCAGGCCCACCCCACGGGGCCGGTGGCCGAAGCTGCGCACGCAAGGTTGAACCAGCTCGCCCGGCCGGCGCTGCAGGTCCAGGAGCCCGGGGGCACCCTGCAGTCCTTCGTGGTGGGGCGTTTCCTCGAAGGTGACCGCTTCGAGATGCTCAACCGCACGCGCGGCCTGCCCGGCGGCGGCGCGCCGGTTCGCGTGGTCTACCAGGTGCGGCGCGTGACGCCACAGCGCATCGAAATCGACGTCGACAACAGCGGGATGCCCGCAGGCCAGCGCCGTCAGCTGCAGGTGATGGACGGCGCCGGCGGCATCGTCGCCATGGGCGAGGCCATGCGCTTCGACCCGCCGCAGCGCCTGCTGCCCGGGGGGCTGCTGCAGGTGGGCGAGCGCTGGGAATCGGTGGCGCGCATCACGCAACCCTCCGGGGCACTGAGCGGCCACCTCACGCGGCGCGGCCGCATCACGGGCCGTGAGGCACTGCAGCTGCCGGCGGGCCGCTTCGACACCTACCGCTGCGAGTCGGTGGAGACCTATCTGATGCCCGGCGTGCCGGAGATCCCCTCGACGGTGGTGCACTGGATGAGTCCGGGCCTGGCGCTGCCCGTGCGCACGGAAACCCGCGTGCGCGTGCCGGGACTGCCGACCGAGATCGTCAACGAGAGCGAGCTCGTGGCGCTGGTGCGGGGCCGCTGAAGCCCGCGCTGCGGCCGAGCCCGTCCCCGCCGCGGCGACAATCCCCGCATGTACGCCCTCTTCGACGACGCCGGCCGCTTCCACGCCGGGCGCGTGATGTCCGAGGCCGAGAACTCGCTGCAGGTGGAGCTCGACTCCGGCAAGCGCGTCAAGGTCAAGGCCGCGAACCTGATGCTGCGCTTCGACAAGCCCGCGCCGGCCGATCTGCTGGCGCGCGCCCGCGCGCTGGCCGACGAGATCGACCTCGACCTGGCCTGGCAGTTCGCGCCCGACACCGAGTTCGGCTTCGCCGACCTGGCGCGCGAGTACTTCGACGCCAAGGCCGGAGCCGAGCACCAGGCTGCGGCGCTGCTGCGGCTGTTCGAGGCGCCGCACTACTTCCGCCGCCTGGGCCGCGGGCTGTTCAAGAAGGCGCCGGAAGACACCGTCAAGGCGGCGCTGCTGGGCATCGAGCGCAAGAAGCAGGTCGCCGCGCAGATCGAGGCCTGGGCCGGCCAGCTGGCCGCCGGGCAGTGCCCCGAGCCCGTGCGCGAGCAGCTCTACCGCATCCTGTTCAAGCCCGACAAGAACGGCCCCGAGTACAAGGCCGTGGTCGAGGCCAGCCGCCGCGCGCAGCGCGCGCCGCTGGACCTGCTGGCCGCCGCCGGCGCCATCTCGAGCCCCTACCAGTTCCACTGGCGGCGCTTCCTGTTCGAGTTCTTCGCCAAGGGGACCGGCTTCCCGACCTTGGCCCCGCCGCCGGTGGACGGCGAGCTGCCGCTGGCCGAGGGCGTGGCGGCGTTCTCCATCGACGATTCGGCCACGACCGAGATCGACGACGCGCTGTCGGTGCGCGGCCTGGGCACGGGCACCGTGGTCTACGGCATCCACATCGCCGCGCCGGGCCTGGCCATCGCGCCCGATTCGGCGCTGGACAAGGTGGCGCGCGAGCGCCTGTCCACCGTCTACATGCCGGGCTGGAAGATCACCATGCTGCCCGACGCCGTGGTGCAGGCCTACACGCTGACCGCCGGCCGCGACTGCCCCGCCGTGAGCTTGTACGCCACCTTCGACGAGGCCACGCTCGAGCTGAAGGGCCACGAGACGCGGCTGGAGCGCGTGCCCATCGTGGCCAACCTGCGCCACGACGTGCTGGACGCCGTCATCACCGAGGCCTCGCTCACGGGCGCCGAGCCCGCGGCCTACGACTTCGCGCCCGAGCTGGCCTTCGCGTTCCGGCTCGCGCGGCACCTGAAGGCCGCGCGCGAGGTGGTGCGCGGCAAGCCCGAGACCTTCAACCGGCCCGACTACAGCTTCAAGCTCGACCGTGCCGAGGCCGACACCGAGCCCACCGGCGACGAGACGGTGCTCATCGGCACGCGCCGCCGCGGCGCCCCGCTGGACCTGATCGTCGCCGAGGCCATGATCCTGGCCAACTGCACCTGGGGCGGCTGGCTGGCGCAGCACGGCGTGCCGGCCATCTACCGCAGCCAGGCCAGCCTGGCGCCGGGCATCAAGGTGAAGATGGGCACCAAGCCCGCGCCGCACGCCGGCATGGGCGTGCCGCAGTACGCCTGGAGCACGAGCCCGCTGCGCCGCTACACCGACCTCGTCAACCAGTGGCAGATCGTCGCCGTGGCGCGCCAGGGCCGCATGGCGCCGCTGGTGGCGCCGTTCAAGCCCAAGGACGCGGCCCTGTTCAGCGTGATCGGCGCCTTCGACGCCGCCTACTCGGCCTACAACGGCTTCCAGCAGCAGATCGAGCGCTACTGGACGCTGCGCCACCTGCAGCAGGCCGGCGTCGCCGAGCTCGACGCCGCGGTCATGAAGGAAGGCCTGGTGCGCGCCGAGACGCTGCCGCTGGTGTTCCGCGTGCCCGGCACCGAAGGCCTGCCGCGCGGCGCCCGCATCCGCGCCCGCGTGGCCGGCATGGACCTGCTCACGCTGGAGCTGCACGCCACGCTGCTGGCGCGGCTCGACGCCGAGCCGGCGCCCGCCGACGAGGCGCCCGAGGACGACGAGGCCGAGCCCGCCGGCACCCTGCAGCTGGCCATCGACGTGGCCGAAGCCGAGCCCGTGGTCGACCCGGCGGCCGAACCCGCGGCCTGACCCGCTGCCTCACCCACCGCCCCACGCCCATGCGCTGGCCCGAGTTGACGACGCTGCAGTGGGCGCTGGCGCTGTCGCTGGGCGCGCACGGCGTGCTGCTGACGGTGCGCTTCGTCGACCCCGAGGCCATCAACCGCGCCTTCCGCGACACGCCGCTGGAGGTGATCCTCGTCAACGCCCGCGGCGACGAGCCGCCGACCGAGGCCCAGGCCATCGCGCAGGCCAACCTCGCCGGCGGCGGCGAGGCCGCCAAGGGCCGCGCCACCAGCCCGCTGCCGCTGGCCGCCACGGTGCAGATGGGCGAGTCGCCCGACGAGGCACGCCAGCGCATCGAGCAGCTGCAGCGCGAGCAGCAGCAGCTGCTGGCGCAGGTGCGGCGCGAGATCGCCACCCTGCCGCCGCCCGACCCCGCCCGCGACCGCGGCACGCCCGAGCAGCGCGAGCAGGAGCTGCGCCGCAAGCAGCTGCTGCGCCTGCTGGCCGAGATCGAGAAGCGCGTCAACGAGGAGAACGCGCGCCCCAAGAAGCGCTACATCAGCCCGGCCACGCGCGAGGAGGTCTACGCGCTGTACTACGACAACCTGCGGCGCCGCATCGAGGACCGCGGCACGCGCAGCTTCCCCGAGTACCAGGGCCGCAAGCTCTTTGGCGAGCTCACGATGAACGTCACCATCGACGCCGCCGGGCGCGTGGTCGAGGCCGACGTCGTGCGCAGCAGCAACAACCGCCGGCTCGACCAGCAGGCGCTGGCCATCGTGATGGCGGCGCAGCCCTTCGGCTCGTTCACCCCGGCGATGCGCGCGCAGGCCGACCAGATCGTCGTCACCTCGCGCTTCCGCTTCACGCGCGACGAGGCGCTCGAGACCACGCAGCTCAGCCGATGACCGCCCCCGCGAAGGCTCCCGACCGCTACGCGGTGCTCGGTCACCCGGTGGCCCACAGCCGCAGCCCCGCCATCCACGCCCGCTTCGCCGCGCAGACCGGGCAGGCCGTGGACTACGGCCGCCTCGAGTGCCCGCTCGACGGCTTTGCCGCGGGCGTGCGCGCCTTCGCCGCCGGCGGCGCGCGCGGCTGCAACGTGACGGTGCCCTTCAAGTTCGAGGCGCTGCAGCTGGCCGGCCGGGCCAGCGAGCGCGCCCGCCGCGCCGGCGCGGCCAACGTGCTGGGCTTCGACGGCCCCGGGCCGGCTCAGTGGTGGGCCGACAACTCCGACGGCATCGGCCTGGTGCGCGACATCCGCCGGCACGCCGGCGTGGCGCTGGAAGGCGCGCGCGTGCTGCTGGTGGGCGCCGGCGGCGCGGCGGCGGGCGTGCTGGGGCCGCTGCTGGAGGCCGGCGTGGCTGGCGTGGTGCTGGCCAACCGCACGGCCGCCCGGGCCGAGGCGCTGGTGCAGTCGCACGCCGAGCTGGCACGCAGCCACGGCGCGACGCTGGCCGCCGTAGCGCTGCCGGCGCCGGGCGAGGCCTTCGACGTGGTGCTCAACGCCAGCAGCAGCAGCCTGGCCGGCGCGGCCGTGCCGGTGCCGGCCGCCGTGCTGCGCCCGGGCACGCTGGCCGTGGACCTGATGTACGGCGCCGCCGCCGCGCCCTTCATGGCCTGGGCGCGCGCGCACGGCGCCGTGCCGCGCGACGGCCTGGGCATGCTGGTGGAGCAGGCAGCCGAGGCCTTCTTCCTGTGGCGCGGCGTGATGCCCGACACCGCCCCGGTGCTGGCGGCGCTGCGCGCCGAGGTGGACGCGGCGTGAAGCGCCCGGCCTGGGTCACGCAGGGCCTGCGCGCCCTGGCGCTGGTGGCGCTCAGCGCGCTGGCGCTGCAGCTGGTGTTCGCCGCACGCGTGGCGATGATGACCGTGGTCGACCCGCAGAGCACCAGCTTCCAGCGCAGCGAGGTCTGGCGGCTGCTCGTGGAGCAGCAGCGCATACTGTGGAGTCAGCAGTGGGTGCCCGGCGAGCGCATCGCGGCCAACCTCAAGCGCGCCGTCATCGCCAGCGAGGACGGCAGCTTCGTCGACCACGGCGGGGTCGACTGGGACGCCATCGAGAAGGCCTGGGAGCGCAACGAGCGTGCCGAAGCCCGGGCCGAGGCCTTGTCCAGGAGGGCCCAGGCGCGCCAGGGCCGGCCCGTGGTGCCCAAGATCGTGGGGGGCTCGACCATCACCCAGCAGCTGGCCAAGAACCTGTTCCTCTCGGGCGAGCGCACGGTGCTGCGCAAGGGCCAGGAACTGCTGATCACGCTCATGCTCGAGGCCCTGCTGGACAAGGGACGCATCCTGGAGATCTACCTGAACAACGTGGAGTGGGGCGAGGGCGTGTTCGGCGCGCAGGCCGCGGCCCGGCACTACTTCCGCATCGACGCCGCGCAGCTGGCGCCGCACCAGGCGGCGCGGCTGGCGGTGATGCTGCCTGCACCCAAGCGCTTCGAGAAGCGGCCGGCCAGCCCCTACCTGCTGTCGCGCACGGCCACCATCGTGGCGCGCATGAACGACGTCGAGTTGCCGAGATGAGCCTGACCCTGGAAATCGCCGCCGCCGCCGCGCGGCTGATCGTCGACGAGGGCATGGACTACGACCCTGCCAAGCGCCGTGCCGCGCGCGACTTCGGCCCGCGCGTGGAGCTGCCCGACAACGCCACGGTGGAGGCCGCCGTGCGCGAGCACATCGCCATCTTCTGCGCCGACACGCAGCCGGCCGAGCTGCAGGCGCTGCGCGAGGTGGCGCTGCTCTGGATGGACCGGCTGGCGGAGTTCCACCCGCACCTGGCCGGCGCCGCCTGGCGCGGCACCGCCACGCGGCTGAACGCGCTGCGCCTGGAGCTGTACGCCGACGACGGCAAGGCCCCGGAGATCGCGCTGATCAACGCCGGGGTCGACTACGACGTCGACAGCCTGCCGGCGGCCGGCCCGCGCCGCGAACCGCTGCCGGTGCTGACCGTGGCCAGCCGCAGCCGCGCCCTGGGCGAGCTGGTCACGCTGCACCTGATCGTGCACGACCGCGACGACCTGCGCGGCGCCCTCAAGCCCGACGCCGACGGCCAGACCTGGCGCGGCGACGCGGCGGCGCTGCGCGCACGCATGGCCGACGCGGCCGCCGAGGGGACCGCATGAACCGCCGCTCCGTCGTCACCGCCGCCGTGGCCGGCGGCCTGGCCGCCGCCGGCGGCATCGCCTGGCAGCTGCGCGCCACCCGGCTGCGCGAGGAGGAGCGCGCCGCCGTCGACCGCGACACCGCCGGCTTCTGGGGCCTGAGCTTCCCCACGCCCGACGAGCCCGAGCCGCGCAGCATCGTCACCGCCACGTTCCGCGGCCAGCCGCTGCTCGTCAACTTCTGGGGTACCTGGTGCCCGCCCTGCGTGAAGGAGATGCCCGAGCTCGACCGCTTCGCGCGCGAGCACGCGGCCCAGGGCTGGCGCGTGCTGGGCCTGGCGGTGGACAACGCGCGCGCCGTGCGCGAGTTCCTCAGGCGCACGCCCGTGAGCTACGCCATCGCGATGGCGGGCTTCGAGGGCTCGGAACTCGCCCGCAAGCTGGGTAACGCACAGTCCGGGCTGCCGTTCACCGTGGCCTTCGACCGCGGCGGCCGCATCGCCCGCACCAAGGCCGGCGAGACCAACGCCGCCGAACTGGGCGGCTGGGCGCGCGAGATGCGTTGACCCCCCGGTTTGCGCCGAACTGCTCGCAATTTCGGCAAAACGGCGTACAGTCGCGGCCTTCGGCGGCCCTGAGCCGCCCGTGCCAATGAACCTGCTCGTCCTCCACGGCCCCAACCTCAACCTGCTCGGCACGCGCGAGCCCGAGGTCTATGGGTCGACCACGCTGGCCCAGATCGACGCCGATCTGGCGCAGATCGCCGCAGATGCCGGCGTCAAGCTGAGCAGCCTGCAAAGCAACCACGAGGGCGTGCTGATCGACCGCATCCACGCCGCCCGCAGCGACGGCACCGGCTTCATCGTCATCAACCCGGGCGGGCTCACCCACACCAGCGTGGCGCTGCGCGACGCGCTGGCCGGCGTGGCGCTGCCCTTCATCGAGGTGCACCTGAGCAACGTGCACCGGCGCGAGCCCTTCCGCCACCACAGCTACCTGAGCGACATCGCCGCCGGCGTGATCGTCGGCCTCGGCGCCGATGGCTACCGGCTGGCCGTGCGGCACGCGCTGTCGCGCCTGAAGCCGCCCCCGGCGGCCTGAACCACACCCAGGCACCGGCCACGACCGGCCGCCGTCTTGCGAGGACCCCATGGACCTGAGAAAGCTGAAGACCCTGATCGACCTGGTCTCCGAGTCGAACATCTCCGAGCTTGAGATCACCGAGGCCGAGGGCAAGGTGCGCATCGTCAAGGGCGGCCCCGCCGTCGCCGTGATGCCGGCCGTGGCCGCCGCGCCGGTGGCCGTGCCGGTCGCCGCGGCCCCGGCCGTGCAAGCCGCCCCGGCCGAGGCTCCGGCCGCGCCGCCCGCGGGCAAGGTCATCAAGTCGCCCATGGTCGGCACCTTCTACCGCGCCGCCAGCCCGGGCGCGAAGCCCTTCGTCGACGTCGGCGATGCCGTCAAGGCCGGCCAGGCCGTCTGCATCATCGAGGCCATGAAGATCATGAACGAGATCGAGTCCGACCTCGAGGGCCGCATCGCCAAGCTGCTGTGCGAGAACGGGCAGGCGGTCGAGTTCGGCCAGCCGCTGTTCGTCCTCGAGTAAGGACGCGGCTTCGTGTTCAAGAAGATCCTCATCGCCAACCGCGGCGAAATCGCCCTGCGCATCCAGCGCGCCTGCCGCGAGCTGGGCATCAAGTCGGTCGTCGTCTATTCCGAGGCCGACCGCGAGGCCAAGTACGTCAAGCTCGCCGACGAGGCCGTGTGCATCGGCCCGGCGGCCAGCGCGCAGAGCTATCTCAACATGCCGGCCATCATCTCCACCGCGGAGGTGACGGACGCCGAGGCCATCCACCCCGGCTACGGCTTCCTCAGCGAGAACGCCGACTTCGCCGAGCGCGTGGAGCGCAGCGGCTTCGTGTTCATCGGGCCCACGCCCGAGAGCATTCGCATCATGGGCGACAAGGTCAGCGCCAAGCAGGCGATGATCAAGAGCGGCGTGCCCTGCGTGCCGGGCTCCGAGGGCGCGCTGCCCGAGGACCCGAAGGAGATCATCCGCATCGCACGGGCCGTGGGCTACCCGGTCATCATCAAGGCGGCAGGCGGCGGCGGCGGGCGCGGCATGCGCGTCGTGCACACCGAGGCGGCGCTGATCCACGCCGTGCAGACCACGCGCGCCGAGGCCGGGGCGGCCTTCGGCAACCCGCAGGTCTACATGGAGAAGTTCCTCGAGCACCCGCGGCACATCGAGATCCAGGTGCTGGCCGACAGCTTCCGCAACGCGGTGTGGCTGGGCGAGCGCGACTGCAGCATGCAGCGGCGGCACCAGAAGATCATCGAGGAGGCGCCGGCGCCGGGCATCCCGCGGCGGCTGATCGAGCGCATCGGCGACCGCTGCGCCGCGGCCTGCAGGAAGATCGGCTACCGCGGCGCCGGCACCTTCGAGTTCCTGTTCGAGAACGGCGAGTTCTACTTCATCGAGATGAACACGCGCGTGCAGGTCGAGCACCCGGTGACCGAGCTCGTCACGGGCATCGACATCGTGCAGCAGCAGATCCGCATCGCCGCCGGCGAGAAGCTGCCGTTCACGCAGCGCCAGATCGGGCTGCGCGGCCACGCCATCGAGTGCCGCATCAACGCCGAGGACCCGGTGAAGTTCGTGCCCAGCCCGGGCCGGATCACGCTGTGGCACGCCCCGGGCGGCCCGGGCGTGCGCGTGGACTCGCACGTCTACACGAACTACTTCGTGCCGCCCAACTACGACAGCATGATCGGGAAGATCATCTGCCACGGCGACACCCGCGAGCAGGCGATGGCCCGCATGCGCATCGCGCTGATGGAGACGGTGGTCGAGGGCATCCAGACCAACATCCCGCTGCACCGCGAGCTGATGGTCGACAGCAAGTTCATGGAAGGCGGCACCACCATTCACTACCTTGAGCAGTGGATGTCGCAGCACAAACGCTGACATGGCGATGGTCGAGCTGATCCTGCGCGCGCCCGCGGCGCTGGTCGAGCCCGTCTCGGACGCGCTGATCGACGAGCTCGACGCGCTGTCCGTCAGCGTCGAGGACGCCGACGCTGACACCGACGCCGAGCAGGCCCTGTTCGGCGAGCCCGGCCTGCCCGCGCCCGCGCCGGGCTGGGCGCGCAGCACGCTGAAGGTGCTGTTCGAGCAGGAGGCGCAGGCCGGGGCGGCGGCCACGCTGCTGCTGGCGCAGGACTGGACCGCGGGCCTGGCGGTGCAGTCCCTGCAGGCCGCGCCCGAGGCCGACTGGGTGCGCCTGACACAGAGCCAGTTCGAGCCGGTGCCCATCACGCCCACGTTCTGGATCGTCCCCAGCTGGCACGAGGTGCCGGCCGCGGCGCGCCAGGTGATCCGGCTCGATCCGGGCCTGGCCTTCGGCACCGGCACCCATCCCACCACGCGCATGTGCCTGCGCTGGCTGGCCACCCAGCACGCGCACGCCGAGCCCGCCGACCTGGCCCGCGTGCTCGACTACGGCTGCGGCTCCGGCATCCTGGCCATCGGCGCCGCGCTGATGGGCGCGCGGCACATCGACGCCGTCGACATCGACCCCGCGGCCGTGCAGAGCACGCGCGACAACGCCGGCGCCAACGGCGTGGCGCTCAACCCCGGCCTGCCCGAGTTGGCATCGGGCGAGTACGGGCTGGTGCTGGCCAACATCCTGGCGTCGCCGCTGAAGCTGCTGGCGCCCCTGCTCACCGCCCACGTCGCGCCCGGCGGCTGGCTGGTGCTGGCCGGGCTGCTGGAGCGGCAGGCCGACGAGATCGCGTCGACCTACGCGGCCTGCTCGCCATCGATCGCGCTGTCGGTGGCCGACCGCGAGGACGGCTGGATCCTGATGACGGGCCGCCGTGCCTGAACCGGGGCGGCGATGAGCAGTCTCGCCACCCGCTGCAGCGCCTGCGGCACGGTCTTCCGGGTCGTCGCCGACCAGCTGCGGGTCTCCGAGGGCTGGGTGCGCTGCGGCCGCTGCTCGCAGGTGTTCAACGCGCTCGAGGGCCTGGTCGACCTGGACACCGGCCGGCCCTGGCGCGAGGGCGCCGCGGGGCTGGCGGCCGAAGGCGGCGCCCTGGGCTTCGACGTCGCGCAGCCGGCGGCGCGCCCTGGCAGCCCGCCGCCGCCCCCGCCGCCCGCCGCGGCCAGGCCCACCCCCTCGCCAGACATGTCCCGCGGATCCTCCGCCGACGACGGCCTGTTCGGCGGCGGCGCGCCGGCCGACATGCCGGACGACGGCGCCGACATCCCGCCCGCGGGCGAATCCGCTCCCGCCGCTGCGCCCGCACCGCGCCCGGCGCGGGATCGTGGCCCTCGCTCGCGAGCGCCGGCCCCCGCGCCCGCGCTGGACGACCTGCGCGCCGAGCCGGCGCTGGCGCCCTCGTTCGTGCGCCAGGCCGACCGCGCCGCGCGCTGG
>CAIKLM010000134.1 GCA_903828235.1 uncultured beta proteobacterium | reverse complement strand
GCCCCGTCTTGACCAGCCTGACGGCCTCCAGCTTGAACTCCTGCGTGTATTGACCACGCACCTGCTTGTTGCTCATCTCGTAGCTCCTGTCTTTGATTCCATCATCAGCCAAGAACTACGTTTTTCGGGGGCAAGGTCACTACTTGCGCCAATTGTGGCCGCTGGATCGACTCATCGACAGATCACAAGAAAAAAAGCGGCCCCTAGGGGCCGCTTTGGATCGGATTCTGCGTCGCAGAACCAGCAATCTACCCTGGCTTAAGGCTTGTTGCCGGTCGGGAACGGCCAAGCGGCCGCCGGATTCAGCGTGGTCTTCGCAGGGGCCGCCGCAGGGGCGGCAGCAGGGGCAGCAGGCGCGGGGGCCGCCGGCTTCTTCGCGGCCTTCTTGGCGGCCGGCTTCTTCGTCGCCGGCTTCTTGGGCGCGGCAGCCTTCTTCACCGCCGCCTTCTTCGCCGGGGCGGCCTTCTTGGCGGCCGCCTTCTTGGCCGGGGCAGCCTTCTTCGCCGGAGCGGCCTTCTTCGCCGCAGCCTTCTTGGCCGGAGCGGCCTTCTTCGCCGGAGCGGCCTTCTTCGCCGCAGCCTTCTTGGCCGGAGCGGCCTTCTTCGCCGGAGCGGCCTTCTTCGCCGCAGCCTTCTTGGCCGGAGCGGCCTTCTTCGCAGTTGCCATAACGATCTCCTTGATCAAGTTGCAACAAGCACCGCACCGGTCGTTCCGGCGCGGGGATTCATCACCCGGGGGTCTGCCGGTGGGCCATGGCCCCCGACGGTTGCCCCGGTGCGATGAACGGGGTCACGAGCCTGCCCGGTCTGGGTGCCGAGCTCGGCTCGTCATTCTTGATCTCTCGAACGCACTGCCGCACGCTCACGTGCCGCAGGCTTGGCTCGCTCTCGGGCCAGGGACTGCTGTCCAGCTCAGTCCCAGGCCAGCGCGCCGCCGGTCTGGTAGTCGATGACACGGGTCTCGAAGAAGTTGCGTTCCTTCTTCAGGTCGATCATCTCGCTCATCCAGGGGAACGGGTTCTCCTCGTTGGGAAACAGCGGGTCGAGGCCGATCTGCGTCGCACGCCGGTTGGCGATGTAGCGCAGGTAGCCCTTGAACATGCTCGCGTTCAGGCCGAGCACGCCGCGCGGCATGGTGTCCTCGGCGTATCGGTACTCCAGTTCGACGGCCTTCTCGAACAGCGACTTGATCTCGGCCTTGAAGGCCGGCGTCCACAGGTGCGGGTTCTCGAGCTTGATCTGGTTGATGAGGTCGATGCCGAAGTTGCAGTGCATCGACTCGTCGCGCAGGATGTACTGGTACTGCTCGGCCGCGCCGGTCATCTTGTTCTGGCGGCCCAGCGCCAGGATCTGCGTGAAGCCAACGTAGAAGAAGAGCCCCTCCATCAGGCACGCGAACACGATCAGGCTCTTCAGGAGCTTCTGGTCGGCCTCGGGCGTGCCGGTGTGGAAGTTCGGGTCCATGATCGCGTCGATGAACGGGATCAGGAACTCGTCCTTCTCGCGGATCGACGACACCTCGTGGTAGGCGTTGAAGATCTCGCTCTCGTCCAGGCCCAGGCTCTCGACGATGTATTGGTAGGCGTGCGTGTGGATCGCCTCTTCGAAGGCCTGGCGCAGCAGGAACTGCCGGCACTCGGGCGCCGTGATGTGGCGGTAGGTGCCCAGCACGATGTTGTTGGCGGCCAGCGAATCGGCGGTGACGAAGAAGCCGAGGTTGCGCTTGATGATGCGGCGCTCGTCCTCGGTCAGTCCGTTGGGGTCCTTCCAGGTCGCGATGTCGCGCGACATGTTCACTTCCTGCGGCATCCAGTGGTTGGCGCAGGTGGAGAGGTACTTCTCCCAGGCCCACTTGTACTTGAACGGCACCAGCTGGTTGACGTCCGTCTGGCCGTTGATGATGCGCTTGTCGGCGATGTTGACGCGGCGCGTGCTCGTGGGCTGCACGCTCGCCGCGGATGACAGCACCGCCGGCGGCACCGGCAGCGTGGCCGCCGGGGGGAACGGGTTGCTCGGCAACCGCGTGGGCAAGGCCGAAGGCGTCGGCAGGGCGGCTGGCTTCGTCGACGGCATGGCCACCGCTGCGGCGGCGACCGAGGGCTTCGGCGTCGTGATCGGCGCCTGCGGCGGCGTCACGGTGGGTTGTGGCTTGACTTCGTCTTCCCAGACCAGCATGGGTGGTACGTCCTGTTGATTTGAATTATCGGAGTGTTGTTCGCAAACACCAAGCACTGGTTGACATCGCGATGAACTCGTCGTTGCAACAGCGCATCGTGTCGAGCCCCCTGGATTGCCCGACAGCGATGCGCGCGAAGGCTCAGCGTGAACTCACTGGCAGGCCTCGCAGTCGGGGTTGTCGATCGAGCAGAACTTGATGTCGCTCGCCGGCTCGGCCGCCGCCGTGGCCTGCGCCGCGGCACCGGCCATGGGAACGGCGTTGAGCGCACCCGGGGCCACCGTGCTCTTCTCGCTGTAGGTGGCGCTGGTGGTGCGCAGGTAGTAGGTCGTCTTCAGGCCGCGCAGCCAGGCGAGCTTGTAGGTCTCGTCGAGGCGGCGACCCGAGGCGCCAGCCATGTAGATGTTGAGCGACTGCGCCTGGTCGATCCACTTTTGGCGACGCGCACCGGCCTCGATGAGCCAGCCCGGATCGACCTCGAAGGCCGTGGCGTACAGGCGCTTGAGTTCCTCGGGCACACGGTCGATCGGGCGCAGCGAGCCGTCGAAGTGCTTGAGGTCGACCACCATGACGTCGTCCCACAGGCCGATCTTCTTGAGGTCGCGCACGAGGTACTCGTTGACCACCGTGAACTCGCCCGAGAGGTTGCTCTTGACGCTGAGGTTGCCGAAGCTCGGCTCGATGGACGCATCCACGCCGATGATGTTGCTGATGGTGGCCGTCGGCGCGATGGCCACGCAGTTGCTGTTGCGCATGCCGTGCTCGGCGATGCGCTGGCGCAGCGCCGCCCAGTCCATGCTTTCGCTGCGATCGACCTGCACCCACTCGTCGCCGCCGCGCGCCTGCGCCAGCAGCGCCAGCGTGTCCTGCGGCAGGATGCCGCGGTCCCAAAGGCTGCCGCGATAGCTGCTGTAGCGGCCGCGCTCGGCCGCCAGCTCGGTGCTCGCCCAGTAGGCGTGGTAGCACACGGCTTCCATGCTGCGGTCGGCGAACTCCACCGCCTCGGTGCTGGCGTAGGGCACGCGCAGCTGGTACAGGCAGTCCTGGAAGCCCATGATCCCCAGGCCCACCGGGCGGTGGCGCAGGTTGCTGTCGCGCGCCTTCTTCACCGCGTAGTAGTTGATGTCGATGACGTTGTCGAGCATGCGCATCGCCGTCGACACGGTCTTATTCAGCTTGGCCTGGTCGATCGCGCCGTCCTTCAGGTGCTGCGCCAGGTTCACCGAGCCCAGGTTGCACACCGCGATCTCGGTGTCGGACGTGTTGAGCGTGATCTCGGTGCACAGGTTGGACGAATGCACCACGCCCACGTGCTGCTGCGGCGAGCGCACGTTGCAGGCGTCCTTGAAGGTGATCCAGGGGTGGCCCGTCTCGAACAGCATCGAGAGCATCTTGCGCCACAGGTCCTTGGCCGGCATGCGCTTGAAGAGCTTGAGCTCGCCGCTGTCGACCTTGGCCTCGTAAGCGGTGTAGGCGACCTCGAAGTCGGCGCCGAAGCGGTCGTGCAGGTCGGGGCAGGTGCTGGGGCTGAACAGCGTCCAGTGGCCGCCCTCGATCACCCGCCTCATGAACAGGTCGGGGATCCAGTTGGCCGTGTTCATGTCGTGCGTGCGCCGGCGGTCGTCGCCGGTGTTCTTGCGCAGCTCGAGGAACTCCTCG
The DNA here is from genome assembly GCA_903828235.1 of uncultured beta proteobacterium. GTDB lineage: Bacteria > Pseudomonadota > Gammaproteobacteria > Burkholderiales > Burkholderiaceae_C > Rubrivivax. Next base: position 10,713 of record CAIKLM010000134.1, on the reverse strand, counting down.
ATGTCGAGGTGCCAGGTCTCCAGGTAGGAGCACACCGCGCCCTTGCGCTTGCCGCCCTGGTTGACGGCCACGGCCGTGTCGTTGACGACCTTCAGGAACGGCACGACGCCCTGGCTCTCGCCGTTGGTGCCCTTGATGTGGCTGCCCAGCGCGCGCACGCGGGTCCAGTCGTTGCCCAGGCCACCGGCGAACTTGGACAGCAGCGCGTTCTCCTTGATGGCCTCGTAGATGCCGTCGAGGTCGTCGGCCACGGTGGTGAGGTAGCAGCTGCTGAGCTGGCTGCGTCGCGTGCCGCTGTTGAACAGCGTGGGCGTGGAGCTCATGAAGTCGAAGCTCGAGAGCACCTCGTAGAACTCGATGGCACGCGCCTCGCGGTCGATCTCGTTCAGCGCCAGACCCATGGCCACGCGCATGAAGAAGGCCTGCGGCATCTCGATGCGGCGCTTGGCCACGTGCAGGAAGTAGCGGTCGTACAGCGTCTGCAGGCCGAGGTAGTCGAACTGCTGGTCGCGCTCGGCCTTGAGCGCGGCGCCGAGCCGGGCCAGGTCGAACTGCAGCAGCTTGTCGTCGAGCAGTTCGGCTTCGACGCCCGCCTTGATGAACTGCGGGAAGTACTCGGCGTAGCGGGTGGCCATCTGCGCCTGCGTGACCTCCTCGCCCAGGATCTCGCGGCGGATGGTGTGCATCAGCAGCCGCGCGGTGGCGCGCGTGTAGGCCGGCTCCTTTTCGATCAGCGTGCGCGCCGCCAGGATGGCGGCCTTGTAGACCTCGTCGATGGGCACGCCGTCGTAGAGGTTGCGGCGCGTCTCGGCCATGATGGGCTCGGCCTGCACCTCGGCGCCCAGGCCGGCGCAGGCGCTGTCGACCAGCGCGCGCAGCGCGCCCATGTCCAGCGGCACGCGCTGGCCGTTCTCGAGCACGTGCAGGTCGGGGGCCTTCACCACCGCCAGTGCGCCCTGGCGGGCCCGCTCCTGGGCGCGGCGCTCGCGGTACAGCACGTAAGCGCGGGCCACCTCGTGGTGCCCGCCGCGCATGAGCCCGAGTTCGACCTGGTCCTGCACGTCCTCGATGTGGAAGGTGCCACCGCCCGGCCGGCTGCGCAGCAGCGCGCGCACGACGCTGCCGGTGAGGTGCTCGACCGTCTCGCGCACGCTGGCCGAGGCCGCGCCCTGCGTGCCGTGCACCGCCAGGAAGGCCTTCATCAGCGCCACCGCGATCTTGTCGGGCTCGAAGCCGACCACCGCGCCGTTGCGGCGGATGATCTGGTAGGCGGTGTACGCCACGGCCTGCGGGGTGGTGCCTTGGCTGGCCAGCGGCGCGCGTTGCGCCGCCGGGGTGGCGATGTCGACAGTCTGCATTCGATCCCCTCTGTGTCGTTCGTGATGCACGCCGTCCGTCGCGCGAGGGCGACGGCGGCGTGGCGGATTCCGAGGCGCCCCGAAGGGCCTGGCGGCGCCTGCTGCGGGCAACGGCCCGCGAGAGGTGGGCCGGGTGGCGGCAGCAGGGCGTCGAACTCGTCGAGCGCCCGGCTGGGCACTATATCTGGGGTGCCCACCCCCTTCAAGCCACTAGCGCTAGTGTGAAACGAGGGCCTTCCCCGATTGTCCACCAAAGGGCGGATGCCCCTCCGCGGCACGCGGCAGCCACAGCCCCGTGCCCTGCAGGCGGCGCGCCAGGGCCGGCCAGTCGAAGCCCGGGCCGGGATCGGCCTTGCGGCCGGGGGCGACGTCCTCGTGGCCGACCACCTCGCGCAGCGCGTGCCGGCGCGCCAGCGCCGCGAGCAGCCGCGCCAGCGCGGCGTACTGCGCGGCCTCGAAAGTCCCGCCCTCGAGCCCCTCGAACTCGATGCCCACGGACCAGTCGTTGCAGTTCGGTCGCCCGCGCCAGCTCGACACGCCCGCGTGCCAGGCGCGCGCGCCAGTGGCCGCGAACTGCAGCACGCGGCCGCTGCGCCGCACGAAGAAGTGCGCCGAGACCTGCAGGCCCCGGATGCCACCGAAGAAGGGGTGCGCGTCCCAGTCCAGGCGGTTGGTGAACAGCCGCTCGACGGCATCGCCGCGGTACACGCCCGGCGGCAGGCTGATCGAGTGCACGATGGCCAGCGTGGGCTCCACGCCGGGCGGCCGCGTGCCCACGTTGGGCGACGGCCGCCACGAGGCCGCGGCCCACCACCCCTGGCCGTGCCAGACCGCGCGGCGGCTCATCGCGGCACCCGGCGGGCAGGCCCCTCAGGCCGGCTCGGCATCGGGCTCGGCCGCCGAGGCGTCGCCGCCGATGCCCAGCCGCGCCATGCGGTAGCGCATCTGGCGCAGCGACAGGCCCAGGCTCGCGCCGGCTGCCGTGCGGTTGTAGCGGTGCCGCTCCAGCGCACGCTCCAGCACGCGGCGCTCGACCTCGTCGAGGTAGGCCACAAGGTCGCTGGGCAAGGGGCCTTCGCCCGCTGCGTCAGCGGCGGCCGCCAAGGGCACGGACCCGACGGCGCCAGCGCTGCCCCGCAAGGCCACCGGGCCGGCGTCGGGGCCGGCGTGGTCGGCTGCAGCCTCGTCGGGCAGGCCGAGGTCATCGACGCCGAGGGACGAGCCGGCGGCCAGGGCCAGCGCCCGGTGCAGCAGGTTCTCGAGCTCGCGCACGTTGCCCGGGAAGGCGTGGCGCAGCAGCCGCCGCTCGGCCTCGGGGGCGAGCACCGGCGGTGCGGCCACGCCGGCATCGCGGGCGATGCGCTCGACCACCGCGCGGCAGATGGCCGGCACGTCGTCGAGCCGCTCGCGCAGCGGCGGCACGACGATGCGGATGACGTTGAGGCGGTAGAAGAGGTCCTGGCGGAAGCGGCCGGCCTGCACCTCGGCCCCCAGGTCCCGGTGCGTGGCGCTGACGATGCGCACGTTCACCGGCTGCTCGGCCGTGCCGCCCAGCGGGCGCACGGCACGCTCCTGGATCACGCGCAGCAGTTTGCTCTGCATGGCCAGCGGCAGGTCGCCGATCTCGTCGAGGAACAGCGTGCCCGACTGGGCCGCCTGGAAGAAGCCCTCGCGGTCCTCGTTGGCGCCGGTGAACGCACCCTTGCGGTAGCCGAAGAACTCGGCCTCGAGCAGGTTCTCGGGGATGGCGCCGCAGTTCACGGCCACGAAGGGCCCGCCGGCGCGCGCCGAGCAGTCGTGGATGGCGCGCGCGACCAGCTCCTTGCCCGTGCCCGACTCGCCGTGCACCAGCACCGGGGCCATGCTGCGCGCCACCTTCTCCACCAGCGAGCGCACCTGCTGCATGGCCGCGGAGTCGCCGAGCAGCCGCTGCAGCGCCGGCCGCCGGGGCTGGCCCGTCGGCGGCATCGCGCGCGCGCTCGCCGGCGTGGGCACGCGGCCCAGCGCCGACGCGACCACGGCCCGGAATTGCCGCAGGTCGACCGGCTTGGTGAGGTAGTCGTAGGCGCCGGCCTTCAGCGCCTCGACCGCGTTCTCGGGCGAGCCGTAGGCGGTGATGACGACGGCCTTCTCGGGGCGGCCCGAGGCCTCCAGCTGGTGCAGCAGGTCCAGGCCGCTGCCGTCGGGCAGCCGCATGTCGGTGATCAGCAGCTGATAGCCGCCGGGGCCGCGCTCCTGCAGCATCGCCCAGCCCTCGGCCACCGAGCCCGCGTTGTCGACGTCGTAGCCCTCGCGCAGCAGGGTCAGCTCGTACAGCGTGCGCAGGTCGGGCTCGTCGTCGACGACCAGCAGGCGGGGGTTGGGCGAGGTGGACACGGGCGGCGGGGTGCGCTGGGATCGCGATGGCTGCAGGAGGGGCCGCTTCAGGCCAGCGGCAGCGCGGGCGCCGGCCCCGACAGGGGGACGCGGCGCAGGCGCACGGTGAACTCGTTGCGCAGCCGCTCGGCCGCGGGCAGGGGCAGGTACTCGATGCTGGCGCCGTGGCGCTCGCACAGCTCGCGGCAAATATACAAGCCGAGTCCGGTGCCACGGCTGCGCGTCGAGGAGAACGGCTCGAACAGGCGGCGCTCGACCTCGGGCGCGATGGGCGGGCCGTCGGACAGAACCGACAGCATCACGGTGGCCTCGCCCTGCGGCGTCAGCCGCAGGAACACCGAGCCGGGCTCGCCGCTGGCGTGACGCAGCGCGTTGTCGAGCAGGTTCACGAGCACGCGGCGCAGGTGCTCGGGATCGAAGGCCACGCCCAGCGGGGCCGGGTGCAACTCGGAGCGCAGCGCGCTGGGAGGGCCCATCGGCAGGCCCTGCGTGCGCGCCCAGTCCGCCGCGGCCTGCGCCACGGCGGTGGCGGCGTCCATGGCCTGCGGCGGCGACACCGCCCCGGGCGCGACCTCCATGACGTCATCGACCAGCCGCTTCAGGCGCTGCACGTTGTCGGCCACGATCGCCGCCAGCTGTTGCTGCGCCGGCTGCAGCGGGTCCTCGAGCAGCAGCGCGTTGGCCTGCGCGATGGCGGCCAGGGGGTTGCGGATCTCGTGCGCGATGCCTGCCGAGACCCGACCCATCGCGGCCAGCTTCTCCTGGCGGATGCGCGCCTGCAGCGTGCGCAGGTCCTCGAGCAGCAGCACCGCCGCCGGTTCCGACGACGCGACCTCGACCCCGCGGGGGCGCATGAAGCGCACCCGCAGGCGCAAGGTGCGCGTGTGGCCCTGGCCGAAGGCCAGCACCACGTCCTGACCCGCCTCGGGCCACTGGCCGCTGGCCAGGGCCTGCTGCGCCGCCTGCCACAACGTGGCCCAGGCCGGCAGGCGATCGAGCGCAAACGGAGCCGGCGGCGACAGGCCCTGGTCCACCAGCAGCGCGCGCGCGGCGGGGTTCGCGGCGCGCACCTGCAGCGCGCGATCGACCACCAGAACGCCATCGGCCATCTCCTCGATCACGAGCCGGTTGAGCTGCGCCTGCTGGCGCGCCAGCTCCAGGCTCTCGCGCGCGGCGAGCTCCTCGCGCGACAGGCGGCCCGCCAACTCGCTGGCCAAGAGCGCGATCACGAACAGCCCCAGGCCCGCGAGCCCCGACTGCAGCATCACGGTGGGCGAGTCGCCCCCGCCGCGCCAGGCCGTCAGCAGCAGCAGCAGCGTCACGGCGGCCGTGGTGCCCAGCGCCCGCACACGCGACATCAGCACCCCGGCCATCAGCACCGGCAGCACCAGCAGCGCCGCGAAGTTGAAGCTCACGCCCACCTCGAGCACGTGCAGCAGCGAGAAGGCCAGCACGTCGACGCCGATCGTCGACAGCCACTGCAGCCGCCGCTGCGAGCCCAGCCTCGCCGGCTCGGCCAGCGCCCTCAGGCGAGGCAGCAACCACAGCGAGATGGCCTGCGCCGCATAGGCCAGCGCCACCAGCACCGCCCACTCGGGTTGGCGGGTGCCCGTCCAGGCGCTGATGCCCTGCACCGCCACCAGGCTCAGCCCGATGGCGGCGCGGGCCGCGACGTAGGCGCGCACCACCCGGCCGAAGGCGGTGTCCTGCGCACTGCGCAGGCGGTGCACCTCGCGGTCGAGGAAGCGGCTGTCGCCGCCGGGTTGCGCGCTGCTGCCGAACCACGACGCCTCGGCGGCATCGGCCGCGGCGGCGTCGTGGTCCTCGGCCCGGCGGCCGTTGCTCCGGCGGTCACCCTGGCGGCGATCACCGCGGCGGCGGTCGGCCTCGCGAGGATCCATCGCGGCGCGGGCGGGCCTCAGGCCCCCGGGCGCGGGCCGGCCAGGCGGTGCGCCTCGCCGCAGTAGGGGCGGCCGGCAGCGTCGAACAGGGCATCGACTTGCGGCAGGTGCACGCCGCAATGGGCACACGACACCATGACCTGCGGCGACTCGCGGCCTTCGCCGCTGCCGCGACGGGGCGGCTCGTCGGCACCCCCGGGCGGGCGCCGCCGGCGCGACACGCCCAGCCAGGCCAAGGCCCCCACCAGCACCAGCAGCAGGACGACGAATTTCATCGCGGTCGCAACAGCATGGCGCGCTCAGGCGCCGCCGCGGTTGAGCACGACCTCGAGCACGAAGCGCGACCCGGCGTACCCCAGCAGCAGCAGCACGGCGCCGCTGTACAGCCAGCGCGTCGCCTGGCGGCCCCGCCAGCCACGCACGCGGCGGCCCAGCAGCAGCCCCCCGATCACGGCCCAGGCCAGCACCGAGAACACCGTCTTGTGCTCGAGCCAGCGGCCCTGCGGCGCCGCGAAACTGGTGACGATGCCCAGCAGCAGCGTCGCCGTCAGCACGATGAAGCCGACCTCGACGAAGCGGAAGGTGATGCGCTCGAGCTGCAGCAGCGGCATGCCGGGCGGGCGGCCGTGGCCCAGCGCCGCGGCACCGGCGGTGCGCATGCGGCGCTCGGCGGCGTCCAGCCACAGCCCATGCAGCACCGCGGCGCCGAACAGCCCGTAGGAGCCCACTCCGAGCGCGAAGTGCACGGGGGCCAGCGTCGAGTGCATGACCCGCGGGTCGCCTGGGAAGCTGGCGGCCAGCAGCACGGCCACGATGCCCGCGAGCCCCAGCCACTGGCGCACCACGGGCACGGGCAGCAGCCGGCTCTCGACGGCATAGACCGCGATGACCATCCACACCGCCGTCGACAGCACCGGCCCGAAACCCAGCCGCGCGCCGGGTGTCGGCTGCCCGAGGCCACCGATGTCGATCAGCAGCAGCAGCGCATGCAGCACGAAGCCGCCCAGCAGGCCCACGGCCGACAACCGCCCCCACGAGGCCGCCGGCACCGTGGCCAGCAGGTACAGCCCCGAGGCCACCAGCACCAGCAGCAGGCTGCCACCTGGGGCGAGCACGGGGGAGCCGGTCGATAAAATCATGGCCGGCAGTGTGCCACGCGGCACCCCCTCCCCTCCCCCACCTCACGAGCGCCCATGGCCAGCAACCTCACCGATCGGCTTTCCAGGCTCGTGAAGACGATGCGCGGCCAGGCCCGCATCACCGAGAGCAACGTGCAGGACATGCTGCGCGAGGTGCGCATGGCGCTGCTCGAGGCCGACGTGGCGCTGCCCGTGGTGCGCGACTTCATCGCCCGCGTCAAGGACAAGGCGCTGGGCACCGAGGTGGCGGGCTCGCTCAACCCGGGCCAGGCGCTGGTAGGCATCGTGCACAAGGAGCTCGCCGCCACGATGGGCGAGGGCGTGTCGGACCTGAACCTCGCCGCGCAGCCGCCCGCGGTCATCCTGATGGCCGGCCTGCAGGGTGCGGGCAAGACGACGACCACGGCCAAGCTCGCCCGGCACCTGATCACCCGGCGCAAGAAGAAGGTGCTGACGGTCTCGGCCGACGTGTACCGCCCGGCGGCCATCGAGCAGCTGAAGACGGTGACGGCGCAGGCCGGCGCGGAGTGGTTCCCGTCGCAGCCGACCGACCGCCCGCGCGACATCGCGCTGGCCGCGCTCGACCACGCCCGGCGCCACTACTTCGACGTGCTGCTCGTCGACACCGCCGGCCGCCTGGCCATCGACGAGGCCATGATGGCCGAGATCCGCGAACTGCACGCGGCACTCGACCCGGTGGAGACGCTCTTCGTCGTCGACGCCATGCAGGGCCAGGACGCGGTGAACACCGCCCGCGCCTTCCGGGAGGCGCTGCCGCTGACGGGCGTGGTGCTGACCAAGCTCGACGGCGACAGCCGCGGGGGCGCGGCGCTGTCGGTGCGGCAGGTCGCGGGCGCACCGATCAAGTTCGCGGGCGTCTCCGAGAAGATCGACGGCCTGGAGGTCTTCGACGCCGAGCGCCACGCCGGCCGCGTGCTGGGCATGGGCGACATCGTCGCGCTGGTCGAGGAGGTGCAGAAGGGCGTCGACCTTGCCTCGGCACAGAAGCTGGCCGAGAAGGTCAAGAGCGGCGGCGGCTTCGACCTCGAGGACTTCCTCGCCCAGATCAGCCAGATGAAGAAGATGGGCGGCCTGTCGGGCCTGATGGACAAGCTGCCCAGCCAGCTCACCGCCAAGGCCCAGGGCGCCGACCTCGGCAAGGCCGAGCGCGACGTGCGGCGCATGGAGGGCATCATCCACTCGATGACGCCGCTGGAGCGCCGCAAGCCCGAGCTCCTCAAGGCCAGCCGCAAGCGCCGCATCGCCGCCGGCGCCGGCGTGCCGGTGCAGGAGGTGAACCGCCTGCTCAACCAGTTCGAGCAGATGCAGGGGATGATGAAGAAGATGAAGGGCGGCGGCCTCATGAAGATGATGAAACGCATGGGGGGCGGCTTCGGCGGCGGGATGGGTGGCGGCCCGGGCGGCGGCTTCCCGGGCCTGCCGCGCTGACACTTCGATACGCCTGTTGTGCCGGCCGCCCTTGTGGCGGCGGCCGTTGCAGCCGAAGCTGCAGGTTCCCGCCGTTTTCTCACCCTTCTCGCACCCAGCCCGGATGGATTTCCTGTCGCTGTACGCCGCAGCGCTGACCGTGCTCCTGCTGCTGGCCTGGCTGGTGCTGCGGCGCCGCGCCGCCCGGCGGGCGCAGGCGCCACCCGACCGGGACGCGCTGGACACCGTCGACGACTGGCCGCCCGAGGCCGCGCGCGTGCTCAGCATCACCGAGCGCCAGGCGTTCGAACTGCTCAAGCGCGCCATGCCGGGCTATCTGGTGCTGGGGCAGGTGCCCTTGTCGCGCTTCCTGCGCGTGCCGGCGCGCCACAGCTACGCCACCTGGCTGCAGCGCGTGGGCTCCCTGAGCGCCGACCTGCTCATCTGCGACAGCGGCTCGCGGGTGCTGGCCGTCATCGACATCCGCGCCGCCAACGAGAGCGTCCGCTCGCGCCGGCGGCACGAGCGCATGGCGCGCGTGCTGCGCGCCGCCCGCATCCGCGTGCACGAGTGGCGCGAGGGCGAACTCCCCAGCGTCGCCGAGGTGCGTCAGGCCATGGCGCACGTGCTGCAGCCGGCCGGCCCCGGCCTTGCGTCCCAGCCCGGCAGCTCGCGGCCGATGCCGCTGATCCCGCTGCCGGACATTGAGGAGGCGCTGTCCGAGGGCGACCGCGCCGCGGCCGAGGCCGCCTTCGACCAGGCCCAGGAGCCGGTGCCCAGCAGCTTCTACGAGGACAACGAGCCCGCGCCGCAGCGCTAGCCGAGCAGCGCCTGCGCGAACTCGCGCGCGTGGAAGGTCTGCAGGTCTTCGAGTTTCTCGCCCACGCCGACGAAGTACACCGGCACCGGCCCGCCCGGCCGCGTGGCGCCCCATCGCGCGATGGCGGCCAGCACGCCGCCCTTGGCGGTGCCGTCGAGCTTGGTCACCACCAGACCCGTCAGGCCCAGCGCGGCGTCGAAGGCCTTCACCTGCGCCAGCGCGTTCTGGCCGGTGTTGCCGTCGACCACGAGCAGCACCTCGTGGGGCGCGCCCTCCTGCGCCTTGGCGATGGTGCGGCGGATCTTCTTGAGCTCCTCCATCAGGTGCAGTTGCGTGGGCAGGCGGCCGGCGGTGTCGGCGATGACGACGTCGCAGCCGCGCGCGCGGCCGGCCTGCACCGCGTCGAAGCTCACGGCTGCGGGGTCGCCGCTGTCCTGGCTGACGATCTCGACCTGGTTGCGCCCGGCCCACACGGCGAGCTGCTCGCGCGCGGCGGCGCGGAAGGTGTCGGCCGCGGCCAGCAGCACCTTGGTGTCCGACTCGGCCAGGTGGCGCGTGAGCTTGCCGATGCTGGTGGTCTTGCCGGCGCCGTTGACGCCCACGACCATGATCACCGTGGGCGTGGCCTCGCCGACGACGAGCGGCTTCTCCAGCGGCGACAGCAGGTCGGTGATGGCATCGGCCAGCAGCGCCTTCACGGCCCCGGGATCGGTGGCCTTGTGGTCCTTGACGCGGCGCTTGAGGTCGGCCAGCAGCGCTTCGGTGGCCGCGACGCCGGCGTCGGCCATCAGGAGCGCCGACTCGAGCTCTTCATACAGGGCGTCGTCGATCTTCGTGCCGGTGAAGACCTGCGACAGGCTGGAGCCCGTCTTTCGAAGGCCATGGGCCAGGCGGCCGAGCCAGCCGCTGCGTTCCGGGGCGGGTGCCGGGGCAGGCACCGCCTGGGCGACCGGTGCGGTGTCGGCAACGGGTGCCGGCAGGGCCTCGGGCGGGGCGGCGGGGGGCGGCGCCTTCTTGCGGAAGAAGCTGAACATCGGCGTGGGGCCTGCGGCTGCGGACGGTGGGGCCCTTCACACCCGCCGCAGGCTGCGGGATATAATCGCGGGCTCAGGCGCTTTAGCTCAGTTGGTTAGAGCGACGGAATCATAATCCGCAGGTCCGGGGTTCAAATCCCTGAAGCGCCACCAAATTTAAGCTTTACACGACAGCCACTTACGAGAAATCGTCGGTGGCTGTTTCGTTTCTGTCGCAGGGCCGGCGGGACACTGGCGGGACACTGCCCCAAAGCTGTCGGGCATGACGTTGACGGGCCGGCCGGGTTTTGCACATCGCCGACCTGCGCCCATCGAGCCGAGTAGAACGGCAACGGCGGCCGAAACCGCCCAAAAAATCACCGTCATCGCCCCGCTGCTGTCCCGCAACCAGTCCACCGCTGAAAACAAACATTTGAAATCAAAGTCTTAGCTCTTCAGACCAACGGATTGTTGTTCCGTTGTTGCGTTTTGTGCCTGACTTTTCTACACTGCCCCCAGGCACTCAGGGGCGGACATGGCTGTCCGCGCCGATCGAACTTTGACCCACCCTGCCGACTGAACTTTGACCCAGGGCTGGTAGCCGGGATCGCGTGATCCCGGCTGTGGACAACTGTAGCTGCTTGCTCCTGTCGGTTTGTTCTGGATGTCCTTCGCGGG